>WQSW01000001.1 GCA_009787695.1 Treponema sp.
TTGTTTGTCAATTCTTCGTGCCTTGTTACTTCTAAGGGGCGGAATTCAGAGTGGTATTCTTTGCATTTTAACAGCGGGAAATCTATTATGCTGATTATTATGGTACGGGGCAGTTTTATATAATCGTCGCCGCTTTCTATTGAATTGGAATAAATTCTTGCCCATTGATGTAATATTCTTTCCGGGAAGTCCCCCTCGTTTTGCACTTGGATTTCAAGGCTTATTCTTTGTCCGTCTACTATCAAGTTTATATCGAGACGGCAGAATTTTTCCCCTATCGCTTCTGGGGGCATTTCGGGGTTTGTTATTTCAAATTGTGTTATGCTTTTTTTTGAGATTTGTAATAATTCGCAGACTAAATTTTTTAATAAATCGGGATATTGCACGAACAGTATTTTGAAGAGCGTGTCGGTTTTGAATGTGTATTCAAGTTTGGTCATTTTTATTCCCTTTATGTATCAAATATACTATACAAATGAGAAGTTGTCAATAGACAGCAATGCCTCAAGAAAAATAAAACCTTAAGAGGAGGGCGCCTGTCACCAAATTCGTCTTGCGTACTGAAAGCTTCGCATCTGCGAGGCTCGCTGCAAGTACCATGTCACCTAACGCCGCTATATGTTCGGAGACGCAATGGTAGCAGCCACTTGATATGGAGCAGTTGAAGGTTCACAATTAAATCCGCCTTCTGCTTCAATGTGGTTACAAATTGAAAATTCGGCAAAATCCGCAGCACAATCTGAATTAAATACAAAGTTATTATTTCAACCAAATTATGATTGGTATGGAACAATATTAACTGATATTTTATCTGATTCAAAGCCCATTTATCAAAAAAGAATGGGGAGCGTAACGTTTTCTAAGATTTCTGCGACATCATGGACTGCTATAGCTAAAATTTATGGTTATGATTGGATTAAAGAGGGAAAATAATAAGGGTTTACAGCAGTTAAAAATTGATATTATCTATAAGATTGACAAAATAGTACTTAATATTTAATTTATATATACAGGAAGGAAAGAATATGCCTAAATATACAAGAATGCTTTGCTGGGTTACACCAGAAACAAAAGATAAAATTCTCGAAATTTCTGAGAACTTGCCGATTGTATTTACAGATAATTATGAGGATTTTAGAAAGGAGATTAATAAGGATTCTTATCTTGCGGTAAGTTTATCAGTTGCTTATAATAATCTTNAAAACTTTAAATTGTTATTNCATGATTTTACAAATCAAATACGCATAATTGAGGATATTAATGATACAATCGAATTTAACACAGTTGCTACTGCTATAGTTACTTCATATTGTGATGAGTGCAAAAAATACGACAATTTTATTATTGAGGGTCTTTTAAAAGATTTTCAAAAGAAGGTGTAAAACCAGTTGCAGTTTCCCAATTTTTAGGAATTGGAAAACCGAGCTTTTTCGCAATTTGCATAACTAATGCAGAATAAAGAATACGCACTCTTTGCAAGTCACCAAAGTATTTAGATAGTTTCATATATCGACTACCTTTAGACTTATGTTTTTCAGCGTAATTCATACACGTTGCCAGTAATTCATCTACAAATATTTTAATTTCTAATAATGAATCATTNCGCTCTTCATCAGTTTCCATAGAAATAGATATATCTTTACCACCACGTTTACAAAGACCGAAAGTTCCATCACTAGAAGCTTTTCTTAAAACTTCGTCCACAATATCTGATATTATTTTATCATTGGGCTTATCATTCCAAACATCTAATAATACGACATTGACAAGGCTACCCAAATAACTTGGATCAGCTATGCGTTCTCGTAAAGTTATTCTCAGAATTTGACCAAATGATTTCATATAAATTAGTTAATATAATACAAGGAACGCAAGTATACGTGATGATATAATTGCAATATTAAATAAGAACTTGGCGTATTGGGAGATAAATTCTTTATTAATTTTCCTTTGTATCTAAAATAATCGTAACAGGTCCGTCGTTAGTATATGATACCATCATGTGAGCTTGAAACTCTCCGCATTTGCAAACAAGACCTTGATTTTTTATCGTTTTAATAAAATATTCATAAAGTGATTTTGCTTTTTCAGGAGGTGCCGCTCCATTCCATGACGGTCTTCTTCCTTTGCGGGCATCTGCTAGCAGAGTGAACTGAGAAATCATAAGAACTTTTGCACCTGAAAAATCGCTGTATATTTCATTTGTGTTTAAATCTTTTAAAGAAAGATTCATCTTTCCTTCGCTGTCATTAAATATTCTTAAGTTTACGATTTTTTCTGAAAGCCAATCCGCTTCTTTTTCGCTGTCATCATGTGCAACGCCTAAGTAAACCAATAAGCCGCTTTCTATCTTTCCTTTAACAATATCGTCAACAGTAACTGAAGCATCTTTAACACGCTGAATAACCGCTTTCATTTATTTTATTCTTCAAGTCTTCCTGATTGATGAATCGCTACGCCTTCTAATATAAAATCAGCAGAAGATGTTAATATTATTTTTCCTAACACTTCTAAGGGACGTTCTGTATTTATAGCAACCGGTCTGTCAAATATTACAGTAACAATTCCTTCCAATGTTCTTCTTGTATCATATCCAACAAGTAAATCAAAACTTGTTTTATCATCTGTCACCTCTGTGTTAGTCGCCATGCCTCTCCAGATTACATGAACATTTCTGTAAACAATAGGTTCTGTTTTAATATCTGAATAAGAAGGGTTATCCGCTCTTTTAAAATTATCAAAACCCGGCACTTCCATGTTCTCGATTAAAAGATGCGCCCTGTTTTTTAAACCTTCTGATGCGTTTGATTCAATTATACGGTTTAAACTTACTTTTGCAGCCTCATCACGGTAATTGGTAAATAATGATAAAGCCCTGTCGTAAAGGTTTATTGCCTGATCGCGTGTTAGAATATATCTGTAATAGCCGCCTGTTTCAATCGGTTCCCTTCTTTCTTGTGCAGAAAGTGTATACTCTGCACTTGGACGATCCGATTGTTTTTTAAATGGGTTTGCGATTGTTTTTGAAAGAATTAGTATTCCAAAAACTAAAAGAAAAACTGCCGTTATTACAATAGCAGCACTTATAATTATTCTTTTATTAAAAAAAGGAGCGGGAATAGGCGGAAATAATTTTGAAAGCCTTGCAGGAGACGATACCCAATCGGCTAATGTTTCAGAAGCAGAATGTTTTCTGATTATATCAAGAGCATTTTTAGCTAATTTATTTTTCGGCTCTAACTCTAATACATCAAGATAACAATCAACTGCCTGAACAGTATTTAAATTTTTAAGTGAAAAAACTGCGATACCCAGTAAAATTAATTTATCATTTTTAGGTTTTATTCTTTTAGCGATTTTTAAACATTCATATGCTTCAACATATCTGCCTGCATGAAGACATATAATTCCTAAAATTTGGTAAAATTGCAATGAATTTCTATATTGACTTTCTTCGTCCTGTAATATTTTTATTGCATTTTCAAAATCGCCTTTTTTTGCCAAAAAAGCAGCTTTGTCTAATAAGGGATCGCCTTTAATGTATAACACAATTAATTCCCAGCAGTTCGTGTTCCGTAACTGTTTATAACTCTTTCAATTTCTGAAAGGTCTTGTTCGGTTAAATTAATTTCACCTGCAATAAATTGATCCAGAATTTCCTGCATTCTTGCTAAAGTTTCCCTATCGCTGTCCAATAAATTGTATGTTACTGCATTATTTCCAATCGTTTCTGTTTTATGTAGAATTTGCGAAGCATGATAAGCACTGGTTGGATTTTGTTCTTGATATGTATTTGTTGTTTGAACATTCAAATAAGTTGTTTGCGGCGCAGAGTTTGAAACATTATTGTTTGAACTGTAGTACTGTGTATTATTTGAAATATTCTCAGGAAAATACCATTGCTGGTCTTCTGTTGTAAGGTAAATAGAATAATTAACACTCAATCCGCCTGCAATCGAAACAGGCTCATAAAAATAACAAACAGCAGAATCATTTATTGAAAATGGTAAATTACTGAATGATCTTCCTTCATAATAACGCAGTTCCCAAGGAACGTCATTTAATCTTTTCCAGTTTGCAAAATGAATATAATCAGGAGGCGTTGCATTTGGATTCTCCGGGTTTTTAATACTTCCCATTAATGAAACCCAATTTCCTTTTGAAACCCAATATCTTTCGCCTGAAATTCCTGTTATTTGAATTTCATTATTTAATATACGGGCATCTGTAACAAAGGGATTTAAACCTTTTTCTTCGCCTAAATCTGTATCAATTAACATTTTTACGCCTACGGAAAGTTCTTCATTGCTGAGTTTATTTTCAATTATTACTGAAATCATTACTCCATTTGCGCTGTTTGCACTGATTGTTTTAATCGGTGTAAAGGATTGAATAACCAATAAAGAATCAGATTCAAAAATTAAAGCGGGATCGCCGTTATGTCTTTCAACTCTTGTAGTAAAAGAATTTGATCTTCCTAACCGATGTATTTTTTTATTTACAGAAAGTGATAAAAAACTTGTTCTTGGATTTTTATTGCTGAATAACGAAACATAATTTCTTGTTTGCGGATCGGGAATATAATATAATGAAAAACTTCCTGTTTTTTCGTTTAGTAATAAACGAACCAATCCGTCACTTGATTCTGTTACATTTCTTGTTACAGAAGTTCTAACAGCCTGCTGTTGCGTTTGCTGCTGAGTTTGTTGTTGGGTATTTCTTCTTGGCTGTTGCGTGTTTGTTTCCCGTACAGGGGGTTGTTCAATTTCATTTGATTCAACGGTTTCATTTACAGTTTTTTTATTTGAACGGGATTTGCTTTTTTTCGGCACATTCTCGGTGCTTACAGGTGTTCCGTCATCAGAAAATTTATTTATATAATTTTTAAAAGATTCACAGCTAAAAAAAATTATTAAAATTAAAAAAACAGCAGTTAAGTTTAAGGCTCTTCCTGAGAATCTCACCGAGCTCCTCCGTCTCTTAAAATTTGCTGAACATTATTTCCTAATTGCCTTGCCCTTTCTCTAAGAGATTCATTTGAATCAATTGTGTTTCTTTGATTTAAAGACGGATTATGAAATTGATTTATTTGCGTAACATCGGGCACAAACTGCTCTTCTAAACTGCTGTCATGTATAACTTGTGCTTCTGCATAAGAGCCCCGCACATTGGAAGCATCATTTTTATATTCATTTACTGCAGACTGAAGCCTTGATTCATTTTGAATACGTGAAACATCATTTTGTGTTCCTGAAGTATTTGTAAGGTCTGTTATACGTCTTTGATACACATTTAACGTATGTTCATATGTTCTGATCGTTCTCTGATAATCTTCGCTTGTTCTAAGGGCTTCTTCATGGCTTAACTGAAGGAGGGCTAAAAGTTCCGCTTCTATTTTCTTTTGTTTTATTAAATCCATACGGTAAGAAGCAGCCTCAAATTTAGGGCTTCCCGGATATCTTGCAATAACCCAAGCATAAAATTTTTGCGCTTCTTCAAATTGACTCATCGTATAAAGACATTCGCCCATCCAAAAAAAAGATGCAGCTCTTCTATCTGCCGACATTTTACTGTCATCGGTTGTTGAATTATTATATCTGTTAAATAAAGCAAGAGCCTCTTCAAAGTATCCCTGCAAGAAATAAATCCTTGCTCTGTGATAAACCATATCTCTTGCATAAGGGGATGCGGGTGCGTGTTTTTCAAGTTCTGCCATATCTCTGAGCGCCGATCCGTAATCAGAGTTTGCCAGTTCGCTTAGGATAAGCCAATAAAGCGCAGCCGACCAATCATTCATAGTTCTGGCGCTTTCCTGCGCTCTGCGGAATTCTATACTTGCCTCTTGCCATCTGGAATGCTGATAAAGTTCTGATCCGTTTTGAAACCTACGAGCAAAGATATTTTCCTGCGCCGATAAGGGGAACAATAATACTCCGATTAAAAGCACAAAAATAATGTGTCTTATTTGACTCATATCCATATTATACTAAATTTCGGCAGATTTTTCCAGCGGATTTAATTTTCCAGCCGTTCCACTAAACCTTTTTTGTCGTTTATTCCGAAAAAGGCTGAACCCATTACTAAGGTGTCTGCTCCGGCTTTTACGGCTTTAAGAGCGGTTTGTTCGTTGATGCCCCCGTCTACAGAGATGCGAAAATTTAAACCTGCTTTTTCCCTCATTTTTGCCAGTTTTACTACTTTTTCAAGACACTCTGTGATTAAGGTCTGCCCTCCGAAACCCGGGTTTACCGTCATAACAAGTGCAATATCAATAAAAGGCAGTACTTCTTCCAAAACGCTGCAAGGGCTTGCAGGCGCTATGGCGATACCGGATTTAAGCCCTAAACTTCGAATTTCTGTTAAATATTTTTGAGAATGTACTTCAGCCTCATAATGAAAGGTGATTGCATCGGCTCCAGCCTCCGCAAATTCCTTTACAAAGCGGTTTGGCGTAACGGTCATTAGGTGGACATCAAAAAATAACTTGGTTTTTCCGCGTAACGCGCGTAAAAGCGGAGGGCCGAATGTCAAATTCGGAACAAAAGAGCCGTCCATTACATCCATATGTATCCATTGCGCTCCGGATGCATCAATCTCAGAGATAGATTGACCGAAATTTGCAAAATCTGCCGATAAAATTGACGGTGAAACAATTGTTTTATTCATTTTTTAAAACCTAACTTAAGATCAAGATATAATACATTGAACGGGTGCTATTGTCAAACCTAAAAAAAATGATATAATGAAATGAGAAAAAATGGATAAAGGGCACAAACAAGGTTTGCAAGCAACCGGGCTTTTGCAAGAAGCCTATGAAAAACTCAAAGCCTCCGATGCTGCCGCCGCTTGTTCCCTTTTAGAAGAAGCTCTCGATTTAGATTATGAAAATACAGAAATCAAGCACGCGCTTAAATGTGTCAATTGGTGGCTTGAAAATTCCAGGAGGATAGATGAATTAAAAACCCCATATGAAAAGGGAGCATATTTAATTTCTTTACTTAAACCGTATTATTCGTTTTTAGGACAGTTAAATGAGATACAAGAGATCAATCCTGTTGAATCTTATAAATTATTACAAACAAAATATGAAAGGTGTCAATACACTGTTCGTTATTTTGTTTATTCGCAAGCTCTCTTTTTTTTTGAAGGGTTGCTCAGTAACCCTTCAAATCAGCATGATACTGGTTTACTTCTTTATGCGGGAAGATGCAATAAAGGGCTTGGAAATTACGATGAGGCATTATTTTATCTTGAACAGGCATTCAACAGTAAAATGCATGATGCGCAAATACTTGCCGAACTGGCAGATGTAAACGCATTGCTTGCACAGATGAAACCGGCTAAGGCATTATTCAAAGAAGCGTTTTTTATTGATCCTGCAAAAATTGATCTTAATGTTATGGAATCAGCTCTTATTTTGAATTTAAGCAGTAAAGTTTCTGAAATGGGTTTTAAAGACGAAGCGTTATGCGAATGGATTCCTGTTTACGGTCACCTTTGGAAAGTTTTTTCTGTTCAAAGAGAATTAAAACAAATAGAGGCTGGAAGGTTAAAGCAATCTATTTTTTCTTTAGAAGCGGAATATGAGGCAAATCCTGCAAGAAGAGAGCTGATTAAGCCAAGGCTCTTAAATCATTATTTTTGGCTTATAGATTATTATGAAGCGGTAAAAGAAGAATCTTCGCATATCGAAGATACATTATTAAAAATACAGTTAAAAGATCCGGAAATTTATAATATTTACACCGGATAACATGAGGAGTGATAATTTATGGATAATAGCAAAACAGAAACACAGCAAGCGGCGGGTTCTTCAAGTGAACAGCACAATGAAGCGGCGACCCTTCCTGCATATTCAGAAAAAGCGCAAGCCCTTCTGAAAAGTGTACAAGAATCGCTTAACGAAGAAAAATGGACAAGAGCGAGTCTTGGAAATTATTCGACAAACCAATTTAAAGAACTTGACGCTGTCTTAAAAACCGCCCGCGAAGAAAAAGTTATAAATGATTTAAAGAAAAACTGCGATGATCATTTGTCTCATACAAGAAACAGTATAATCGCCTTATATATTTCAGGAATGATTGCACTCTCGCGTCAAATTATTGATGATGCTGCGATAATCAATCTTGTATCAATCTTTTTAGATAATCACAAGTGGAACATTGTAAAGTATCTTTGCGAAAGAATACTTGATCACGGCGAATCAAAATATGCTTTGCGCACACTTGCAGATTGTTATAAGAACGATAACGAAGAAGAAAAAATATTTGATATTTGGGAAAGGCTTGTTAAAGTAGATTTTGAAGAAGCTGAAATTGTTAAAAATCTTGCCGAGCATTACGAAAAACAAGGTAAAAAAGATGAAACTATCGATTTTTATAAAAAAGCCCTTCATAGGTATTTAAGCAAGGGAAATTTTGCAAATATAAAAGAAATTTGGGAAAAACTAATTGTTATCGATTTTAAAGACATCGATTTCTTTTTGCATATTCAAAAAAAGATTGCAAAAACAATAAGCGAAGATAAAGCTGTAATTTTACTGAACGAACTTTATGCAAAATATAAAGAAACAGATATTGATATCGCAATTAATATTTTAAAAATTGTTCTTGAATATGATGAAAGGGATAATCAGGCGCGCAAAGAAATAATTGAATGTTACAGAAAAAAATATTCATCTCACAGCCAATTAGATGAATATATCCGCATATCAAATCTTTCTCAGCATTACCGCGCAGTTCATCAGGCGATAGCCGATTTTGAAAAACATATTGCATTCGATAAGGGTAACTTTGTATATCACCGCACATGGGGTGTAGGAAAAATTGCAAGCATCGTAAAAGATGAAATTACAATTGATTTTTCCAAAAAAAGAGGTCATACCATGCTGTTAAAAATGGCGGTTGATGCTCTTCAAACATTGTCTAAAAATCATATTTGGGTTTTAAAAGCAACCAAGAAAAAAGAATGGCTAAGAGAAAAAATTAAAGATAAAGATGAAAATATAATTTGGGCATTAAAGACAATCATAAAAAGTTTCGGCAACTTCTGCGATATGAAAAAAATAAAACAAGAATTGTCTCCCGCCCTTCTTACTGCAGGAGAATGGTCAACATGGAGTTCAAAAGCACGCGAAATTCTAAAATCAAATCCTGATTTTGGAGTGGATGCGGAAGACAGCGATATTTTTACTGTCCGCTCCGGCACTGTCAGTATTACGCAAAAATTATTTAACGAGTTTACAGCCCAGCGTAATTTTTACGATAAGTTATCTGCATTCAGAGATTACGTTAATAAAAAAGAAGCCTCTCCTGATTCAGAATTATTTACAGATATGCTCAATTATTTTAAAAACTTTTTAACTTTGCAAACAGGGTCAGCAGACAGCCAAAAAATTGAATATTCGATTGCTTCTTTTCTTTTATTAAAAGAAACATCAGAAAATAAAAATTATCTGTACCTTAAAAACGCTATACCTGTTAATTTTAATGATATTTTCAATAAAATAAATGACTTGCCTTCTCTTTTTAAATCATTAAAAGATTCTAAATTAAAATTAGATTTTTTAAATAATGTAAAACTTTATGTTCAAAACTGGTCTGATATTTATATTAAGTTATTTCCTGTCTCGCAATTATCTATAATCCCTGAACAGCTTGAAGCAGAAGGTTATAACGATAAACTTTCTGCTTTATGCAAAGAATGTTTTGAACATCTTAGAGAAAACCGCGAAGCTGCTGTGTGGATTTATAAAAATGCAAAAAATAAAGAATGGTTTAAAAATGCAGATATCGGTATAGAAAAACAGCTTATAGCCCTTATTCATGTTTTAGATATAACTTACCGTGATATTAAAAACAATAAAGATACTGTAGAGAACCGTAAAATTAATAAACTTGTGTATAACATTCTTTTTAAAGACGGCGAATTAACTTCTTATATTGATAAATCAGACGAAGATGCAATCATTAGAATATTTACATTCTTAAACGGAGTAAAAGACCTTGATCCTCAAGAAAAACAAAATCTGCGCTATCGTATTACATTAAAATTTCCTAATTTTAAATTCTTCGGCGATATTGAAAAGAAAGAAACATCAAGCGGTCTTTGGGTAACACATGCAATGTTCACAGAAAAACGCAAACTTTTGGGACATTTAACCGATGTTGAGATTCCTGCTAACTCAAAAGAAATTGAATATGCTCTGTCACTCGGTGACTTAAGAGAAAATGCAGAATATAAAGCGGCATTGGAAAAACAAGAACAATTAAAAATTCAAGTTGCAAAACTCAATGCAGAATTTGAAAAAGCCCAGCTTTTCGATCCTAAAACAATTAATACCTCAAGAGTATCTTTTGGTACAACGGTTGTTCTTTTTAATGAAACAGCCGGAAAAAAAGAAGAATATACAATTTTAGGTCCGTGGGAATCTGATTCAAAAAATAACATTATTAACTATCAATCTCCGTTCGGCAGTGCTATACTTAAAAAAGAAGAAGGTGAAAGGTTTGAATTTGCAATAAATGACGAAAGGATTACTTATTTGATAGAAAAAATAACAGCAGCAGTTTTTTAAACTTGTATGAGCACAAAAATTAATGGTCAGGCTATTAAGAGGTGGTTATGAAAAGGAAATATGCTGGCGCGGCTAAGGCTGCACAAACATTTATAATGTTAATTATTATTTTTTTAAGCGTGAATACTGTATACGGGCAAAATACGCCTCCTATTGATTTAATCCTATTGTTAGATACCTCAACCGGAATGAGCTCTTCTTATGATAATGTAAACAATTATTTATCCGGCGCATTTTTAACAGAATTCCTAAGGGTGGGAGACACTTTTCATTTTATACCGTTTTCTGAAATCCCAAAATTAGACGCAGCGCGCAGTATTTCAGGTGTTGGGGATCTTCAAACAATTATTGCGCGTATATTCCTTCAATACCCTATTGAAAACACAAACAATGTAAGAGCCGCTTTAACCTATACGGAAGAATATGTCACTTCCCTTCCAAGCCGCCCTAAAAAAATAGTTTTAGTCACTTGCAGTTCAGATTCAAGCAGCTTGGCTGCCGCCTCAAGAACACGTCTTGCATCAAGAAACACAACCGTTGATATAGTACAAGTAAATCCCGGACAGCCTCTTAGCAATCTTCCAAGTTCAGGACGTCCTCCGAGAACTTCAAGACCGAGTACTGCCGCTGCACCTACAGGATCAACATCCGGCACTGCAACGGCTGCTGGCTCCGGCACTTCAACAATCGGCACTGCGGCAACATCCGGCACTTCATCAAGCTCTGGAACATCAACAACAAGCACTACTGCTGCATCAGGTTCTGGCACATCAACATCCGGCACTGCTGCAACAACCAGCACCGGTTCTGGAACTACTACTGCATCTACAGGGACTACGTCAACATCCGGCACTTCAACAAGCTCAGGAAGTTCAGGCACTTCTGCAACATCAAGCTCCGGAACATCAACAACAGGCGCTTCTGTTGCATCAGGTTCTGGCACTTCGGCAACAACTAGCTCCGGCACTTCATCAAGCTCTGGAACTACTACCGCATCTACAGGGACTACGGCAGCATCAGGCACTTCATCAAGCTCAGGCACTATAACAGGTTCAAGCAGCACTGCATCAGGCACAAGCTCCTCCGGCACTTCTGCAAATACAACATCAACTGATACAAGCGAGCCTCGAAGCGGCGGCAGTAACAACGGAGTTTCCGATACATCATCAACATCAAATAATGTAAGTACAACAGAAACATCATCATCAATAAATTCTTCTTCATTGCCGTTAATTATTGGAATTATAATTTTAATACTTTTAATACTTGGTCTTTTAATTTTCCTGTTATCGCGCAAATTAAGATCAAGCCCTAACCGCGTAATGTCACAAGCATCCGATTCTAATACAAAATCAAAAGAAAAGGCGGAGACCGCAAAATCTGTTTCTTCTGATGAAAAAGCCCCCAAGCGCGAAGTAATAAATTATACCTCCGGACCGACAAGACGCAGCACTCCATACGATGACAGACCGGCTGCGGCAGAAAACGGAAAACCTGTAGTGATCAATCCTTCAGGTCCTTTATTGCTTAATCTTTTTGTTGAAGATCAAAATACAAATATAGGAAAACGCAATATTCATTCATTAAAATCAGGTTACAGTCTGACAGTAGGCGGAAATAAATCGGATGATTATCATATTTTCCTTGTTCCAATGCCTGCGCACATAGGTGAAATCCGAAGAAACGGAAGCCAGTTGACATTTATTCCGAAAAAAACTAAATATTTCCCTGATATTGGTTCAAACGAAGTAAAAGACTGCATAAATAAAACCATCAGAATAATCTCCGATAAAAATTATGAAATGCGTTTCAGATTTGTTATGTATGAAGATCCTCTTATTGCGCTTAACAGACTGCTTAATTCGGTCAGATTACCGGGGTAATTATCAGCAAATTACTTGTTGTTTAATTAACTTTTTGACTAAAATTGAAAGAGTGTAAAATTAACACTTGTTTTTTAATAAAAAACTACAGATAATATAAATATGGAGAAATCCTTAAAAGAAAAATTCGATGACAAAAACGCCTACATTAAAGTATCAGTTCCAACACCTGTAGACGGCTCTCAAAAAGCGGCTTTAAACCGCAGAGGAAATCAACTCTTTAATGACGGAAAAATTGAAGAAGCACGCAGGGTCTTTATGACAACCGGTTATTCAGACGGTCTTTCCAGAGTTGGGGATTATTACAAATCCAAAGGCAGAATACTTGAAGCATTAAAAATGTATTGGATTGCACCTGATAAAAACAAGTCTCAAATCTTAATTGAGCAATTATCAAGTGTTTTACAAAGCATGATCAACGAGCCTGATATGCTGACTGATTTTGCATCATTCGAGCCTCGCAGCGGCGAAGCTTCAAGTACAGAAAGTGAAAACCAAATGGAAAGTAATTCAGATGTTTAATGTCACTTTAGGAAATTAAAAATGAATGAACCTGACAAATTAAATGCTAACGAATCTTCCGGAGAAAACTCAGGTTCTATATCTTTTAATATTTCAGAAATATCAAAATCAGGATATCATCTTTTAAAAGAAAATAAGATAGACGATGCTATAGATTGTTTTTCAAAAATTTTATTACTTGATGAAAACAACAATTACGCGCTTGTCGGTATGGGAGACGCCTCCCGTAAAACAGGCTCAATGCGAGAGGCTGTTAAGTATTATCAAAGATGCCTTGAACATCACCCCGGTAATAATTACGCTCTTTTCGGACTTGCCGATTGTTACAAGGCAATGAACCAGTATCAAAAAGCCATTGAAATCTGGGAGCAATATCTTGAACATGATAATAAAAATATTACAGTTCTTACAAGAGCGGCAGATGCATACCGCAAGGTAAGGGATTTTACAAACTCAAAAAAAACATATTTAAAAGTTTTAGAAATGGAAGCCAATAATCCTTATGCAATTATAGGATTGGGGCATTTGCATTATGATTTTAAAGATTATAACGAAGCGCTTTTTTATTGGGAACAGATGCTCAAGGACGGAACTGATACTGTTGATATCCGCGTTTTAACATCAATCGGGAATTGTCACAGAAAATTGAAAACATTCAATCAGGGTATCCCCTATTTTGAAGCAGCAATTAAAAGAGACCCGGATAATTTCTATGCTCTTTTTGGTTTTGCAGATTGTTATCGCGGAATGAATCAATTTGAAAAATCTCTTGAATACTGGAATAGGATTTTAGAATTAGACCCAAAAAATAAAATGATATTAACGCGAACAGGCGATGCTTACCGCAATTTAAATGATTTTGAAAAAGCAAAAATCTTTTATGAAAAAGCGCTTGATATAGAATTTGACACTTATGCTGTAATGGGACTTTCGCTTATCGCAAAATCACAGGGAAAGTTTGAAGAAGCAATTATTTCTTTTAAACGTCTGATACAGCAAGATAGCAAGAATTTCCGTCCTTATATTGAACTTTCTGAATGTTATTTAAAAATAGGAGATAAAAAGAAAGCAAAAGAAGTACTCGAAGATTTTCAAAAATTTGGAATTAAAAATCAAAAGATTTCTGAAATGCTAGAAAATATTTAATAATGAATACACAGGCTTTGCAATCTCTTGCAGGATTATCGGTAAATGAAATAAAAGAGCTAATCTCAAGTTTTACTACACAAAGTTTCAGAGCAAAACAAATTTATAAATGGATACTAAGAGGTGCTAATGATTTTTCTTTAATGACAGACCTTCCTTTAACACTGCAAAATGAATTAAAAGAAAATTTTAATATTTATTCAAGCTTTGTTAAAGCCTGTTATGAAGAAAACGAATCTAAAAAAATCGTAGTTTCTGTAAAAGACAGCCCATTAAATATTGAGGCAGTCTTATTAAGCGATGAAAAAAAACGTTTAACTGCCTGCATTTCAACTCAGGCAGGCTGTCCTGCAGGCTGTGTCTTTTGTAAAACAGGATCGCTTGGGTTTATTCGTAATTTAGATCATAAAGAAATAATCGAACAATATTTGCATTTAAAAACATTATGTGAAACTTCTAATAATGATGAACAAACTATAAAAAAAGAGCACGCAATTGATAATATCGTTATAATGGGAATGGGAGAACCTCTTTTAAATCTTGATAACTTAAAAAAAGCATTAACTTTTTTTAACGATAAAGAAGGATTAAACTTTTCAAGACGCAGGATAACAGTTTCCACCTGCGGAATTTGCGAAGGTCTTTTTGAAATTGCACAGACTGAGTTTTTTTGCTCCCGTCTTGCATTATCACTGACAACAGCAGATGAAATGCTGCGTCAGAAACTTATGCCTATAACAGCAAGTAATCCTCTTTCAAAAATACACAATGCTCTTTTGCTTTTCCAAAAAAACGGCGGAGGCCGCATCACTCTTGAAATTCCTTTATTAGCAGGGATTAACACACGTGAAAAAGACGCAAAGTCTGTATTTGAATTTTCAAAAGGACTTGAAACTGTAATAAATATTATCCCATGGAATCCTGTAGAAGGTTTATTCTTTGAAGGAAAGCCTCTTAAGGAGCCTGAAAAAAAAGAGACTGCGGAGTTTATTAAAATGCTTGAAAATTATAATTTAAAAGTTACAATGCGCCGCCGAAAAGGAAGGTCAATAATGGGCGCTTGCGGGCAATTGGGATTAAAATAAATTTTATCTGACAAAAAAACTAAAGGTTGCTTGAAACAGCCCCATTAAGAAACCAAGCACGCCGCCGAAAAGTTCTACATATTTTAATTGGTTAGAAAGCACATCAAGAATAATACGCTCTACTCTAATCATCTCAAGTGAATCAATTCTGTCAGAAACTAATGTTTTAATATCAATCGAAGAAAGAACTTTTTCAATTTGATTATTTACTGCCTCTGTTAATTTTTCTAAAAGATAATCATCTAATTTTTCTTTATCTTCTTCTCTTACATTTAAAAGTTCAGCAATTGTTTTATTTTGTTCGCTGATTAAATTATTTATGGAATTTCCTGCGGCAGTTATAAGTGATTGTTTTACATTGTTTTCGTTTATTAAATTAGAAATACCATTTATAAGTTCATCAATTATTTCCGGCATTTTTTCTTCCAGAGTTTGATCGTATTGACCTGCAGAAACAAAAAACCTTTGGAACGAATTTAATTTAAAAAGAACATTTCTAAGAATTATCCTCCCTCTTGCTTCTAATTCTCGGCGTATATCGTTACGCTGTAAAAATTGCATTACAGCGTTTGTAAAAACTGGATAAACATTTTCTATCGCAGAAGGGATTCTTTTTGTAAGAAAATTTTCTTTTCCGCTGCCAAAACCTGTTTGTAAAGATAATTCACTTGGAGTTTTTTCAAGTAAATCTTTTGTGATTCTGGATATCGTTTGTTTAATTTTTTCTTTTACATCATCTCTGGAAAGCCTCTCGCGTAGAATTTCTGCTGTCAGCAATTCGCGTTCCACCATCGATCCTATACTTACTGCAAGTGTTTTACGCTGGCGCGGAAGAATGCCGGGTGTAAAAGGAAGCTGCATACCAAAAATACGCACTTCTTTTAAAGGACGGAAAAGCATCCTTATTGCAATAACATTTGTAACAAAACCAATAATCGCGCCTGCTATAGGAGGAATTACAAAAAGAAGAATAGTATTCATTTAAGTATAGACTCCGATGCGGTTTTAGCCTGGCTTTCACTCTCATAGATATCCATTACTTCTTCTTTTAACCAACCTTGCGCCGTTGATTCCTGCGTTTCTATAGAACCGCGCGTTTCTAACGAACCGTCGGTATAAACCCATGAAACAAAATTATTGTTTGTTTTAATTGACTGCCTCTTGATAATCCTTACAAGAGAGCCTCGCCGCAAATAACCTATAGAAGGGCTGTTTTCTGCCGGTTCAGATGTGATATGTGTAAATGAAGAGGTTATAACCCCAAAACCTATATAATCTCTTGATAAAGGAGATGTAACAGGGGCTATCAAAGGTATTTCTTCTTTTTTTAAGTTACATGAACAAATAATAAAAACAAAGAGAATTATATATAATTTAGACAATTGACCAAGTGCATATTTTACAGGTATTCTCATACTAATGAAAACTATATCTTTTTTACAGATTTTAGTCATCATCTTTTTTTTATTCTTAAAAATAAATTCAGTATTTTGTGAAGATAATGAACAGAAACCTGTCAACAAGGAGCGAAATTATAGTTTTTCTTTCGGAGCGTCTGTAGGTCTTATCAGCGGGCTGGCGCAAGAATATGTTTACGTATCAAATCAAAAAGATAATTTATTAAGCGAACTTTTATGGGATTTAAAACCTGTTTTTTATCTCGGTCTTAATATTGATTTTTGCCGATCCGATCTTTTGGAAAAAACAGGATTTTTCTCGTCATTATCATTTAAAGCAGGTATCCCTTATGATTCAGGGGTTATAGAAAACCGCGATTGGATGAACAACAGTAATAGAAATGAACTTACTCATTTTTCCAGTCATACAAATAAAACAAAAGAATATTTCCAAACAGATGTTGTTATAGGTGTTTCTATACCAGTATTAAAATCATTTTATTTAATACCCTTTATAAGCGGTTCATGGATGCATTTTTCATTTTCCGGAAGAAATGGAAATGGGAATTATATTTGGTATGATCCTCCTGAAGTATCATATCAAGGACAAGAAGTTATCCGTTATAAACAAGATTGGCTTTTAATCGCGGCAGGTTTATCAATAGGTACAAATATACTTTCACCATTTGCGATTAACATTTCATTTCAAATTAGCCCTTTTACATACTGCATAGCAAGAGATGATCATTTATCTGTGTGGATACCTGAATTTAAATATAATAATATTACCTATCCAGCAGGATGGACTAATCCGCGAACATATTATGATTATACAAGCTTTGGACTTTTTATCGAACCTAAGGCAAACATTTCATTAACTTGGAAATCTCTTAAATTTTCTTTGGAATATTCATACCGTTTTATTGACAGAACAATAGGCGCATCATTTAAAGATGAAGGCAATGGTATAGTAAAAAACGATTTCGCAGGAGCGGGAATATCATTTATGGATTTTAAATTTCTTTTTAGTATTAAAATATAAAAACTTTTTCTAAAGAAACAACGCTCCGGGAAATAAAAAGTGTATAAGGGCGGCGGCTAATAATCCTATCCCGATTGGTTTTCTGAAAGTAAGGAGGTTTAAACCAAATCGATCAAGCTGCCCTTTGGTTGGGTCTGCTTGAACAGAAGAAGTGTCTGTTTGACGGTAAATGCCGAAAATCAGTATAAGCCCCGCTATAACCCCGACTGCGGAAGGAACTAAATCTCCAAGTATAAGAATTCCGTCTAAAGTCGGCGAAAGAAGCTTTAATACCCCTGTTACTATACTCAAAATGCCTAAAATTAAGTAAAAAGTGGGGGTTTTTATAGGAAAATAAGAATTATCTAAATCATTGTCTTTGCCTGTGAAAAGTATATATCCAGCCAAAGCATTGAATAAAATTGATAAAAAATATAATTGGATCATAACTATACAATATCTTAAAAATTGATAAAAGTCAACATTTTTATTTGGGTTTGAATTTTAATTGCAATGAATTTATTTCATTCTGAAGAAGCATTATCATTTCATCAGATGCAAATGGGACAGCAAAACGGTATACTTCTTCATTTTCAAGAGTGAAAAATATTCGGTGTGTAAAAACAGGTAATTGATCTTCTTGTTCCGGAAACTTCGGTTGCAAAAAAGGTGTAACAGCAATATCTACAGCTCCAGAATATGCATCATCTTTTTTTCTGTTCTTTTTAAGAACAACGATGGTTGATTCTTCATAAGCGGCTGCGGTTATTTCTATTTTATTTTTGTCAAGGATAAAATCATTATTAAAAAAATCAAAAAATGAAAGAATAAGTATTACTGCACATAAAAATATAATACTGAAAAAAAGCATTTTTCTGGGTTTGTCTGCAAGCAGAGGACCAAAAAGATTAAAATTACTATTTGTATTTTGATTTTTATAAAAAGTCTTTACCGCTTCAGGTGCATTTTCCAATCGCCGTTCGCGGTTATAATAAAAAACCAGTCCGTCTTCAGTCTTAGCTGTATTATCCGGATTACTTAATTTATATTTTGCATTTGGACGTTTTACAGCAGATTCATCTGTTTCCGGTTGATATCCATCGTTCATTTACATTTCTCCTATAAATTGATCGGTACGCCACCAAACAAGCTTTATTTTAAAATGATCGGCTAACATTGCACAAAGTATACCTTCTGTTGAAAGATAAAAATCATTGTAACCTAACTCTTCATTAGAAAACCTGATATTACCCTTTCTCTGTTCGCCTGATTGAGTGTCAACAAAAAGCAATGAATAACCTGTGTCTACAGGAAAATAAAGAACTGTTAATCCGCCGTTGGAAACTCCAAGTATTGAATAAAATACTTTGATATCAGTTTGCCTTCCGTTTTCTATAATCTCATAAAGAGGGATTTCTATATAATCGATGTATGTACCGTCTTCTACGTTCAATGTCCAAATAATCGAACTTATCGGTTCGCTTCCCGTGCGTGTATTGGTAGATTGATCAAAGGTGTCACTGCTGTAATCCGCTTTAATTAAAAGTTTTCTTGAATCGGGGGAAACTGTGATGCTGCCGATAAATGCCATAGCTTGCTGCCAATCCGGAAGAGAAGGGACAGCGGTGCTTGAAATTTTTATAAGGTAAAGCAAAACACCCGAAGGGCTGAACCAATAAATATCCCAGCCGTCAGGAAGTATGCAAGTAACGGCAAGTTCATCATTTACAGATGTTGATAGCCCGACTATACGCGGAAATGGGCTGCCGCCTATCCCGTCCCGCCCAAGATAATTTACAAAACGCCCGTCCTGATCAAAGTGCAGAATTAATCCGTCAAGGACAGCTTTTGTAACAGGATCAAAACGTTGTTCCTGCACAGGAAGCCTGTCTTCTACAAAGATATTTTTCCGCGAATCAACGGCTATCCAACCCGGCTCTTCTAAAGGGTGGGTAAATGCCCATCTTGTTGCCTGCTCCTCGCTTGAAATATTGGTTTTTAATGAATGAGGCACGGGGTTTGTTTCATCGTTATAAATCATGAATAGTAAGTCGCCGTAAGAGTTATATTTTACAATTTTTCCGCTGTTACCGTCAGCAATAAAGAAAAGCCCGTCTCTCATTGTAAAAGCTGTTCTTCTTATCCCCCTGTTTCCTTCAAGATTGTATAGTGCTATTTGATCCTCTAAAGGTCCTATTTCTAAAGAAAAGAGTTCTTCCCTTTCTATTGCACTTGTGGAATTGTTTTTGCAAGTAATTAAAGGTATGCATATTAAAAAAGTCAATAAAATTACAGATAGTTTCTTTATCATATATATTAAAATCCACTTTTTTTTATTATTTGTCAATGAGGGGAATGTCAACCGAAGAGAGAAAGTTCACTTCTTGATAATTAACTGTAAATCGTTATAATTAAATCATGGAAAAGGTCATTTTAAAAGCCGCTGATTTGGACGGTTATTTAACAACTAGCGATAAAGACAGCCTTGAATCCCTTACCTTACTTTTTAACAGAATATTAGAAATTTTCCCGAAAGTACAGTTAGAAAAAAAGCCGCAGGATTTTTCTCAAAGAAAAAACAGTAATGAAGTTTCACGCGCACAAAAAAGCCTTATCACTCTATACAATGAAATGGGAGATATGCTTCAGGATATATGTAAAAAGAATCACAATATTCATGTTTATTCGTTTGTTTCGCCGCAGGAAAATCATTCTGAGGCTTCCAGAGTTATTTCTAAATTAAGAGATATAAACACTGAAAACTTTGAGTTTGTTTATTATATCCAACGTGCTTATGAAATGCTTTTTAAACTTGCATGGGGAAGCGGAAATACTGATGAACAAAAAAATCATTTAATCGTAAAAACTCCTGTCACTCATCCTGTACAAAATTACGCTGTTCATAAAATAACCAATATCGATAAAAAAATCGAAAATACAGTTATGTGCGTTATGTTAAGAGGAGCTCTTCTTCCTTCTATGATCATGAGTAAGGAAATAGAAGAATATTCATCTGGCGGTTATGTAACTCCTTTTGCACTTTTTAAAATTTACCGTAACGAAAGCAAACGTGAAATTGATATGGAATATATCCTTGATCTGGAAAATTCATTTTTTAATTTAGACGATCTTAATGATAAGGATTTAATATTTGCAGATCCAATGAATGCAACAGGCGGAAGCCTTGTTACAGTTGTTAATTATTTAATCAGCAAAGGAATAAAACCGCGTTCAATTAAATTTTTAAATGTTATTTCCGCTCTTAAAGGGACACTAAGAATTATTAGAGCAATTGAAAATTGCGATGTCTATACAATTTGGATGGACGGTGTTTTAAATAAAGACGCTTATATTATGCCGGGTCTAGGGGACGCAGGAGATCGTATAAACGGAAATGACAGCGAAATAAACCGAAGAAATATTATCCGGCTTTTGGCTGATTACGGCTCCGGTATAGCAAATCTATATCGTTCTCAGTACAGAGAAATTGAAAATACAGTTCTTAAAAACATAACAGCGGGTAAACGATGAAAATATTAACAAAAAAACTTTTAATATTTTTATCTTTTATTTTAATTTGTTTATTTTTTACAAACGTAATTTGCAGCTGCGCCGGTATGGCAGCTTCAGCCGAAGAATATTATTCTATCGGAATGGCTTATTTTGAATTAGGAAAATTTGATGAAGCAGAAAAATGGCTTAACCGTGCAAGACAGGCTGATAAAACATATGTTGCATCTCAATACAATCTGGGACGGCTTGCATTTGAACAAAATCGTTTTGAAGAGGCAATAAAACATTTTGAAGGAATATTAAAACGCGATCCTGATAATGTTCTAGCCCTTAGAGCCTGTGCATATACAAGAATTAAAATGGGAAATATTGAAATTGCCCGTAAACATTATGCAAGGTTATTGCTTTTAGTCCCTGAGAGTGCAGATGACGGTTATAATCATGCGTTAGTGCTTTTTGCAATGGAAATGTACGGCGAAGCGGAAGAAGTACTTGCAAAATATCCTTTTGCAATGCATGAAAATAAAGATATTCAATTGCTATTTGCAAGGAGTCAGGGAAAACAAAATAAAGTTGAAGCAATTGAAAGTTTTTCAAATTGGCTGTCTATTAACACAAGCCACAAAGCAAGATATGAATACGCTTTAGTTTTGGAATTCCACGAAATGTATGCAAGAGCGATTGAAGAATTCAGACAAGCATTAAAAGAAACAACATCAGACTCTAATGATCCAAAACAAAATGAAATACAATTTGCATTAGCAAAGGTTCTTTTAATTGCAGACAGCGATTCAAATGAAGGAATTATAGAAATGCAAAAAGCAGTTGATCAAGGATTTAAAAATATTTCTGCATTAGAAGAATTAATAAGAAACCCTCTTATTAGTAATGTATATACTCCAGTGTTACAAAATATAATTGACAATTTAAATAAAACTCAAGCATCACAGAATCAAACAACAGAACAAAATAATGCCAATGAAATAGAAAATATTGAATATAATTTAGAAACTTATCCTGAGAGCGGTACCTAGCAGTATATCAAACTTAAAAGTTTCGCTGTATTGATCATCACTTATTTTAAATTTGCAAAATGCAGATAAATTAAGACGTCCTAATATCCTTATTATTTCTTCATGTCCTATAGAAAGAGCCCATCTTAAATAATCATTATTAACAGACAAAAGATTTAGAGAATATTTATCGATTATTAATTCTATACTTTCTCTTCTAAATGATTCATAATTTGAACTTAAAAATGATGATAAACCTAACCATGAACTCTCTTTTTCTGCTGTTTTTTTTATCCAATTATAAATAATATTAATAAAACTTTTTTTTACAGGCGCTTCCCATGAAGCAATAAAACTTTCCGTCCAGTAGAGATCAGATAAATTATTTTTTCGCATTGTAAATATATTTTCAAATTTTAAACGGCTGCCTGAAAAACCTCTGAAACCTGCATTTATTACAGATTGCAATCTAAAAGAGATATCCTCTGAATCAGAATTATTTTGAGGAATAACAACAGAAACATCAATCGAATTATTAAACTCATCTGTTTGGTAAAATTTAAATAAAGGGGAATAGCCCATTGCACCAAACATATTTATACTTGAAAATGTTAATGAAGTTCCTATATTTAAAAAATCTGCTCTTGTATCATATTTCTGCTCTATTATTCTATCAATCCGTAAAGTAATTCTTGCAGGAATTAAAAAAGATGCAAGGTTATAAACCGAAGGAAGGGTTAATCTAGCACTGAAATGATCATTAAAATTTGCGTATTGTATTAAAAAAGAATCATTTATAACTTTATCCATTGCATTGTTTAAATCTTCAGAAAAAAGTGAATAAAACGGAAAAACTTCCCAAAAAGCAAGAGATTCTTCTGTAATATTAAAATATTGTTTTGAATCTTCCAGTATATCTTTTCCTAAAAAAGAAAGATGAGTTTTATAAGTTCTTCCCACCCTAAAATTAAATATCAGCTTATTTAAATTAACAGGAACATCAAGAAAAGTAGAATTATTAAATTGCGATATTTCATTAATTCGTGATGATAATGTATCCCCTTCGATACTTATAACAGCGCCTACAGGTTTTGTTCTTTGAGTTAAAACAAATTGCGATTTAGTTCTTCTTGATTCTGATCCAACACCGCTGTCCGGTATAAGAGGACGCCATGAGCTAATCCATAATTGCGCATAATTATCATCAATATTTAATTGTTCGTTTTTTAACCAAACTGCCTGTGAATTAACTTTTATTGACGGGATATATAAATTAGCTGGTATATAACCGATATCAAAATTCCAATTTTGTCTTAGTCTGTAAAAATCATAATAAGCATCTGCTTCAAATTTAATAAAAAACTTTGAATTAAAAGCAATGTTAAAATTATGATGTGCAATCCTGTCAGACACAGATGCATAAAACGATTCTTTTACAGAAAAAGCGCCTATTGTTTTTGAAATATCATGATCTGCGCTCCATAAAAATGTATCATCTGCTATTGCAGAAGAAATGTTTCCCTGAATTTTTATTCCAAAAACAGAAATCTTAGCTCCTGTGCGATTAATAAAACTTCCTTTGATATCTTGATTTTCTAATTGTGTCTGTATTCTTGCTTCAGATTCAAATGCTGTTGAAACATAAAAATCAGATAATACATCAGCTTTTCCGATAGAAACAATTGTTCCTTTCTTTGAATAATCAATTCCTGCTCCCGCATTCATTCTGTATGATATAATTGCATCTTCTAATAATATTTCATCAAGATAAATTGTTCCGTCTTCTATAATTTCTGAATTTAAAGGATCAATAAATATTGCAATATAATTTGAATTTCCTTCTCTTATTTGAAAATGATCATTCTGATGATTTTGCGGATTATATAAAAATGATGCATTTTCCGCTTTTATCCCGTCTATTCTAATGCCTTTGTTTTCTCCCTGATAACGAATTGTTACTTTAGACCACTCCCCCATTGTAAAATAGCTAGCCGGAATATTTACAGAAAAAATATTATTTACAGAATCAGGTCCTGAAGCTATTTTAAAACGTAAAATTGCATTGCTGACTATTTGTACAGGTTTTATAAAAAAACTTAGTTCTCTGTAATCAGAAAGAGGAATTAAACTTACCCTTGTATCCGCTCCTGCTGATACTCCTGTTTCATTAATTTTCCAATCAATTTTTAAAACCCTTTGCGTATCAAGTTTTGTCTCTGTGCTGTTTTGTAAAACATGAAGCCTTCTGATAATTTCAGGATATTTTTGAATAAGAGTGTTACCGGTATCTATAGTTTCTACTGCCGTTACACGATCATTATTCTCAGCATTTACACCTAATGCTGATGATGTTACAGCTCTGAAAGAAGAGCCTCTTACAATAGGCTGTGCAAGTATTATGCGTCCTGTTATATCATCGCTGCTTGTTACAATCAGACGTAAATACTGTGCGTTTGCCAATTTTAATCTGTCTTCATCACTCAGTAAAAAACGTACAATCTTAGGATTTGTGTTAAAGTTTTTATCATTAATAAATGTATCAGGAGCATCAGTCCAATCATTTGAAAAAATAACTCTTTCCCAAATAAGTTTTATATTTTCTGTAAATGCAAAATCTCTTCCTGAAAGAGAGCCGATTTGGATTATTACTTTTAAATTACCGGGAGTTTTATTAAAATCGTATAGTCTAAAAGGGATTTCTATTTCACCGGCACGTGAGAGAATATCAGCGTCATAATTTAATGGAACTTGATAACCTGTCCATTTATCATTACTGTTAAGATCAAATTCTGCAACCAATACTTGATTTTCACCTAACAGTCTGTCCTTTGCAGGATATGGTCTATTAATTCCTGAGACAACGGATGCATTTGAATTAATATCTGTTAGATTAGATCCTAAAATACTATTGCTAAAATAATTCCTGTATATTAAATCCGCTCTGTTTAATAAATTTAATGCTAAATTAGAACTTGGAGGATTAGAAATAAATGAATGCTCAGAAGGTAAAGACAAAATAATTTCATTGCCTTCCATACCTGAAACACGGTATAACCCTGTAATATCGGTTTGTTCATATGCAAAAGCTCCTGTTACATATGCTTTTAATGAATCATAATCCCATGAGGCTTTTGCTGATACTCCTATTAAACCGGAACTTGATTGACTTTCATTTGAATAAGATTCATCTAAAATATTCATCCGCAATCCAATGGCTGCAAGAGCTGAAAATGCAGACTTGCCTTTATATACAGCCCCTATTCCTGCCGCAATACTTCCCAAATTTGCTTCACTGCTTTTCTTTAAATATGTTATGCGTATTATTTCATTCTGCCCTACAGAGCCTATCATTATAACTTCGCCTGTTGAAGAATTATAATTAAAGTTTGTATCTTGAATCCCGCTTCGCCAAACTTGAACAGAACCGGGTATTGCATCAGTTCCTATAAAATATCCGCTGTTTGAATTGTAATTAGTAAATCGCAAAGCAATATCTCCTGAAAATATTCCAGAAGGCATAAGATATATTTCAGGATATTCCTGTACTAAAGGCCACATTGTTTGCATGTCTCTTCTTGAATTATTGTCTTTTAATAATTCATAAATAGTCCTTGAACTAACAACAGAAGCGGAAAAACCTAACATATCTAAAAAACCTGTTTGTGAATTATCAAAAGGTATAAGATTATATCCGCTTATTTCATCTCCTGAAGAAAGACTTACTAGAGCTGCACGTTCAGAAGTGCTGGAAGGGGCTTCATAAAGATTACGCCTTTCAAATGGTGAAAAAGTTCCTGGCTCGTAAATCACTAAGGCAATTTCATTAATGTTAAAAATTATAACACCGGGCTCAGAAGAATTACTTCCTGCTTGCGGATAATCTTCCAGCCTGATAATTTTGCCGCTTGAATTAAACCATTGCTGAACATCAAATAAAAAACCTGAGCTGTTATAACTTCCCATTGATGTTTGCCAAGGAGTACTATTCCCTGAACGTGAATAAGAAATTGCAACCATTCCCTTAGGTCTTATACTCAATTCTAAAAGTCCAAAAGAAGCAGAAAAAGCATACTCACTTGATAATGCAATTCTCCATCTTCTTGCATTTATGTCGATTATCTCCCCTCTTTCATCTTCAATGTAAACTGTTACTTTCTGATCAATATCTGTATCAGGTAAAATAAAAGATACGCCTCTCATTGAATCCCAGACTTGCACGTAACTATAAGTTCTTTCCCTGCTTCCTGTAAATATTTTTTCTTCCCGCGAAGATGTATCGTAACGGAACAGTGCATGAAAGTTTAAACGCTCTGTTCCGAAACGGCTGTAAAAACCAAATGATGATGTACTTCCGCCTCCCAAATCCATATATGGGAATGACGGAAAATCAAGCCCTGTATTTCCTATCCCTGCATATTGTAAAAAATCTCCGGATAAACCTTGAAAACCAGCTCTGTATGTATTCTGCGATGAATCATCTAAAAAATTAGCCTCAACAAACCATTTTTCGTTTAACCATAAAGACATGGTTAAATCCGCTTCTTGCATAAAAAAAGGGGAATTAAAGGGAGAAAAACTCATACCAATAGGAGAGAATGAAAAAGCGGGGTTAAACTGTAATGTACCGTTCCAAAAACCCGTTAAAAAAAGCGATACTTCAGCGTCCCCCAAAGAAAACGTCATAAGTTCGTTTGGAGCATCCCCTGTAATTCTGCGGCGCATCTGTTCAATCGGGAATTCTTCCGGTTGCTGTTCAGGCAAATCGGAAGGCTCAAGGTTTAAATCAATTTCCTGACTAAAGGCGCAAACAGGATTTGCAAATACGGGTAATAATAAAAGAATAAATATGCACAGAAATTTAATAGAAAATTGCCTCCAAATGCTCTTCGCAAAACAATCACTTTTTGTATATAATAACATTTATTATGATAGTTTCAATGATACAGATAATTTTTGAGATACCGGATATCGTCAACATTAAAGAAAAACGTAAAATCGTTAAATCAGTACTTGATAAAATGAAGCGGCGTTTCCATTTAACCGCTGCAGAAATTGACCTTCAGGATTCCCTTTCTTTTGCTCAAATCGGCGGAGCTATTGTGTCCAACTCAAAAGCTTTCGGCGAAACTGTAATGCAAAAAGCATTTGATTTAATCGAAAAAGAAACACCTGTCCGTATTCAGGATATGAAAATACACTCGGAGGAATTTTAATGAAAAAGAAATTTTTATTTGTTTTTTTATGTATTAACGGAGTTTGCGCGCTCTTTCTTAATTCGTGCATAGGCTTATCAGTTGATATTCAAATGAACAGGAACGGTTCAGGAAAATTAGTAATGGAATACAGAATTTCCAATACACTCAGCAATATGGGCTCTCTTGACGGGAATGCTTCAATGCCGGCAATACCATTATCAAGACAGGATTTAGAAAGAACTGTTGAAAGGATACCTGGATTAAAACTTTCTTCTTATTCAAAAAGAGAAACATTGCAGGACAATATTATAAATATCAATTTAGACTTTTCAAATGTACAGGCTCTATTGGCATACTTAGATCCAAACGGCTCTGCTGCATCAATTTCACATAACGATCAGTCAGGAAATTTTAACATAATAATATATAATGAAAATAACGCAAACCATGATGAAAACTTAATCGCCTTAATGCGCTCTTTATACAATGATTATAATTTTTCAATTAGTTTCAGTGCCGGCGGAAATTCCGCAATGACAATCACAGACGGTAACGGAAACACAATTCCCTCTATGCCTTCTGCATCTGTTATTTCGTCAGGTAGAAAGGTTTCGTTTTCTATGGGTATTCCTGATATTCTTGAAATTAAAAACGGGCTTGGGTTTAAAATTAATTGGTAAGGGATTAAGATGATCCGCTGATTTTTTTTAAAATTTTTTATTTTTTACCAAGCACTTCTTTAAACTTTACTATTTGCCAGCCGTTTTCTATTGCGTTTTTTTTAAGTATTTTATCCGGGTTTACTGCAACAGGGGTTGAACATACTTCAAGGAGAGGTATATCTGTATATGAATCTGAGTAAAAGCTTACATCTTTAAGGTTAATGCCGGATAACGCTATCCATTCTAAAACTGCAATTTTCTTTTTAGGACCGAAAAAACTGTAACCGTCTATTTTTCCTGTTGTTATGCCGTCTTTGAATTCCATCTTTGTGGCAAGCGATCCTTGTATTCCAAAGAAATCTTCTAAAGGTTTAATAATAAAATTAAAAGATGATGTTGCAAAAATTACTTTTTCTCCCTTATCAAGAGCAGACCTTATCATTTGAGCCGCTCCTGTATAAATATTTTGTTTTATTTTTTTAGTAAAACAAATTTCTGAAACACGTTCAAGATCGCTTTTTTTAATACCTGCAAGTTTTTTAATAGTATTGTCAATAAAATCAAGATCGGGACGCGCCAATTTATATTTTACCCAATCTGATGGCAGCCGGCTTATCTGAGATAATCGGATAATTTTTTCTTTAATTGCCGAAAAAATAAAATATTGAGCAGATGTTTTTCTTATAACCGTCTGATCAACATCAAAAATATGAACTGTCATTATATATACTCCAAATATTTACATTCTTGCAATGCTTGTTCAGAATAAATTCCTCTCATTTCTTCAGGCAGCAATTTTGCAATCTGCCCCATCACTTCTGAAGTTATTATTTCACGCTCATCTTTATCAGGTTTTCCTTCAAATTTGATTCGGAAAGGTTTGCCTGCTTTAAAATGAAATTTTGTGCGCTTAAACTTGCGCATATTCTGCCAAATATTTTCACCGCCGTAATGAGCGACAGGCAGGATAGGCACATCCGCTTCAAGAGCGAGGTATACAATACCGGCTTTACCTCTTCCTAATACGCCGTTTTTACTGCGCGTTCCTTCGGGGGATATACACATATAAAAACCGTTATCTATCATTTGTTTTACTTGTTTAAAACTATCAGAGAATGCGCCTCTTCTGTCAATAGGAATTGCCTTGTATGTATTAAAAATGAATGCAAAAATCGGATTTTTCCATGTTTCTGATTTTACAAGACCTGTAACATTTAAAGGATAACTGTGCGTTACAAGAATCGGAACTTCTAAAAAATTGATATGATTAAATACAACCAGAAGAGGTTTATTATTGTAAAGCGCTTCAATATATTCCTTACATTCGATCTTGCAAAGAATAGTTAAAATCACTTTTAAAATACAATTAACAAAGGGTCTTCTAATTTCCATCTAGGTTCTGCTCCTGATATGAAAAAACTTAATTTTTTTTATTTTGCTCCTATTAACTTTATTGCACTAGGGATACATGATATTTCCAATTCTTTGCCGTCATAACAAATTGTTTCGCCGTCGCAATGGGCTGCCATTCCTCCTTGAAGTGCAAATAAATTGAATTTTTTTCCTCTGTCAAATGTTACACCCTTGCATTGGTCTTGAGTTCCTTTTGTATAATGACTGAGTATTTTTAAAAGAGAAAAACGTGATTTTTGATGTTCCACATAACAGAGATCCAATAAACCGTCATCAAGTATTGCCTTTGGCCCCATATAAAAACTGCCGCCCATTCTTTTTCCGTTTACAATAGAAACAAGAACAGCAGGAAGTGTTGCTTCTTTATCATCATATTTAATTTGAATAACAGGTGATGGTTCGTAACGTGCAATTAAAATAAACGCCCCTATTGCATAAGAAAACCCGCTTTTTATTTTTAATTTTGCAGCTTCAAAACCTACTTTTGTATCAAAACCAATTCCAATTCCATTTATAAAAAAACGTCCTTGCGGAAAAAATCCGCCTTTGACAAGACCTGCATCAATTATATGCGGCTCTGAATTTAAAAGCATAGAAATTGCTTTTTCTACATTTTCAGGGATTCCCGGAGTTGCAGAAAAATCATTGCCTCTGCCTATAGGCAGAATTCCAAAAAGCGGAGGGGAAGTTAAAGGAGTCCCTTCCTGCTGCGCTTTTTCTGCTCTTTTTAATAAGCCGTTCACAACTTCATTACAAGTGCCGTCCCCGCCTGCGGCGACAGTAATATCATTTTCCCCGACTGGAAGATCACGTGCAAATAAAAGAGCGTCTCCGGGTCCTTTGGTCACAATGATTTCAAATTTATAACCGCTCTCCATAAGAATCTTTTCGATTTTTGGTTTTAACTTTTCCGCTTTTCCCTTGCCCGCAATTGGGTTTAATATAATCCAAAGTTTACTAATTTGAGCCATAGGGAATTATATCACTTTCCTGCAGTATCGTAAATAATTTGTAATGTTTTTTCTGTACATCTATCCCAAGAAAATACCTTTGCCCTTTCAAGCCCAAGACGGCGGCATTCATTGTAAATGTCCCTGTCGGTACTTACTGTGACCATGCGATCTGCCATATCCTCAGCAGACAGGGGGTCAAAATAAAGGGCGGAATGTTCGGCAGCCTCAGGTAATGATGCTGCACGGGCGCAGATTGCAGGAACGCCGCAAGCCATCGCTTCCAGCACCCCCATGCCAAAACCTTCGTACATAGACGGTAAAACGACAAAATCCGCCCCTGCATAAAGCTCAGGCAGGCTTTTTATAGGGAAATGCCCTGTAAAGAAAATATCGTTTCTCCATGCAGAGGCTGCCGCAGCATCCTTAACAACACCAGAATTATTGCTGTCAGCCCCTGCTAAAACAAGCCTGTGCGGGTATTTGGTTCTTTCTTTAAAAATACCGAACGCTTCAATTAAACGGACATGGTTTTTTATTGGATGGTCTATTCGTGAAACGCATAATACATAAGGACGTCTGAAACTAAAAGGCTGGATTAAAAGCACGCTTTCTTCGTTACGTTGACGGGGATAAAAAGAAGTAATATCAATTCCATTGGGGATTACTTCGATCCTGTTTTCTTTTACTTTTGTGTGTTCGATTAATTCCTGTTTAATAAATTCACTGACTGCAATAATAACATCCAGCCGTCTTAGCGAATTAGGAATTATCATCCGCAGAAATGTGCTTAGATGGCTTCTTGCCTTGCGGTTTCTGAAATAAGCTGACATATCATGAACAACGCCTATTGTGGGGCAAGGAGAGCGATACGGAAGATACCTGTGAGCCGCAGGAAAAAAGCAAGCATCAAATTGACGATTTTGAGCAAATTTAGCGTATTTATAAACATGCCATAAGGAATTAGCAGTTCCGCCTTGTATTGAACATTGAGGGATAAATTCAAAATTAGGAGCGACATCAGTGTAGAGATACCTGTCATATTCCCAACCGAATAACTCAAAAAGAGCTTGTGATGGGGGAATTCTTTTTAGAAATTGGGCTATATACATTCCTACTCCGGATTTACCTCCGTTGCAGGCAAAAGTATCCATCCCGATTTTCATTCAGCCCTCCAATTGTTGATAGCAAATAGTAGCATATTGAATAAATCTTGTCAGTAGTTTTTTTTTCATGACACAAAATATAGTAGGGGGTGTTGACAACTACGCTATATATAAGGTACTATAAATTAATTACAGATACGCTATATATAGTGCGCTATATATAGCGTATAAAACGGAAGGTAACACTATATGCGATGCCCCCATTGCGGCACGGTGGAAGACAAAGTAGTAGAATCCCGTACCCTTGCAAACGGCGATGCAGTACGCAGGCGCAGAGAGTGTATAAGCTGCAATTACCGCTTTACCAGTTATGAAAAAATAGATGAAAGACAATTCATGGTGGTAAAAAAAGACAACAGGCGCGAGCCTTTTGACCGCATCAAACTTGAGCGCGGAGTTGTAAGGGCTCTTGAAAAACGTCCGTTTTCTCAGATGCAGATAGAAAACCTGATAAACGAAATTGAAGACGAAACTGCAATTATCAGCAAAGGAAGCAGAGAAATATCATCAGCAATAATTGGAGATCTCGTTTTAGAAAGGCTTGGGAAACTGGACAAAGTGGCGTACATCCGCTTTGCATCAGTTTATAAACATTTTAATGATCTCGATGAGTTCATCGAAGAAATAAAAAAATTATGAATTAAATAATATAAGCTTGAGGTAATTTGCTGTCATCCTTAGGGCGGGGTTCCATAAAGGGAAAGGCTGACAGTTCTCTTAACTTAAGAAAAACCAAAAAGTTTTTTCTAAAGGTTACCGCGCAGAAGTAAAACCTTCTGCGCGGTTTTTTTTATTAAAATAGTAAGCATTATGATTTTATTCTTTCTTGACTAACTACCTATCATGCGGTTCAATGTTATTATGACTATCGAAGAAAAGCAGAAAATCGCTTGTTTCCTTGATCTTGCATGGGATACTCTTCACTCAGGATATAAAGGAAAACAAAAAGAATATGATTTTACAGAAAAAGAAACAGCTGCATCATCGCATTTTATTCAGCAATGCGATTCGCTTGAACAGATTTATAAAGAGATCGGTGCATGTAAAAATTGCCAGCTTTCTTTAAAGCGAAAAAACACTGTTCCAGGAGAAGGGGTTAATAATCCGCTTGTAATGGTTATAGGCGAAGCGCCCGGCGCAGATGAAGATGTACAAGGGCGTCCCTTTGTCGGCAAGGCAGGACAGCTTTTAGATAAGATGCTCGGCTCAATCAATCTTACGCGGCAAACTAATTGTTATATCGCTAATATTGTAAAATGCAGACCTCCTCAAAACCGCGATCCGCATCCTGAAGAAAGAAGCGCCTGTATACATTTTTTGCACAGACAGATACTTTTACATAAACCTAAGTTTATTTTACTTGTCGGAAGTATTGCAGCTCAAAGTTTATTAAATACAAAAATGCCGATTAGTAAAATTCGCGGAAAAATTTCTGAGTATAAAATCGGAGATTTAATTATCCCGCTTATTTCAACATTTCACCCTGCTTATTTATTGCATAACGAAGATCAAAAACGCCCTGTCTGGGAAGATTTAAAACTTTTGCGATCAAGAATTGAAGAATTTTTAAATGAGAAAAATGAATAGGAAATTTTAATGGCGCGTTTTTTTGAGTTAATATTTGATATCCCCCTGATAAATTCGACAGACCAATCATTCACTTATTTTATTGATGATAAAGAACAAGCTGCTATAGGAAAGCGGGCTATGGTTCCTTTTGGAAGGAGGGACTGTCTTGGCTATATCATAGCGGAAAAAGAAAACGCGCCTTTAGAATTACAAGAAGATGCAATAAAAAAAATAAGGCGCGTTGTTGATGAAGAAATTTTATTCGATGAAAAAAATATAAAAATCGCCCGATGGATGGCAAATTATTATTTTTGCAGTACAGGGCAGGCGTTATCTACGATGATCCCGTCAGGCAGAAAGATGATTGTTCCGGAATTTACAGATGATGAACAAGAAGAACAAAGCACCCTATCAATTTCTAACGAACAAGCCGATGCGTTACATGCAATTATTTCACCTGATTCAGAAACGGCTATGCACGGTTCGTTAGAAACGCAAATGTTTTATCTTTACGGTGTAACAGGCTCAGGAAAAACTGAAGTATTTATCAGAGCAGCCTATAATATGCTTGAGCAGGGAAAAACAGTTATCTATCTTGTGCCTGAAATTTCTCTTACCCATCAAACTGCAAAAATGATAGGAGAACGATTCGGATCGCAGTCCGCTACCCTTCACTCGGGAATGAGCCCTTCTCAAAGACTTGCAGAGTGGATGCGGATTAAAAAAGGGGAAGCGTCCATTGTTGTAGGACCGCGCAGCGCGGTGTTTGCACCAATGCACAATCTGGGACTTATCATCATAGATGAAGAGCATGACAACTCTTATAAATCGGGGAACACACCGCGCTATCATGCAAGGCAGATCGCTTTTAGAAGATGCACTACAGAAAGTGCAAAACTTTTAATGGGTTCTGCAACCCCTTCTGCAGAAGCGTGGAAATTAATGCAAGAAGGAAATATAAAACGTCTTGACCTTAGTAAACGTCTTTGCGGCGGAGGAATGCCGGAAATAAAAGCTGTGAGTCTTGCAAAAACACAAGGATGCCTGACAAAAGAATTAATTGATGAAATCCGCAAAACAGCTCAATTAAATAAGCAAACAATTCTTTTTATGAACAGAAGAGGCTTCGCTCATTTTTATCAATGCCCTGTATGCGATTGGGAACAAACATGCAGACGATGTTCTGTATCATTAACATGGCATAAAAGCAGAGGAAAATGTATCTGCCACTACTGCGGCTACTCAGAGCCGCCTCCGTCCGCTTGCCCGAAATGCGGCTGCGTAGAAGCAGGATACAGAGGTTTCGGCACAGAAATGATCGAAGAAGAAGTAAGGCAGACATTCCCGGATTTAAGAATCTGCCGCATTGATGCAGACACAGCGGGAAAAAAAGACGGTCTTGAAGATACGCTATTAAAATTTAAAGCAGGCATGGTAGATATTCTTTTAGGAACGCAAATGGTAGCAAAGGGATTAAATTTTCCCGGTGTACGCTTGGTTGGCGTTGTTTTTGCAGATACAGGATTACATCTGCCTGATTTCCGTGCAGCAGAAAGAACTTTTTCACTAATTGTTCAAGTAGCAGGAAGAGCCGGACGCTATTTCCCAGACAGCAAGGTAATAGTTCAAACGCTTCGCATGGACGATCCTGTAATTACAAAATCATGCGCTTTAGATGTTACAGGTTTTTTCAGCGCAGAATTAAACCAGCGTAAAATGCTGAGCTTTCCCCCCTATTCAAGATTGATACGCTTTGTAATACGGGCAAAAAATCAAAAGAAAGCGGAAACTGCGGTTAAACGCCTAGCCTCTTTTGCAAAGCCTTTATTGCCTCAAGGAGCGGACATTTTAGGTCCTGCAGAATGCCCTATTGGAATGATCAACTCAAATTACAGGTTTCAATTGATACTGCGCTGTCCTTCGATGAATGCAATCCATGATGCTGCAAAGGAAATTCTTGAACGATACGAGAAAGGAAAAGATACACGCACTTATCTTGAAATTGATGTAGACCCTGTAAGTATGCTGTGACAGAATATTGACGCATCATTCTTTTTATGATATTTATATAATAATGAAACGATGCGAATGGTGCGAAAGTTCAGAGTTATACACTAAATATCATGACGAAGAATGGGGTTTCCCTGTAATTGATGATCAAAAACATTTTGAATTCCTAGTACTTGAATCAGCGCAAGCCGGTTTAAGCTGGATAACAATACTAAAAAAAAGAGAAAATTACAGAAAAGCTTATGATAATTTCGATCCAAAGAAAGTTGCCCGCTACACAGAAGCTAAAAAGACAAGACTTTTATCTAATGAAGGTATAATTAGAAACCGTTTAAAAATAGAAGCGTCAATAAATAACGCGAAAAATTTTTTAGAAATACAAAGAGAGTTCGGCAGTTTCTCAAAATATATCTGGAGTTTTACAAACGGAAAACCTATTATCGGCAAATGGAAAACAATCTCTGAAATACCCGCCAGATCAGAATTATCCGATGCTGTTTCAGCAGATTTAAAAAAAAGAGGCTTTAAATTTCTTGGCAGTATAATTATATATTCGCATTTACAGGCTACAGGCATTATTAATGATCATTTAATAGATTGTTTTCGTTATAAAGAAATAAAAAAAATAATTACAGAGCCGGGAGATTTTTCTGAATTTACAAAAACATTTTTGTAATTTATACTTACATTATGTATGAATATTTAACACACGGTACCTGTTCATCCAGGATTTGTTTTAATATTGAAGACGGAAAATTATCCTCTGTTAAGTTTGACGGCGGCTGTAACGGGAACTTAAAAGCGATAGGAAAATTGGTCGAAGGAATGGATGTGCAAGAAGTTATAAAAAGATTAAAAGGTTTGACATGCCAGGGCAGAGGTACTTCTTGCGCCGATCAATTGGTTAAAGCAATAGAAAAATATATATGAAACTACTGCTCCACTGCTGCTGTGCGCCCTGTTCTGTATCTTGTATAAAAAGCTTGCGAGATGATAATATTGAACCTCATCTTTATTGGTATAACCCAAATATTCATCCATTTACTGAATATAAATCCCGTCTTGATTGTCTTTGTGAATTTGCATCAAAAGAAAATTTAGAAATAACAGTAAACGATGAATACGGTCTTCGCTCATTTTTAGAAAATGTTTATTCAAATGAAGTTTCCAGCCAAGAAAACCGCTGTATAAAATGTTATAAAATACGTCTTGAAAAGACAGCTTCTTTCGCTTCCCAGAATGGTTTTTCTGCTTTCTCTACTACTCTTTTAATCAGCCCGTATCAGAATCATGATGCAATTAAAAGTATTGCAGAAGAAATTGCAGCAAAATACGAAATTGACTTTTTCTACAGGGATTTCCGCCCGCTCTTTCGTGAAGGGCAGAATGCCGCGCGTTCCAATAATTTTTATATGCAAAAATACTGCGGGTGTATTTTTTCTGAAGAAGAAAGATATTTAAAAAAAGAAAATAAAACAATTAAAAAGGAAAATAAAGAAACTGTAACAACAAATTTATTTTTTGATAGGCTTACTCTGCTTACAGGCAAGGAAGCTTTAAAAAAACTTAAAAACACTTACGTTCTTGTTTTCGGAGCGGGCGGGGTCGGGAGTTGGGCGGCAGAAGCTCTTGTCCGCTGCGGTATAGGGAAAATCGGGATTATTGATAATGACACAATCTGCGCAACAAATGTGAACCGCCAAATAGAAGCGACATCCCTCACTATAGGTTTACCTAAGGCATCTGTTTTAAAAAAACGCTTGCTTGAAATAAATCCTGATTGCGAAGTAATCTCTTGGGATAAACTTTTTTGCCTTGAAAACGCTGATACTTTCAATATTGAAAATGCAGATTTCGTAATTGATGCAATCGATACAGTCCAGCATAAACTTGATCTTATAGAAACCGTATATAAAGCTGGTGTTACACTTTTTTCTTCGATGGGTATGGCGCTTAAAACCGATCCTTCTTATATAAAAATATCATCAATCTGGAAAACCGAATACTGCAATCTTGCAAAAGTTATACGTCAAGGGTTACGCAAACGCGGTTTCTCAGGTGATTTTACAGTTGTTTTTAATGACGAAAAATCTCAAACTAAAATAATAGAAAATCAATTTGAAGAAAGTAATATGGATGATAATCCGGCAAGAAAAAAAATAAACGGAAGTATCGTTACAGTAACTGCAGCGGCAGGTTTTTTTTTAGCAAATCTTGTTATACAAAATATTTTACAGGATAAAAAATGAGCAGATTTTTTAAAAAGACAAATGCAAGTGAAATTGTAAAAAAACTTACAGTAAAATCTGTTATGGAAAGGTCTTTAATTAAAGAAGGTGATAAAGTTTTAATCGCTGTCTCCGGCGGAAAGGATTCGAGTGTTTTATCATGGGCGTTATCTGCAATTAAACCTGCATTAAAGTTTGAATATACGCTGTCCGCTCTTCACATAAGCACTGATTTTTGCGCATGCTGCAAAAAGTCAGCTCTTTGCAAAAGATTGGAAGAATGGTCTATACCTTTTACCGATTTATTCGTCCCTGTTATCGGCAGGTTAAAAGAAGGCGAAAAAATGAATTGTTATTGGTGTTCAACACAAAGACGAACAGAACTTTTAAAATATGCCGTAGAAAACGGTTTTAATAAAATCGCTTTAGGGCATCATCTTGATGATATTATCGAAACTTTTTTTATGAATCTCTGCTCGAAAGGGACTTTACTTGCAATGCCTATTCTTCTTGAATACAGAAAATACCCTGTCACTCTTATACGCCCTCTTGCCCTGCTTGAAGAAAAACAAATTATAGCTTGCGCTGCGGAACAAAACATTTTAAAAAACACCTGCACCTGCCCTTACGGGCAGAATTCAAAGAGACGCGATATGCGAAACCGAATTGCAGGATTTATAAAAGATACTTCCGGCAGTACCGATTCAGGAGATATAAAACGGAGAATTCTTAAAGCTTTAAGCGAAGGAGAGATTGATTATTTATCTGATGTTCCCTAAATCTTTAATTTTTTTCCGCTAATAATTCTAAAATTACAGCCATCCCCTGATCTATTTCACTGTCAGTTAAAATGTAGGGAGGAAGTAGCCTTAAAGTATTAGCTCCTGCGGTAAGCATAAGAAGACCAAAAGATTCTTTGTCAGCCCTTGCTATTGCTTTTTCAAGTACAGCCCATGCATCTCCTTCGATGTCAAAACCGATCATTAAACCTTTGCTCCTTACTTCTTTTACTTTCGGATGATTTTTTAAAACCGATGTTATCTTCCCGCCTTTCCTTTTTATTTCTGCTAAAAAAGAAGGAGTGTTTACGGTTTCTAAAACCACTAAACCGCAAGCTGCCGCTATCGGGTTTGCGCCGAAGGTGCTGCCGTGATCCCCTACTGTAAAAACATCACAAGTTTTTTCTCCTGCAAGAACCGCTCCTGCAGGAATTCCTGCGGCGATTCCTTTTGCTAGCGTTACAATATCGGCTTTTAAAGGATTGCCTTTGGCGTCTTTGTATTGCTCAAGCGCAAGAAAAGTGCCTGTCCTTCCAAGCCCGCATTGGATCTCGTCAAACATTAAAAGGATATCCCTTTCTTTGCAAAATTCTGCTGCCGCTGCAATAAATTCCTCACTTTGAGGAACTATCCCGCTCTCCCCTTGTACAGCCTCAATTAATAAGCCTGCAACTTTTTTACCGTCAAGTGCTTTATCAAGAGCGTCTATATCACCGCCTTTGATGTGAATAAAACCATCGGTAAAAGGACCGAAATCTTTGTGAAATTTTTCCTGTCCTGTTGCAGAGAGCGTAGTTATTGTTCTTCCGTGAAAACTTCCCTTTAGCGTAACAATGGTGTGCCTACCCTGCCCGTATTTTAAAAGCGAATATTTTCTTGCAATTTTACACGCGCCTTCATTTGCTTCCGCTCCTGAATTACAAAGAAATACTTTTTTCATTGTGCATGCCTGTACAAGTTTTTGTGCATATAAAGATACTGTATCGCTTAAAAAATAATTGCTTAAATGAAAATATTTTGCCGCTTGTTCGCAGGCTGCCTTTACTAAAGGCGGATAATTGTGACCGAGTATGTTTACTGCAATACCTGAGCCAAAATCCAAATATTTTTTTCCGTCTATATCAAACAGCCATGAACCTTCGCCCTTAACAAAGGTAACAGGCAGCCTGTGATATGTGTTCATAAATACGTTATTCATAATAATCTCCTTAAGATTAATTTCTTTAAAATAAATTTATTTTTTTTACCGCTAAGGTGCATAAATAAAAAAAAGAAATGATTGATCATCAATTTTAATTTTTGTGCGTCTGCAGTAAAAATACTTCTTAATTTTCTAATCGTTTGTTTATTTCTGTAACTTCGTAATCGTTACCCATCGCTGAAAATATTTCTCTTGCTCTAATATAAAAGGCTAACGCTTCTTTTTGTTTTCCTGTTTTTTTATGGATATCGCCCATTGCGCGGTAAGTTGCAGCTAAACCCCATGAATTTTCTATGCGGCGGTCTATCGCTAATGACGCTTTTAACGCATCAAGCGCGCTTGGATTATTTCCTGCAAGAGAGCGTACAGATGCAATCATATACCAGTCATAAGATGTATTTTCCATGTTCTTTTCTTTTTCATGTATATCAAGACTGTTCTTGAAAGCTTTTTCTGCTTCAGGATAATTTCCCAAAGCGCGATTCGCAAGCCCTCTTACCTGCCAGGAAAAAGCTATATAAAGCTTGTTAGTTTTTATATTAGAGCTTTCACGTGTAACATCGCTTAAAACTGTTTGCGCTTGAGTTCTTCCTGTTAAAAGATTCCCTCTGGATAAAAATATCCTGCTAACAGATAAAAGCTCTGAGTCTCCGTAACTTTCAGCTTCTGTGATTGCACGATTCCATTCTGCAAACGCATCATCAGTCCTTCCCATTGAATAGAGAACATTCCCTCTGGAAAGACAAGACCTTATAATTAATGAAATATCATCTGCTAATATTGCATTTTTTTTTGCATCGGTTAATTGAGAAAGGGCATTTTCAAATCTGCCCTGCCCTGCATCTATGTTTGCCGTTTTTAACCAGAACTCAGCCTGAGAGCGCAGAACATCAATATCCTGCGGGTTTTTCGGCGCGGAAGAACATGAAATATTGATTAATAAACATGCTATGAGAAAAAATATTGTGATTTTCGTCTTAATCAATTTCTGCCCTCCTTAATTAATAAACTTTTCATTTCTTGGACTTGCACCGCCAGGCCCTGTCTCTACACGCTCAGGGATACCGCCTTTGAGCAAGGGATTGTTTGCTACAGAGGTCAATATTTCATGCACTTTACTTATCATAACATTAATTTGCCCGATTAGAACACCTATCTGCGGAAGCTGTGCCGGAACAAATTCAACTGTTTTATTTAAACTTTCGATTATCTGTGAAAGCGAGACAAGAGAATCTTCTAAGCTTGAATATAAGGCTCCGTCCCCGTCCAGTATTTTACTTACAGTGCTTGTAGGATCAGCAATTTGCGCTGATACACTTTCAACATTTGCAAGCAGAGGCGCCATCATGGAAGAAAGAGAACCTGTCAGTTTAAGAACATCAGCTATTACATTATTTATATTATCAAGAATTAGCCCTAGCGGGGGCTTACCATCTTCTCCTGAAGCTGCTAAAGATTTATTTATAGTATCCAGAAATGTATTAACTTGATTTACAATCGCATTGATGCTGTCTCCTGAAGTGTCAGGGCGGCTTACAAGACCTTGGGCTCTAAGCAATCTTGCTTCAGCAGAATTAATTTCGGGGATAATCATCCCTTCGGGTATCAATTCATTTCCAAGACCCGGATGAAAAATAAAAGCGTTGCCAAGACCTATAGGGCTTACCTGAACCTCGACAAGAGAGCCTTCCTTAACTCTTTGGGCATATTCTTCAAAAATAACAAAAATTACTTCTACCCTGTCATCTGCTGCAAGTTCAATCTTTTTAACATTGCCTATGGTAAACCCTTTAAATTGAATCGCCATATTCTGGCTTAAGCCTTGAGCGGAGGTAAAATAGGTTTTATACTGATAATCCTTTGTAAACCATCTTTGTGTCCTTCCAAGCATAAAAACGGCAAAAATAATAATTACAAGCGCCATAATGACAAGAAGACCGACAATTTGATCTGAGTAACGAATTGAAAATTTCATAATGCAATCCTCATTTTAATATAATTACTTAATTCAGGATCATTCATAACATCTTCTTTTGTCGCTTGAAACACCACTTTACCCTCAACAAGAATTACTACATAATCGGCTATATCCTTTATTATACGCATATCATGACAAACGAAAAGTACCGTAGCACCCTCTTTTTTCTTTTGTTTGACAAGACCGATAAGCCTGTCTGCGGCAGTTTCATCAAGCGATTCTGTCCATTCATCAAGATATAAAAGAGACGGGTTGCATAATAGCGCACGTGCAAAACCGATTAATTTCTGCTCCCCCATTGAAAGCCTTGAAGGTCTAATATCAAGTTCTTTTTTATATCCTACTATCCCTGTCACTTCTTTAATCCTTTCTGCCCTTTGTTTTTTATTCATTTGCGGATAATGTATCCTTAAAGGCAGCTCTAGTATCTGATATAAGTTTTGATTCGCCCAAAGGGCTGAATCCTGAAAAACAAACGCGCTATCTCTCCGGTATTCCAAATTTTCCGATCTGTTCATATGAGCGATATTTTTTTCTTTGTAATAAACCTCTCCTTGATTAGGGACTAAAAGCCCTGCAGAAAGTTTTAACACCGTACTTTTACCGCAGCCTGAAGGACCTACAATAGCTGTGATTTTTTCCGAATTAAATTTGACAGTTATATCCTGAACAATTTTGCCTTCCTGAGCAGAGAAAGAAACATTATTTAATTCGATAATATTTTCCATTATCTAACCTATTTAAAAAACAACATAATATAAAGCGGATAAAAGTACATTAACCACTATACAAAGGGCAAAAGCGCCGCTGACCGCGCGTAAACCGGCAACAGGAACTTCTGTAGTTGCGCGTTCAACAGAAAAACCTTGAATAACTGCAACTATCGAAATAATCGCTCCGAAGAAAATACTTTTAATTAATGACAATAAAATATCTTCTATATGCAATTGCTGTAAAAGACTTCCGAAATATAAACTTAAAGGAGTTGAACTGAAAAACTGCCCGACCAAATAAGAGCCAACCAAACCGAAAATTGAAAAATAAATATTTAAAAGCATTAATGATATAGTCACACCTAAAAAACGGGGGACGGCTAAATGTTCGATAGGATCAACCCCGACAGAAATATAGGCTTCAACTTCATGGGAAATAACCATACCGGCAATTTCAGTCGCTATAGCGGTTGCAGAACGCGCGATAACAATGAAGGCAGTCAGTAAAGGACCTAACTCCCTCATAATCAATATGATAAGAAGCGTATAAATAAGTGATTGCTGATTTAGCATGGTAAGCATGGGACCGCCTATAACAAAAACTGCCGCCCCTATGGCAACCGCCAAAAGAGTGGAAATACCCATAGCATGAACAAAAGTAAAAAGAATCTGCATAATCAGTATTTTAAAAGAAGCCTGAGAATTACGAATAAAACGGCCTACACCGAACAGAGTTCTGGCAAAAAAACCAAGATGGTAGAATACATTTTTTAAGGGGTCAAAAAGGCTCGCCATATTTTATAATTATAAACAATTTGAATAAATATTAAAAGAGTGTCCTAAACAGAGTTTACGTATTTAATGGGCATTGAACCCCCTATTTTAACACCCTATTGACATTTTTTAGCAATTATATAAGTGTATATGAGAATGTTAAGGGGGGCCTTTAGCTCAGTCGGTTAGAGCTGCAGACTCATAATCTGTAGGTCCGAGGTTCAAGTCCTCGAAGGCCCAATGCAGGAAAAATTATTCTTTAATGAATTAACAAATAAAGATCTGCCTACTGATGCAATTTTAAACATCTCAAACGGCGGAAAAATCCTTATAATCAGCGATCTTCACATGGGAACAGGCTCAAATGACGATCTTGCTTACAACGGTGAAATGCTTACATGCATCTTAGAAGAATATTATTTTAAAAACGGCTGGTATTTAGTTTTAAACGGCGATATCGAAGAACTCCAGAAATTTTCACTTGATGATATTAGAAAAAAATGGGCAGGGCTTTACAGGGTTTTTAGTTTATTCGCCGCAGAAAACAAGCTTTACAAAATTTACGGAAACCATGATGATAAACTCCTTTTAAAACAGGATGCCGCACAAACGAAGTTTACATATCCTTATAGCATTCACGCTTTTATAAAAATAGAAACAGGAATAATAAACGCTTATGTTTATCATGGTCATCAATTATCTGATATATATTCAAGATTTAATAATTTTTTCGGAATAATGATACGATATATTTTAAAACCGATAGGCATAAAAAATCTTTCTGATTCAAGAAGCCCTAACAAAAGATTTAAAATAGAAAAAAAAGCCTATGCTTTTTCACTTAAGAACCATTGCCTTTCGATCATAGGGCATACGCACCGCCCCCTCTTTGAATCGTTAGGACGCTTTGATTACATCAAATTTGAAATTGAAAAATTATGCCGCGAATACCCCGCCTCGTTAGGTGAAGATCGCATCCGTATCGAAAACGAAGTAATAGCCCTTCGCAAAGAATTAAGCAAACTAAAACGCAAAGAGCGCCGAGACGTCCTTCGCCAGAGCCTTTACGGAGACGAACTTCCCGTCCCATGCCTTTTTAATTCAGGCTGCGCACTTGGAAAAAAAGGTTTAAACGCGATAGAAATTACCAATGAAGATATCTCCCTAATTTATTGGTTCACCGATGAAAAAAGCAAAAAATTTATTACAAGGGGCGGATATGATATTGAGAAACTTGACGGGAGACCTTATAACAAAGCGGTATTAAATCAAAATAGACTAGATTATATTTTTGCCCGTATTAAACTTTTGGGGAATGGGTGCGTTTAATCATCATCAAATGCAGTTTCTAGAAATTTTTCCAATAATTCTTTTATTAATTCTTTTCTGTCTTCATCGCCATCATAGGGCCATATAGAAATATTACTGTTTTCTTCATCATCAATATCTTCATATTGAACATACCATAAAGAATAATCTGCTTTATTTTTTTCTAAAGTATTTAAAAGGAAAATATCTCTTACAGGATTTTTAGAAGGTTTTCCTGCTAATATGGCTAATTCTTGCCCTTTAATAGTGATTATTTTATTTTTTAAGTTTATCAATCTTTCTTTCCTTTGTTAGTAATGTTCTATTTTATAATAGAAAAAAAATCACAAAGCATCAATACTTCTATAAGACCTTGTATAAATTCCAGCTTGTTTACCGTTATTATTATAAGCTTTTATAAAATTAGAACCTTCATTATCAAATGAATTAAATATTACATCTGATCCAATTTCAATACTAGTAAGTACAGTGTAATTAAATGCATCCTCCCCAATGGATTTAACGCTGGCAGGAATAATTACATTTGTTAGTAGATTTTTGGAAAACGCGTTATACCCAATAGATAACTGCTCTGCAGTTTTCTTTATCGAAAAAAATGTCGGTTATCTAGAACCTTATATGCCATTACAATAAAAATCTAGGTTAGTATGGCACTTAACATACTAGGTAATTAAAACCGAACCGCCCGAATGGGCGGTATTGCAGTTATTGTTTGATAAATTTTATTGTACTGTATACAATTTTCTTGAAATAATCATATATAGTATTATTTTATTATATTTTTGATTTGCTTTTTCCTTATATTAATACGAATCAAAGGCCAAATAGGTCCGGCAATTGCAAATGCAATAAATCCATAACCTGCAATTGATAAACCAAGAATAAGACGAAAAAATAAAAAAATTAGGTTAACACCAAAAGTACTTCTTGAATCCCACCAGCCAAAATCCAAAAAACCAAATAATGTTTGACCTTTTATAAAAAGATAAACAAGTAAAGATAAATTTCCGCCAACACCAAATCCTATCCAGCCTCCGACAATAATACCGACAATAATTCCTATTATTATTTCAGAAACTGTGTTGAAACCACCAAAAATTGAAAAATAAATTGCAAAAGGAACAGCGGCAATAATACCGCAAATAATACCACGATTAAGAATTAATTTAATTTCTTTTTTTATGGTTTCAACACTTCTAGTGTTTACAGATCCGATATTATTATTTGCTTTTATATCATCAAGAAATTGACGAAAATCTTTATTCTGAGGTTCAATCTTAATTGCCATTTCAATATCGGAAATTGCAGAATTCTTATCCCCTTTTAAAATATAAGCGCTTGCACGATCACAATAATAGAGTCCGTATTTATTTGGTTCAATCTTTATCGCTGTATTAAAATCAGTAATTGCCAAATCAAATTCTTTTTTATTTGTATACGATACACCGCGTTTGTGATAGGCAAATGGACTATCTGGTTCAAGTTTGATTGTCTCAGAAAAATCTTCAATCGCCTTATCAAAATTCCTTTTTAATAAATAATTGTTTCCTCGTTTTAAATACTCTTCCGCATTCATAATAATCTCCTTATAAAATTAATTGTTTTAACGTTATTACAGGAACGTTAACCTGTGATTTTATTTGTTTCTGTAATTACTTCCGTTTTTCCATGCTTCATAATTACCGCAATTTTTACAATTCGACTCATTTTTACATTTTTGATCCCGTGTACCCGATGACGGTGTAGTTTCAGCCAAATAACATTTGTCGCTTGGGTGGTCGTAGAACGGACACGAACCGGGTACAGCACGCGGTTTATTCATAGTTTTCCTCCATTTTTAAAACTTTCCTAATAGGAAGTAATACATCTTATAATATCGTTAAGGAAGTAGTCAATAGGTTTTTTAAAAATATGCTTTAATTATTCTATGACTTGTCTGAGAACCTTATTAGCTCATAATATTAAAGAAAGAAGACGAATTTTAGGCTTTTCTCAAGAAAAATTAGCGGAAATTGTCAATACATCAACCCATTACATAGGTCAAATCGAATTAAAAAATAAATTTCCCACACCGGAAATGCTGGAACGAATAGCAACCGCTCTTGAAATTGACAGCCCTCAGCTTTTTTCAATGGCTTCCTTCCCAAAAGAAGTTATAAAACAATTCCAAAAAGAAGTTTTAAAAGAAATTGATACAGCGATTAACAATGCAATTAATTCACGAATGTCTAATTTGGAAAAATTAGGTTAAATATAGTTTTATGATGAGTATAAAAACGGTTTTTGGAACAAATATAAAATATTATAGAAAAAAACTACGTTTATCTCAGGAGCAACTGGCAGAAAAATTGGAAATAACACCGAAACACCTGAGTACCATTGAAACCGGTGCAACCTTTGTTTCTGCAGAATTATTGGAAAAATTTACCAGAGAGCTTCGTGTTTCAGCATCTGCACTCTTCTACTCTGCCGATGAAATTTCTAACGATGATAATTTAATTGGCAAGATCGATCAAATTATTGAACAAGAATGTGAAAAAACATCAGACTCAATAAAAATGAAAATTAGATATTTAACAATGTAAGAAAATACACGTTTAAATTTAAAAATTATTTGAGATATTTTAAATATCAATCAACTCCAACAGCTATTAATAACGATTGACCCAATTCAATAAGTTTTTCTTCTGAAAGAATTCCCACATAATCGGTCAATCTTGTTTTTAATATACTGACTAATTCAACATTTATTCTGTGCTTTTTTGTATTAGTTTTTATGATAGAAACAGATTTTATTACCACTTTGTCAAGTTAACTCTCCATTTTCTTTTAAAAATTAACCATTTTTATGATTTTTTACATTAATACGCAATTTTTTTCATTTTCGGTCAAGCGCCATGCATCTGCACCCCATATATAGCTATAACTTTCTTGTGAGAGTTAAATCTATCAGACAGTGTTTCAAATAATCACTGTCAGGGGGAGCTGTCCCCTAAGGAGAAAAAATGGCTGACTTACAAATAGAACCGGAAATACTTCCGCCTTCCGATGACAGAATCTTTAAAGTACTGCTCACCCACCCGAACGCGAAGAGAATTTTAATCGACATCGTATCTGCCGTAATTGAGCGTAAAGTTGTTGACGTTCAGATTCGGGGCAACGAACTGCCTGCAATGGACATCAATGAAAAAGCGGAACGCTTCGATGTTAATTGTACGATTGAAACAGGAGACCAAGTCGATGTAGAAATGCACTGTCACAGAACAATGGAATTAAACAATGAATTATCTAACTTTATAAACAAGTACACTTATTATTTGACAGACTTACATTCTTCTCAGAAATCAAGAGGGGTATAATATTTTGAATTGGTAAAAACATATCAGGCGACATTCTGCACATACACAGTATTTCCTTCTCTTAATAATTATATTAACAGGTTTTCACTAAGGACAGCAGACGGCACACTGCTTACAGATCAGCTCAACATGGTTATCATCGAATTAAGCAAACTTAACAATATATTGAATAAACCGATTGAAAACCTGTCATCATTTGAAATGTGGTCTTTATTTATAAAATTCGCAAATAATCCCATGCATAAAAAGCTAATTAATGATATAATTAAAGTTAAGGAGGAGATAGGTATGGCGAAAGAATTATTACGGGAAATAAGCAAAGACGAACATGAACGCGCAAGATACAGAAGCCGCAGAATGGCAGAGACCGACAGAATCTCCGATTTACTTACATCAGAAGAAAAAGGCAGAATAGAAGGAAGAGCGGAAGGTAAGATAGAAGGTAAAAAAGAAGTACTTGCACTTTTTAAACAAGGACTCACTCTGGAAGAAATAGAAAAAATAATTAATGATGAAAAATGTGAATGAGCTTTTAATAGGTATAAATTTTCAAGTATGTGAGAATTGATACTCTATTAGACAGTATTAATAATAAGCTGTCATGGAACATTATCCAAATTGAGGTTCATCTCTCCGCTTTCTTCTCAAAATGCGAGAACTCTAGGCTGAAATTGGCTCTGCCTTGCGATACACTGCGTAAACTTGTCATAAAGCCGAACATTTTTTCCATAGGCGCTTGTGCTTTTATTTCATCTTCATCTGCTTTTGCATTCATGCTTAAAATTTGCCCGCCTCTTTGGGTTACAAGGCTCATCACTTCTCCGACAAACTCATGAGGGGAGTTTAAATCTACCGCCATGATTGGCTCAAGAAGGATTGGATTTGCCGCTCTGCATGCCTCGTCAAATGCCATGTTGGCGCAAGCTTCAAATGCAAACTCTGTTCCTGTCTGCTCTGAATATTGAATGTCTGTTACTGTTGCGGTTATATCTATGCAAGGGTAGCCCATCACTATGCCTGAGAAAAATGCGCCGTTAATGCCGCGCTCTATCGCTTCAATTATTTCTTGCGGCACTTCACTCTTTGAATTTTTTGCCGCATAAAAATAATTGTTTCCCTTTCCGCGCTGTGCAGGCTCTACCCGCAATGTTAATTTTGCGGCGTTTTCTTTTCCCGCCAATAAACGGGAGAATGTTTCTGTGTGTTCATTCACCTTGCTGATTGATTCGCGGTATGTTACCTGCGGGTTGCCTACCTTTGCACCTAACTTGTATTCTTTTAATATGCGCGTAACAAGTACATCAAGATGAAGTTCCCCCATGCCGGAAATTATCAGCTGCCCTGTTTCTTCGTTTTCTCTTATTGTGAAGGTCGGGTCTTCTTTGGAAAGGATTGCAAGTATTTCTTTTAATTTATCCTGATCAGAAATTGTTTTTGATTCTATCGAAATTGAAATTACAGGCTCCGGGAACTGCATTTTTTCTAAAAGGACTGGCCAGCCTTCCGTTCCTATTGTGTCGCCTGTCTGCGCAAGTTTCATTCCGATAATTACACCTATGTCCCCTGCGCTAAGAGAGTCCATTGCATCTGATTTATTCGAATGCATGCGCAAAATTCTGTTTGCTCTCTCTCGTTTTTTCTTTCCGATATTGTAAACAGCATTCCCGGATTTTAATGTACCTGAGTACATTCTTACATAACACAGGCTTCCCGCTTCCCTGTCATTTTGAATTTTAAAAACCAAACCTAAGGGCTGCTCTTTTGGATCGCAGGGAATCGTTATATCTTCGATTGTATCTTTTTTTTGTTTATGCCCTGTTGCAGGAGTTATTTCATCAGGAGCGGGAAGATAATCTACAACCGCGTCAATTACAGGCTGAACGCCGATGTTTCTTCTTGATGCGCCTGCAAAAACCGGAAGAATTTTTCTGCTAATAACAGCTTTTCTGATTTCGCTTTTTATTAAAGAGACCTCTAATTCTTCTCCGTTTAAATATTTTTCTGTGATTGCATCGGACACTCCCGATAAGGCGTCAATCAATTTTTCTCTCCATTGTTTTGCAAGTTCTTTTCTGTTAGGTGCAATATCTGTAATTTGCATCTCATCGTCCTGCCAATGGATTTCTTTCATCTCAATTAAATCTATAACACCTTCAAAAGAATTTTCTTTTCCTATCGGTATTTGAAGAGCTGCGGTTTCAATTTTTAATTTTTTTTGTACATCATCTAATACAAAGAAAAAATCTGCACCTAAGCGATCCATTTTATTCACATAACCAATACACGGAACATTGTATCTGCGGGCCTGCCGCCATACAGTTTCTGTTTGCGGTTCAACTCCGCGCACTGCATCAAAGATCGCAACTGCACCGTCAAGCACGCGAAGAGATCTTTCCACCTCTGCTGTAAAATCAACGTGCCCCGGTGTATCTATAATATTGATTTGATAGCCTCTCCAGTAAGTTGTAGTCGCCGCGCTTTGAATTGTTATGCCTCTTTCTTGCTCCTGTGGCATCCAGTCCATAATCGCTTCGCCGTCGTCAACCTCGCCTATACGGTGGCTTTTGCCTGTGTAAAAGAGAATTCTTTCTGTTGTCGTTGTTTTACCGGCATCAATGTGAGCCATGATACCGATATTACGCATTTTATCTAGCATATGTGAACATTGTAATTAAGAAATGTAAAAAGTTCAATTCATAAAATTAAAAAGAGTAACCTAAGCCAATCCTTAAGTATGGTAATATCGGAGGTATTATGTCAGCCGGAATAAGTCTGGCTTCAATACCCATACCAATTGGAAGTATAAAACCGTCTGGTTTGCCGATATCAATATTCCATCCCATCCCTGCTTGAATTGAAAAACCGTTATCTCTTTTACTTGGATCAAAATCCTTGATATTATCTTTATACTCATCTGTAGTATACCAAAATCCAAATGTAATTATACCTAACACAAGATCAGCGAAAAATTTTCCTAAATAGTCTCCAAAACTATACCCGTTTGAATAACCTAAACCCAACTCAAGATAAAAAGTTTTCCCGAAAGGGTATACTCTTGCTTTACCGGAAAGTGCTATTGAATCTGCAAAAACCCAGTTGTTATATGAAACTTGCCCCAATAAAGAAAAATGATGATTAAATACTCTTTCATAACTTAAATCCGCACCAACCAATCCTACAGATAATGATATCCTGTTTTTTGCAGTCCTTTCGTCAATCTTTTGCTCTTTCTCCTTTGCAAAAACACCGGAAGACAGGATAACAGTAAAAAGTGTAAATATAATTATCTTTTTAAACATTTTTTTATCTCCTTATAATAATTATAACCCATTATCATAAAAAGTAATAATTTAATTTTTTTGATAATTTATTGATGACTGATATTTAAAGTTTTGATACACTACTTAATATGAGCAAAAACAAGCGATTTATTCATTTTTTAATAATTTTTTCTTTAAATGTATTACTTTTAATTCCAAATTGTTCAAGAAACCTTGCTGTTAACCATGTTGAAACAGAGGTTAACGAAGAAGAAGCAGTTATTTTATCCGATCCCTTGCTTATCCGCGCTCAAGAAATCGCTTCTTCCCTTGATGATAATATGCTTGCAGCCCAAGTTATGATCTGCAGTATTGACGGCAGAGGAAAACTTCCGGGATATATGAAAACTATTTTAAAAGAAGTACCCATAGGCGGGGTTATGCTTTTCAGTTTCAACTTAAATACTACATCTGAAGAAATTAAATCTTATATCGAAGAAACCGTCTCTTTAATAACAGAAGTACATAACATTCCCCCCTTTATTGCAGTTGATCACGAAGGAGGAACTGTAAACCGCTTTATAAATGATTTTGCGTACCTACCTGATGCTTCTTCGTATTTTGATATTCTTAAAACATACGGCAGAGATGCGGCACTTTTAAAAATAAAAGAAGACAGTTTTAAAGCGGGCACTGAAATCAGAAGACTCGGTATCAACATGAATTTTGCCCCTGTAGCAGAACCTTTAATTGACGAAAATAAAAGTTTTCTGGAAAAACGCTCCTACGGCAAAGATATTTCTTTTACTTCTCTTGCAGCCACCGCTTTTGCAGAAAGTATGAAACAGGCGGGGGTGTTATGTGTCATAAAACATTTCCCTGTAAGCGCAGGAGATGATCCGCACTACTCTGCTTCTGTTTTAAATTTGGATAAAATTGCTCTGGATAGGATTATCTATCCGTTTTTTCTCTTTCTCTATAAAGGAGAAGCAAGAGCGATAATGGCATCTCACACAAAAATCCCTTTAATTGACAGCGAAATTACAAGCCTCTCTTCAGTTATATTGAACACATGGCTTAGAGGTGAATTAGGTTTTAACGGAATAATAATAAGCGATGATTTTTCAATGACAGCGGCACATCAATCTGATGTAAAATTAAATCATATAGAAGCGGCAGTTCGTTCTGTAGCGGCTGGATCAGATGCAATCCTTGTATGGTCCCCGGATATAAGACGCACTCATGCCGCTTTTCTTTCCGCTCTTAAAGACGGCACTCTTGCGCGTGAAAGACTGCTTGATGCGGCGCAAAGAATTATTTACGAAAAACTACTTTTGGGAATTATGCAATAAGCATTGATGTATTAGCCGCGCAAATTGCCGCTCCAAGCGCATCTGCTGCGTGGTCCGGTTTTGGTGCTTTTTCCAAACCTAATATTATCTTTACCATCTCTTGAACCTGTTTCTTGCCGGCAGATACGCTTCCCACAACTCCCTTCTTGATTGCGTTAGGTGTCAATTCCCTTAAGGGAATACCCTTTTCTGCTACTGCCGCACAAATTACACCGCGCGCCTCTGCGACAGGGATTGCACTTGAAACGTTTTTTCCAAAGTAGAGATTTTCTATTGCAGCTTCTGTCGGATTATATTTTTCAATTATTGCGCGTATGCTTTGCAGGATAAAAAAAAGACGGTCACACCTTTGAATATCCGGCTTTGTAATAATTACGCCATGATCGATATAACAGATGTATCCGTCTTTTACATCAAGTACCCCCCAGCCTGTACTTGCTAAGCCGGGGTCTATACCTAAAATTCTGCGTATGTTTTCATTGCCCACGATTTACTTAATTGATTATGCCGCTTCAAAACCATCAGGAATGGCGATATTCGTATAAACATTTTGAACATCGTCGTTTTCTTCGAGCTTGTCAATTAATTTTAACGCTTTGGCAGTGCCGTCATTATCAAGGGTTACTTCCGCATCTGCAACCATGCTTACCTCAGCACTCATGGTTTCAAATTCTTTTTCCTGAAGAGCGTTGAGCACAGTTTCAAAATCTTCAGGCGCTGTCGTTACTTCGATTATCCCGCTTGATAACTGAACATCTTCAGCTCCGCCTTCGATCGCTACTTCCATTACCTGATCTTCTGTATATTTTTCTCCGTCCATAGTAATTACACCCTGACGTCTAAAAAGCCTTGAAACAGAACCTGTTGTTGCAAGCTGTCCGCCAGCACGGGTAAGAATATTACGGATATCGGCGGCTGCGCGGTTTTTATTATCTGTTAAAACTTCGATAAATATAGCAACTCCGCCGGGAGCAAACGCTTCGTAAACCAGTTCTTCGTAGTTTACGCCTTCAAGCTCTCCTGTACCTTTCTTGATCGCTCTGTCAATATTATCCTTTGGCATATTAGCGGCTCTTGCTTTTATAATTGCAGTCCTTAGCCTGGGATTTCCATCGAGACTTCCGCCGCCCATTCTGGCTGCAATGGAAATCTCCTTTATCAATTTTGTAAACATTTGTCCGCGTTTTGCATCTGCGGCGCCTTTTGCGTGTTTAATCGTCGCCCATTTACTGTGGCCCGACATGGTTACTCCTTAAATCTTAATATGAGAAAAGCTCTGAAAAGAACTTTTTCGATCAATAAATAAATTTTTTTATTTGTAAAAATTATTTGCCTTTTGATATTGATTTTGAGATGTTATCTCCAACCACCTTATCAAACCATTCGTAGGTAAAAGGGTCTTTACCTCTGAGCGCAGTCCTTAACTGATCATCCAAGTTATCCTTACAGGGTTCACAGATACTATGCTCGGCAAAATAGAAAAAAGTACGTCCGGTAACCGGATCCTCAATCTTTTTTTTACAGATATCGCAAGTAGTTGTTTGCATATACAACCTCCTAAGACTAATATTGATTATAGTATACAAAAAGTTTTAAAATATGTCGAGTACTTAAATGAAGGATAATAGAAAAACCTTAAAAATTGACGGGTGTTTTTACTCCTCTGGAAACCCATTAATTATCGCTGAGTTAGGCACTTCCCACAATGGGGACATAAAAAAAGCAAAAGAAATGATATCCGCCGCTAAAGGAACAGGAGCGGATTGCGTAAAATTCCAAATTGTATATGCTGATGAGATTTTAAGCCCTAACACAGGAATAGTACCCCTTCCCACAGGCAATATCAGTCTATACGAAAAGTTCAAAACCCTTGAGAAACCCGCTGATTTTTACGCTGAAATCAAAGAATACACAGAAAAACACGGGCTTTTGTTTTTATGCACCCCTTTTGGAATGAAAAGCGCATCTATCTTAAAAAAATTAAACCCAAAAATGGTAAAAATCGCCTCGCCGGAATTAAATTACACCTCTTTGCTTGAAGAAATCGCTGCATGGAAACTGCCTGTCTTATTGTCTTCCGGTGTTTCCCGTTTAAGCGATATTGAAGATGCCCTTGATATATTAAGATCTTTTGAAACTCAAATTTGCCTTTTGCATTGCGTAACATCCTACCCCGCCCCAGAAACCGATTATAATCTAAGGGTTCTGCCTAACCTTTCTAATATTTTCGATGTCCCTGTCGGCGTAAGCGATCACAGCGCCGACCCGGAAATTACCGCCTCTCTTGCGGTGAGCATGGGAGCTGCTGTAATTGAAAAACATTTTTGCCTTTCAAGAAATGATCCGGGACTTGATGACCCAATCGCCCTTCCTGTTAAAGAGTTTTCTTTAATGGTAAAGGCAATCAGAGACGGTGCGGGATTATCGTTAGAAGAAAAAATCGCTTATTACAGTTCAAAATATGATATTTCTTTTATAGAGGGTATCTTAGGTGACGGTGTAAAAAAACTCGCCCCTTCTGAAAAGCAAAACTACAGATTAACAAACCGCTCTATTCACGCATTACGCAGCATTAAAGCAGGGGAAATTCTTACAAGAAGTGATTATGCGGTTTTAAGAACAGAAAAAATCCTGCGCCCGGGACTTCCTCCTTGCTGGGAAAAAGCAATTGAAGGCAGAGTTGCACATAACGATATTCCTGAAGGGGAGGGAATACGTTTTGAAGATATTTGATGGGTAAAGAGAAGAAGAGGTACATTGACAAATATAAAATTGTACTTGAAAATTATCTTATTAATTAAAAGGGGGAGAAAATGGCAGATAAATCTTTAATTGAAAATACATTAAAAAAAGGGGATGGCGTTTTCAGGCTGAACCCCAACTTTATCCCCCGCCCTTTCGGGGTTGAAGGAAGGCGGCTTCGCCTCCATCCAGATGATTATTTTGCTTATGGGCTTGAACGCGGCTCAATTAAAGAGCGGTGGATGTCTTCCACAAATATTGCGCAAAACGGTCCGCTTGCAGGTCCCGCAGAGGGTTTAAGTTTTGTTGCTGTCGATTATTCAAGCGATGAGAAGTTCAGTCTTAAAGAGGCTATAGAAATATTAGGCGAGCAAATCATCGGCAAGGAATTGATGGACAAGTATAAGGGCTTTCCCGTCTTCTCAAAATTTTATGATCTTAAAACTCCGCTTTTTCATCATCTTCATCTTGATATGGAAGCGGCTGCAAGAGTCGGTAAATTGGGAAAACCTGAATGCTATTATTTCCCACATCAGTTTGCAAGCCACACAGGAGAGATGAACGCAACCTACTTTGGCTATGACCCCGACACAAAACCTGAAGAAGTTAAACAGCGTCTTAGAGATTACAATAAAGGCGATACACGCATCACTGAACTTTCACGGGCATGGCGCATTGAATTAGGTTCAGGCTGGTATTCACCTGCGGGTGTTATACATGCTCCGGGCTCTGTTATGACTTACGAACTAAACTGGAACGGGGATGTAAACTCAGTTCATGAAAATGTAGTGTCCGGCGTTACATATCCGCGCGGATTTTTAAACGGCGAATGTCCTGCCGATAAAAAAGACGACATCGATTATATTTTCAGCCTTCTTGATTGGGAAAAAAATATTGATCCTCATTATAAAAAACGTTTCGGCAGACCTCCCATCACTATCGTTAAAAATGCAGACTGCGAAGAAAAATGGATTTCCTATGCAAACGAAGGATACTTCAGCGCGAAAGAGCTTTCTGTAAATCCCGGCAAATCTGTAACGATAAAAGAAAGCGCCGCATATAGTGTGATTTTTATTCAAGGACACGGCAAATTCGGTGTTCACCATTGCGAAGCGCCTGGAATGTTACGCTTCGGACAGCAGAGCGCGGATGAATTCTTTGTGTCAGAAGAAGCTGCTAAGAGGGGGATAGTTATCACGAACACAAGCCCTGTTGAGCCTCTTGTTTTGATTAAAGGGTTCGGACCTAATAATGTGAATGTACCTAAGAAAGATTAGCATTATATACAATCGTATGATTATTTAAATGCTATCCTTAATTAAAACAAAGCTCGATTTTATTATTTTTTCCGTCTAAATTAAAAGTAATATTCTTTGCGTTATACGAAACTTCATACCCGCCTTTAAAACCTTCAAGTTTTACGCAGCCGTCATCATCGGTAAAAGCGGAAATTTCTGTGCGCCATTCTTTTTCTATCTTATTTTTAAGTGCGATATAAGAAGGTTTCTCGCTGTTATCTGTCCTAAGGAAACCTGCGGGCGCATGAAGCCAGGCGTTATCCCCTCCTGACCATGTTGTGATCGCTTCCACTTTAGGATGAGAGAAAAGTATCTCGTACATTTCAATAATTTCTTTCGCTTGACGTTCTTCGCCTTGGGGGTTTGTATTCCACTGCTCTACCTGCCAATCGTTAAGATCAACTATGTGCTCCGGCATTAAATCTCCTGAAATAAGAGTGTTCTCTGTAAAGTGCAAAGGCAAACCGAAACGTGAAAAACGCTCAAGGACATCGTGAACTTTTTCCGCTCCCCAGTAACCTTGATGCTGATGCGATTGAATTCCTATTACATCAATAGGAAGCCCTGCCTGTAAACATTTGTCAATTAATATTTCATAATCTTTTGATACATCATAATCGTTTAATATTAAAACCGCATTTGGATTTGCTCTTTTTGCGGCTTCAAAAACTTCTTTTACAATACGCACCTGCCCGTATTCCTTGCATATGCGCGTAACGGCGTTGTCGTATTTATCAAAGACAGGCATTATTACAACTTCGTTAATTACATCCCAAATATCTATTAAACCTTTAAAAGCCGATACATCTCTTTCTATACGCTCAATTACTTTTTTTAAAATTTCTGAATTGGAATAATTCATTAACCAGGGAGCGCAAACTGTGTGCCAGCAAAGAGGATGACCTTTTAATTTAATTTGTTTTCCTTTAAACCATAACGCGCCTTTTTTTAACCGCTCTTCGTCAGGTTTTCCTTCGACAGGCTCGTATCTGCCGATATAAAAAGGCAAGGTCGCATAATTGTGAAAGCCGAAAAGTTTGCTTAACTTTTCTTTTAAGTGCGCTTTTTTATCTTCATTGATAGGCTCATCATATGTTCTTGCGCTTGCTAACTCTACAGCTTCAAATCCGCCTACCCCGAATAAAAACTGATGGCTTTTTTGACTGATTTTAACCTCTTGTTTTACAATCGGGCTTTTATCGCTTTTAATTAAACGCAGATTAATTTCCGCTTTTCTATGATTTAAATCAATCATATTTATTCCTTGTTATTTAGTTTTTGTCTTTTCGCTGAAAAATTGCCAGGCTTCTTTGTCGGTGAATTTGTTATGCACAATTTTTCCGATAGCGTCCGCCATTGCGGCAGGATGATAAGACTGAAAAATATTTCTGCCCATATCAAGACCTTTCGCTCCGCCTTGAATAGATTTATACGCCATAGTTAGCGCTTCCTTTTCTGTCAGTTTTTTTCCGCCCGCTACAACAATAGGGACAGGGCAAGCTGCGACAATCTCCTCAAAATCATCGCAGTAGTAAGTTTTTATAATGTTTGCACCTAACTCTGCAACTATTCGTGTTGCAAGTTTAAAATACTGGCTTGTTCTTTCCATGTTTTTTCCGACAGCGATTACCCCTAAGGTGGGAATACTGTAATGCGATCCTGCATTTATCACTTTGGAAAGATTGTCGATGCTCGAAAGCTGCCCGTCAGCTCCTATAAAAGTTTGAACCGCCATGCAGTCGGCATTCATGCGGATTGCGTCTTCTATATCAACGGAAATTATTTCATGGCTTAGGTCGTCGTTAATCATTGAAGAGCCGGCGGACATCCGAAGAGCTATTCCCTTTCTAAAAGTTGGTTTAACGCAGGTACGCAACGCGCCTCTTGTCGCCATTAGAACATCAACATGATCGATTAATTGAGGGATGAGGATATCAAGCCTTTCAAGACCTGAAACAGAACCCATAAAATAACCGTGATCGAAGGCAAACATCACAGTATTTCCGCTTTTAGGGTTAAAAATATTTGTCAGGTGTTTTTTCATACCCCAATCAAGATTTGCCGCCCCTTTTACATGAAAATTCCCGTTTGTTTTAAAAGCAACATCGGTGTGATAATTTTTCTCGATTTTATTTCCGTCTTTGTCAGCCATATTTTCCTCACTTTAAAAATAGTATTTGATAATTTTACATCTAAAACTTATAATGAACAATACCAAATAATTGGAAATGAGGTGTTATGTCAAATTATTTAATGGCACTTGACGCAGGGACAGGCAGTATAAGAGCTGTAATTTTTGATATAGACGGCAATCAAATCGGCTGCGATCAAAAAGAATGGAAACATTTGGAAGACCCCCGTTTCCCTGCAAGCATGGATTTTGATTGCAATGCAAATTGGCATCTTGTTTGTTCATGTATCAAAGGAGTTCTTTCGCAAACCGGAATAAATGCAAAGCAAATCGCCGCTGTTTCTACAACTTGCATGAGGGAAGGAATCGTTCTTTATGACGCTGAGGGAAAAGAACTTTTTGCCTGCGCCAATGTTGATGCACGCGCAAAAGATGAAGTATCGCAATTAAAAAAGATCGATCCGAATTTAGAAAAAGAAATTTATTTAAAATCAGGGCAGACCTTCGCGCTCGGCGCACTGCCGCGTCTTTTATGGGTAAAAAATAAATTGCCGTCAGTTTATGAAAAAACAAAACGCATCGGTATGATCAATGACTGGATAATTTTTAAACTTACAGGCACTCTTTCAGTAGAACCGAGTAACGGATCAACTACAGGTTTATTCGATTTAAAAACAAGAAATTGGGATATAGAAATTGCGAGGCGTTGCGGCATAAGAGATGATATTTTCCCTCCTGTAAATGAATGCGGGACTGTCACGTCAAAGGTTTCTAAAAAAGGAGCTGATGACAGCTCTCTTGCAGAAGGCACACCTGTTGTAACAGGAGGAGGCGATTGCCAGCTTGGAACAATAGGGGTTGGAGTTACAGAAGAAGGGGAAGCTGTAGTTTTCGGCGGAAGTTTTTGGCAGTACGAGTTTAACACTGCTTCTGCTGTTTGCTCCCCTAAATGCAATATACGCGTTAACTGTCATGCAGTAGAAAATTTATGGCAGTATGAAGCGATTGCTTTTAATCCGGGACTTGTTATGCGCTGGTTTAGGGATGCATTCTGCGAAGAAGAAAAGCGCAAAGCAAAAGAATTAAATACCGACCCCTACGTTCTTTTAGATAAAGAAGCGCATAATGTTCCTGCGGGAAGCAACGGCATTATCTGCACATTCTCTGATGTAATGAATTATATAAACTGGAAACATTCATCGCCTTCCTTTATAAATTTTTCTCTTGACCCTCTTAAATTTAACAAAGCCGTCTTTTACCGTGCCATTATGGAAAATGCCTGCCTTGTAACATTGGGACATTTGCGCCTTGCAGAAGAAGTGACAGGAAAACGCCCAAACAAAATAGTTTTTGCAGGAGGGGCTGCAAAAAGCGCCGTTTGGTCACAGATTCTCTCTGATGTGCTTGGAATCCCTGTAGATGTCCCATTAGTAAAGGAAGCCACCGCGCTTGGAGCAGCCATAATGGCGGGTAAAGGTATCGGTCTTTATTCAAGTGTAAAAGAAGCGGCAAAAAGACTTGTCAAGATTGAAAAAACATATATCCCTAACAATAATAACCGTGAAGTGTATGATAAAATGTATCTTAATTGGAGAGCGGCGTATAAACCGATGCTTGAGTTAAGCGATCAGGGGGTAACAGATTATATGTGGTGTGCGCCGGGACTCTGATGAATTTTGCATGAAATTTAAAAAAAACATAGAAAAATTAACATTATTTTAATCTAACACTATCGACAAATAAAAAAGTTTATTTTATAATTGAATAAAGGAGTAAAAGATGTCCGATGTTTTGTCCATAATATTAGGCGGCGGAAAAGGCACACGTTTGTTTCCTCTTACCCAATTCCGATCAAAACCGGCAGTTCCTTTCGGCGGCAAGTACAGACTTGTCGATATACCCATTTCTAACTGTATTAATGCAAATTTAAGGCAAATTTACGTAGTTACTCAATTTAATACGGCTTCTCTTCACTTACATATCGGTCAAACCTATGTTTTTGACTCATTTACCAACGGTTTCGTTGAAATTCTCGCCGCAGAGCAGACTTTTGATCATTCCGGCTGGTATGAAGGGACAGCAGACGCTGTTCGTAAGAATTTTCCCCATTTTAGAACACAAAACCCTTCGTATTACATAATTCTTTCAGGCGATCAGCTTTACAGAATGGATTTACAAGACCTTTTAAAGCAGCACATTGATTCCGGAGCTGCCATATCTATTGCTTGCACAGGCGTTCCGCGTGATGATGCAAGCGGGCTTGGTATTCTTAAAGTCAACAAAAGCAATCAAATTACAGAATTCCTTGAGAAACCGGGACCGACCAGAGATATTTCCGATTTTAAAGCGCCTGCACAACTGCTTACAGAAAAAAATAAGGATGATTGTTTCCTTGCTTCTATGGGCATCTATGTTTTTAACGCTAAAGCGATGGATGACTGCCTTGCAAACGAACTAACCGATTTCGGAAAGGAAGTAATACCTGCCGCAATCAGCAGGCTGAAAGTAAATGCCTATCTTTTTGACGGTTATTGGGAAGATATCGGAACAATCAAAAACTTTTATGATACTAATCTTGAATTAACAACAGTAAAACCCCGTTTCGATTTTTACGATGAACATAAACCTATCTACACCCATATGCGCAATTTACCTCCTTCTAAAATGAACTTTTCAAGTTTGAATCAATCAATTGCTGCGGAAGGTTGTATTATCACCAATGCAAATATTACGAATTCTATTGTTGGTATTCGTACATTAATAGAAACAGGTTCAAGCCTTAACGGTGTTGTTTGTATGGGAGCTGACTATTACGAAACAGAAGTTCAAAAACTTCAGAATGCAGAGGCAAGAATTCCCAATGTAGGGATTGGAAGAGGCGCAATAATTAAAGGCGCGATAATCGACAAGAATGTCTGCATAGGCGAAGGCTGCCGAATCGGTGTTGATGATCTAAGACGCACTGACGGTAATTACGGTCATTACTATATCGTAGACGGTATTATAATAATTCCCAAAAATACAATTTTATATCCTGGAACTGTTATATAATTTGTTTCGAATCTCTGTTATTTGTTTTTTTGTATTATTACTTCTATTTTGTTCAGTTAATACCTCTTTACATGAAAATGAACAATTAAAACAGCGTGAACACATATTAAATTGGCATGATAATGAAAAGTATTATTCAATTTATTCAAGCGAAGCGTTAGTTTACAAAACTTTATCCGGCTTACAATTTCCGCAAAATATTTCTGCAAATATTTTAAATAATCAAGATTTTATTAAAGAATTGCATTTGATCTTAGAAGGTGATCCTTATTTATGGCTTTTAGTAGATAAAAAAAATTCTCTTCCTGCAGATTATATTCCATCCGATCTTGTAAGGTTAAGAAATTCATCATATGAAATAACTGTACAAAATATGACTCTTAGAAGAATCGCAATAACCGGACTTGAAGAAATGTCTGTTAGTGCAAAAAACGAAGGGGTACAGCTTTTTGTAACATCTGCATACCGTTCATACAGTCATCAATCCCAGATTTTTGAACACTATGTTAATTTACACGGATTTGATAAAGCTGTCCTTATTTCCGCACGTCCGGGTACAAGCCAGCATCAATTAGGTTTAACAATTGATTTTGAATCTGCTGATAATTTTGAGAAACATCAACAAGGAATTATAAATGATGATAATCACGCAGACTATTTTTTTGAAACTCCGGAAGGCAAATGGCTTTCCGATAACGCTTCACGTTTCGGGTGGTCAATTTCATATCCAAAAGATTACGAAGAAATAACAGGATACAGCTGGGAAAGCTGGCATTACCGCTATGTGGGAAAACCTCTTGCTCTTTTTATTGATACTTATTTTGAAGGTGTACAGCAGTATGCGCTTGAGTTTATTGATTATTATACAAAACAAATTTCAAATATTAAGATGTGATTTTATGGAAATGTTTTTAGTACACCGCAGACAGCAGTTTTTTTAATATAATATATCAGCTCAATTTTTATAATTTAAAATCTCTTCTGTAACATTAGTATCTTCTTTGCCTTCATAAGTAGAAATTTCATTCTTATTAAAATCGTTTTTACCTTTTATCTTTATTATTCCATCGTTCATTTCGGCAGTGAATACAGCTCCGGGTTTCCAGTTTCCTTCAAGAATTAAATCAGATAAAGGCGATTCAATTTCTTTTTGAATTGTGCGGCGCAAAGGTCTGCCTCCGTATTTTGGATCCCATCCTTTTTCTACTAGATATTCTTTTGCGCCTTGAGTTATCTTTAAAATATATTTTTGTTCTGCCAACCTGCTTGTAAGCAATGTAAATTCTATATCAAAGATTGATTCAATTTGTTTCTTAGTAAGCGTATTAAAAACTACAATTTCATCTATCCTGTTTATAAATTCCGGATTGCAAATTTTACGTAATTCTGATAAAGCGGCAGATTCAATTTCGCTAGAACTCATAATACCGGAATTTGATGAAAAGCCAAGCTTTGAATCATTTGATATTTCTCTTACACCTGCGTTACTTGTCATGATTATTACAGTATTTCGGAAATTAACTGTATGCCCCAGACTGTCTTTTAATTCGCCTTCTTCCATAACCTGCAATAAAAGATTAAAAACATCGTGATGCGCTTTTTCAATTTCATCGAATAACACTACACGGTAGGGATTGCGTCTTATTTTTTCTGTAAGCATACCTCCCTCTTCATAACCGATATAACCGGGAGGCGCACCTACAAGACGAGATGCGTTGTGTTTTTCCATGTAATCCGACATATCAATACGTACAAGTGAATCTTCATTTGCAAAAAGATATAGTGCGAGTTTCCGCGCAAGAAGAGTTTTTCCTACACCTGTCGGACCTAAAAATATAAATGAGCCCATCGGACGGCGGGGAGATGAAACACCCGCTCTTGCCCTCTTTATTGCACAGGCTATTTTTTTAATTGCTTCATCCTGCCCTATTACTGATTTTTGCAATTCCGTTTCTATTGATAAAAGCCTCTTTGATTCTTTTTCTTCCAGATGCATCACAGGAATTCCTGTTGCTTCTGTCACAACAAAACGAACATCATCATCTGTAACAATCGGTAAATCATTTCTTGAAGCAAATTCCCATGCCCTATGCGCTTCTTCAAGACGTACTCTTAACTCACGGACTTTATCACGAACACTCGCCGCTTTTTCATAATCCTGAGCGCTTACAAATTTATTTTTCTCTTCGCATAACAGATTTATTTCCGCTTCTAGGCTTGATATTTCAGGCGGCTGTTCACGGTTTCCAAGCTTACGCAATGCAGCAGCTTCATCAAGAATATCAATCGCTTTATCGGGCATAAACCTTCCTGTAATATACCTTTGCGCCAATTTCGCTGCAAGCGATACAGCGCTGTCTGCAAATTTCACCTGATGATGTTCTTCGTATTTTTTTTGAATCCCTTTTAAAATTTCAAGTGTATCATCAAAGGCAGGCTCATCTACCATTATTTGCTGAAAACGTCTTTCTAAGGCTGCGTCTTTCTCAAAGTGTTTTCTGTATTCAGCAAGAGTTGTAGCTCCTATACACCTGATTTCTCCGCGTGAAAGACCGGGCTTTAGCATATTTGATGCGTCTAACGTTCCTTCCGCGCCTCCTGCTCCGATGATTGTGTGAATCTCATCAATAAAAAGAATAATATTTCCTGCCTGATTTACTTCTTTAATTATTTTTTTTATCCGCTCTTCAAATTCTCCGCGATACTTTGTTCCTGCAACAACTAATCCCATATCAAGACTTAAAATACGTTTACCTGAAAGCACATCAGGCACTTCTTCGCTTATAAGAAGCTGAGAGAGCCCCTCTACAATCGCAGTTTTTCCCACTCCCGGCTCACCTACTAAAATAGGGTTATTTTTTGTACGGCGTGATAAAATACGTATTGCTCGGTTAATTTCTGTTTTTCGTCCTACAACAGGGTCCATCTTTCCAGCTCTTGCAAGAGCTGTAAGATCGCGCGAATAATTATCAAGTGTCGGTGTCAGCACAGGATATGATGCAGGTCTAACGCGCGGAGGACGTTCAGGTTCGCCTTCGCTTTTATGATGAACTGCTGTTCTTTCTTTTTGAGTTAAGAAAGGCTGAGACCTATCTACTCCTGTAATTTCTTCATTATTTATGGAGTTTGATTGATTAAAAGTTGTCTGAATAATGACACGTAACATATCTGTATCAACTGCACGCTGATTTAGATAAACCTGTACAGTTGAATCTTGTTCGCGCATGGAAGAAAACAAAAGATGTTCTGTACCTAAATAAACGCTTCCCATCGCTCTTGCTTCTTCTGTTGCTGTATCAAGCATAATTTTCGTGCGTTTAGAAGGAGGCACTTCCCCGCTGATAATTAAACCGGGAATACGCGGAATTGATCCTTCAAGTATATATAAAAACTCATTAATATCGATTCGCAGATAGGCTAAAGCCTTGCATGCTGTCCCGCCGCCTTCTTTTAACATTGCAATAATAATATGTTCAGGCAACAGCTGATCTGAATTAAATCTTTTTGCTTCTTCTTGTGCATTAACAGAAAGAAGTTTTTCCACTCGCGGAGTTAGTCCTTTAAACACAAACATACCTCTTATTATCTATAATATTTTAATTTTCGGCAATTACTAAAAATTTACTATGTCTCCGATTTTTACCCCAACATTTGTAAACCATCCTTGAGGCACTTCTAAAGCGTAACGTCCTGAACGGCTTGAAGAAACAGAGTTTTTATCATTGGGATACATATTTTTTATATCAAAAATTCGCCCGTCTGATGTAATAAAAGCGATAGATAGGGGAATAACTGTATTTACCATCCAAAAAGACATAATTTGATCCTGCTCAAAAATAAAAAGCATCCCTTCTCCGTCCGCAAGATTTTTCCGATGCATAAGACCTTTCGTTTTTTCCTCTTGTTTTTCTGCAATCTCAGCTTTAACAATTGTGATAACCTGCCCGTCTCTTTCGATAGATAATTCTTTTACAGGGAGTTTTTGTGTATCGCAGGAAGAAATAATAAAAATATTAATTACGGCGCACAAGGATATTACTTTTATTATTTTAGAACTCATCGATAAAATCCTGACGTAATTTTACTTGTCCTGATTCGGCAACACCGGATTCATTTATTATGTCATCAAAAACTATTTTGTCTATATATTTTACTGTCAGCGGGCGTTCAATTGATATTCTTGTTTCTTCTGTTTCCCAAACAGCAGACCTTGGATCAAGATATGAAGGCTGTCCGTATTTATCTACAAATTGCATAAAGATTGAATAATGATCGATTACTTCTGTGTTAAGCGTAAAAGCCATTATAAAAAGCTGACCGTCTCTTAACTGAAAAAACGCTCTTTTAATAAAATAAGTTCCGGTAGTTTCAACAAGGCTCTGTTCTCTTGCAGGCAGGAATGAAACATCTCTGTCCCCTCTGAAATAAAAGTAGCTGTCTGCCATTAGATTTGTTTTTAACTCATCAAGGCTCATGCCTAAAACAATTTGGCGGAATTGGCGCGGCAACTGGTTTTTTTCTTCATTTACAGGCTCTTCTTGCGCCCAAGTATTTGAGAAAGAGAGAATAAAAACGGTTAAAAGTAACGGTAGTATCTTTTTATGGTTCATCTTTACCATTATCGGCTGTTTTAAGATAGGTGTTAAGGGGAGATTATCCGCTGATTTTTTCTACGATTTTTTATTATAAATCACTTCTTACCGGTTCGCAGTTTCTCGAGCTGCATCATCTTTTTAAAATATGCGCATTGTTTTGGGATTTCTTTTACATCTTTTACAAATATTTTTTCGTTTAAGATTTGGAAGGATTTATTATCCATCAATTTTTTTCCGTAAATTTGTGCGTCTCCGTGCGACAGACCTACCATATTTAATAATTCTTTTAAACCGAAATCAAATGAATAATTGCTTATGTTGTCTACAACAACTTTTTTCTTGTCAAGTTGAATTTGAAGCATATCGTACATGCGTCCAAGCGGGTCTGTAATTTGCGTATTTGCCAATTGCCTGTAAATTGACCAAATTCTTTCCGCTAATAATGTGGTAAGACGCGCAATAAGCTGAGGCTGAGTTTGAATCATCTGCTGGAAATTTGCTTTGTTTACAGCCATTAATTGGCAATTTTCGTAGGCGACAGCGCCTGCGGCGCGCGGCTTGGATTCAAGCAATGCCATCTCACCGAAAATATCGCCGGATTTTAAAACAGCTAAAAGAATCTCGTTATTATCCGTTATTTTAATTATTTTTACAGAACCTTTCTGAATAATAAAAAGTTCATTTCCAGGCTCTCCTTCGCAAAAAATAATAGAATCCTTTGTATATATGCGTGTTGTTTCTGTCGGAGGAAATTCTTTTTGAGGTTCTTTTATATAAGGTGCAATTTTTTTTAACCGTTCAATTGCAGTTTGTACATTTATGCCTTTCGGACAGCATTTTATATATTTTTGATAAGCATAAAACGCCTGTGAATATTGGTTGTTTTTTGCGTAATATTCTGCAATATTATAAATATGGCTTGGATCTTCTGCAGCATTATTTTTTAATGTTAAACGTGTCAGCGCCTCATCTAAAAAACGCATTCTTTTTGAAAATTGCATGATGATTTTCATCGCTACAGGAGCGTTGTTTTGAATTAATTGGCTGAATTGATCTTTTTGAACTGATATTAGAGTAACATCTGTAAGAGCCTGAGCAGTTTCGATATGGCTGTGTCCTGTCATCGTTGAAACTACTCCGAAGAAATCACCCGGTCCTAATACATCGCCTTCTTCGGCTACTATCTGCACTTCTTTGGAAAGTCTAACCTTCCCGCTTCGTATAATAAAAAATCTATCTGCGTTTCTTTTGCCTTCGACTATTATGTATGAGTTCGCCGTAAAATTAACAAATGCGAGTTGTAAAGCCATTTCCCCCTCTTTTAACTCAAAGACAGTATATTTAATATATCGACATATTGTCAACTAGTCTTAAATTGCCGGAAAAACTCGGAAATTAACCGCTAATCACTTACAAACAATGCGCCGATAATATAAAAAGAAAAATATGAATAAGAAAATAAATTTTGAAGATTCAATTTTCATTCTAGAAGCAAGAATCAGAATGATAAGAGATCTTTTACATCTTGATACTGATACAGGTCTCTTTTATACCCAAACAATGAATGATTTGGAGTTTATTAACAATGTAATGGAAATACTGACAGCAAAATTTCTTGAAAATATGCAAATCCTTGATCGTGAAGTTGAAGCTGATAATATCGTTGAGACTGAATGGAAGTACAGCCAGCTTTTAATCGAAGTATCAAATAATTCAAGCCCATTCTCCGCTTCTGTATTTCCTCAAATGACAGCTACCATATCTAAATTTAAAAAAGACAGTGCAAAAAGGCAAAAATTAATCGATGATGCATATGTACCAACAGATAATGTCGCTACAGAAAATGTTGTTACCAATGCCGAGATTACAGGGCTCTTGGGACCTGTGTGAGAATAACAGGCGGCTCTCTTAAAGGAAACAGAATAACAGTCCCGCCAAGCAGTATGGAGATAAGACCTAGCATGGACAGGATGCGGGAATCTGTCTTTGGGATTCTTTGTGACCTTACAGGACTTTCTTTTCTTGATATTTTTACAGGCTCAGGAATTATCGCTCTTGAAGCTGCTTCCAGAGGAGCTGTAAACATAGAAGCGGTTGAACAAGACAAACAAAAACGAAAAATACTTCTTGAGAATGTTTCGATATCGCCTGTCCGCATCAATTGCCGCTTTATGCCTGCCGAGCTTTATGTTAAACGCGCTAAATCATCATTTGATATTATTTTCTTGGATCCGCCGTTTCCGTATCTTTATAAATGGGAGTTAGTTGAAAATATAACAACCTCTGCCCTTGTAAAAAACGGAACAAAAATTTTAATTCACCGCCCAAGACCTGATTATTTAAAAACAGATATTCCTAATCTTGTTAAATTTGATTCCCGCGAATACGGCAGGTCTGTAGTGGATTTTTTTGAGATTACTTTAAATCAATCAGCTAATTAGTATTTTATTTTTTGTTTCTCATTTTTAAAAGATATTTTTTAAATTCTTGCGCTTCTTCATTTTTCGGATCAATTATTAGAGCCTCTTCAATATCATTTAAAGATAAATTATATTTATTCATTACATGATACACTTGTGCACGATACACATAATATAAAGAGTTAGTTTGATCTAATTTTATTGCCGCATTAATATCACTTAAAGCAGCCTCATAATCATTCCTTCTAAAAGAAATTATTCCTCTGCATGAATAAATAACAGGTATTTGAGGATCTAATTCAATTGCTTTTGAATAATCATCATAAGATTTATTTAAATCTTTTAATTCCCTGTAAATATGCCCTCTTTTAAAATAAAAAACCGCAAAATCTGGCTTTAAACTTATTGCAATATTATTATCTTGCAGTGCCTTATTATATTCTTCCATATCAAGATATAGAATACTCCGCCATTGATAAAAATCAGCCTCATTAGGAGCTAATCTAACAGCTTCATTTAAACAAATAAGCGCATTATTAAAATCACCTAACTCATGATAAATTTTCCCTTTTCTATGATGATTTAAAGCATCGTAAGGGTCTTTTTTTATCGCATCATCAATATCTTTAAAAGCGTTAACAAAATCTCCTATTTGCATATAAGCATAACTTCTATTTCTTAATGTCTCCGCATTGGAAGGATCAATGCAAAGCGCTTGTGTATATGCTTCAACTGCTTTTTGATAATTATTTAAATAAATATAATCATATCCTTTCCTGTTTAAATTAAATAATTTTGCTCTGTCAAAATATTTTTTTGAATATTCATTTAGTATACTCTTTGAAGGCTGATTTTTTGGAATTTTAGAGTCTAAAATAAAAACTTGCTTTTTGCAGTGCGGGCAAAAGATGCTTTTAATCTGTAATTCTTTTTTACAGTAATAACAATTCATTATAATATTTTAAAATAATTAATAAAAAATGTAAATGTATAAAAACTCATAAAATTTAATTTGGAGATACCAATACTCCGTAACCTTTTTCTCCTGTAAGTTCACCGTCTTTCATTACAAAATTACCTCTTACTATCGTTGCAACCGGAACTCCTTGCACTTCCATTCCGTCATACGGACTTGTCTTACTTTTTGAATGAAGATTTTCCGCTTTGATTATTGTTTTCTTTTTTAAATCGACTATTGTTATATCTGCGTCTGCTCCGGGTTCTATATTTCCTTTTTGCGGATATATTCCCCAAATTTTTGCAGGGTTTTCACTTGCCAGTCTTACAAAATCATTTATAGAAAGTTTTCCTTTGTTTACTTCATTTAAAAAAAGGCTTACTAATGTTTCAGTTCCGCACAATCCTGCAGGTGCATCCCAAATTGGCAGTGATTTTTCTTTTGCGGTATGCGGCGCATGATCGCTTGCAATAATATCAATTACTTTTTTATTTATTGCTTCCCATAAAGCCAGACGGTTTTTTTCATCGCGTATCGGAGGATATACCTTATGCGTGTATTTTTCTGCATCAAAAAAAAGATAATGGGGACAGGTTTCTGAGCTTATATCTATTCCTTTTTGTTTTGCTTCTGATACAAGAACTGTTCCGTCAGATGAAGTTATATGATGAATATGAATTTTTGCTCCTGTATATTTTGCATAACAGATTACCGTTTGAATTGCAAGCGTTTCAGAAAAAACAGGTCTTGCATCTGTCAGCCATAAACCTGCATTGTTATATGCGATTTTTGCATCTGTTGCTTGCTTAAATGCCGTTGTTAAGTAAGAATTTAATTCGCTTGTTTCACAATGAAAACCTATACGCATGCCAATCTCTTTACATTTTTGCATTTGTTCTAATAAAATCGGCAGCGAAGGGCAAGCAACATCTCCTGTTGAAGTTCCAAAAAAAACTTTAAAACCTAAGGCACCTGCATTTTTTAAATCTTCTGTCTCTTTTAGATTTTCGTCTGTTAAAAGAGCAAAAAGTGCAAAATCAATATACGATTTTCTTCTTGCAATTTCAATTTTCTCATTAAAACGCTGTACAGAAGATGTTACAGGAATTACATTGGGCATATCTGCAACCATAGTTATACCGCCCATTGCCGCAGCAATACTGCCTGATTCAAAATCTTCTTTTTCTGTAAGACCCGGATCTCTAAAATGAACATGAGCATCTATTATACCGGGCAGAATGTGTTTTCCTTCTGCGTCATATATTAAATCTGCGGTATTTTCATATACTCCGTTACAAGATGCAAACTCTATTTGTGCGATTATCCCGGATGTAATTGCAATATCACCTTTAAAGGTTTTATTTGGTGTAACGATTAGTCCGTTTTTTATCAGTAAATCGTAGTGCATAGGTTATTATACTAATATTATTAAAAAGTTGGAACTGCTTAATCATAAAATACGCATAACCCGTATACTTTTTCTGCACCATGTGCTTTTAATACTGATGCACATACTTCCATTGTTGAACCTGTTGTTAAAACATCATCAATAATTAAAACGGTTTTTAATTCTTTTTTTGATTTAAAATAGATTTTTCCTTTTAAATTATCGATCCTGTCTTTGCGGTTTAAGCTTTTTTGTACTTTCGATTTTTTTCGTTTTAAGCAGCGGGTAACAGATAAACATACTTTTATTTTTTTCATTCTTTTTACAAGATGATCTACCTGATCCCAGCCGCTTTCTTTTATTTTTCCAGGTCTTGGCGGGACAGGTACTATCATTATGCCGGAAACTTCGTTAGATAATGCATCTTTTAATTCAGGCTCTCTTTCAATTACTTCTAATATTTTTTCTGCAAAAAAATCGGCAAGATAGAGGTTTTTTCTGAACTTATACTCTGTTAATAGCTGTCTGTATTTCCCTATGTAGGGATAAATTACCCATAGCCTCTCATAATAACGTTCTCCTAAATCAGTTTGTTCTCTGTTTCGGCAAGGGAGGCAGGTATCAATCTCTGTGATTAGAGGTTTGCCGCACAGGCTGCATAAAGAGCCGCAGGTAGCTGGTTCAACTGCCGCTTGGCATTGACTGCATAAGCTTAGGCGAATCTCGTTTGATTTTAACAGATTTCCGCCGCAAAGAGCGCAAGCGCCGGGAAACAAAAAGTGCTTGAGCTGTAAATAAATTTGATATAAAATATTCATACCTATATATGGGTTACAGATGCACAGCGCTTGACCGAAAAATAAAAAAGTTTAAAAATTATTTTTTTCTAGAGAACCCTAAAATATTTTCGCCCGCGTTTTAATCAAATAAAGAGGGGGCATCATCATTTTTTTTGGAATTACCGGAAGTCTTCTTTTTTCCTTTCTCATTTGACACATTCGTTTTTGGCTGGCTATCTTCCGGCAAAGAAATACCTGCATTCTGCATTTTTTTCCATTGAACTAAAATATTAAGCGCTTCAAGAGGTGTCATCTGCTCAGGATCAATTTCCTTTAGTAATCGATCAAACATACTTTGCGCTTCGGATTGTTCGCTGTTTTCAGATAACAGCTCTTTTTCTTTGGTTAGCATATTTCCTGAAAAAGTATCAGTTAAATCGGTATCACGCTCTTTTAAGAGTTTCATGATCTGCCCTGCTCTTTTTAAAACTTCCTGCGATAAACCTGCTAAACGCGCTACATGAATACCGTAAGATTCGGCTGTCGGTCCTTCTTTTAGTTTGCGTAAGAAAATTATTTTTTCACCTTGCTCAATTACTTCCATAGAGCGGTTTGCAAGATGAGGATGAGCCAGCAGCGAAAGTTCATGGAAATGTGTTGCAAATAACGTTCTGCAACCTATGCGGTTAAGTAAATCTTCGCTGACAGCCCATGCAATGGAAAGACCGTCGTTTGTGCCTGTACCTCTTCCTACCTCGTCCATAATAACAAGGCTTTTGTCTGTTGCTGTATTTAATATAAATGCCGTTTCATTCATTTCTACAAGAAAGGTTGATTCTCCCCTCGCTAAATTGTCAGATGCGCCTACCCTGCAATAAATTCTATCGCAGATGCCTATTAAAGCCTCTGTAGCCGGTACAAAACTGCCCATCTGCGCCATTATCGTAATAAGGGCTGCAGAACGCAGATATGTTGATTTTCCTGCCATGTTAGGACCTGTTATCATTGCAAACGAAATTTTTTCTTCTGTTCCATTTTTGCCTGAGTTTAGCAAAATATCATTTGGTATATAATCGCCTCTGCTAAGGTGCGCTTCCACTACAGGGTGGCGTCCTTCATAAATTTCCAGTTTTCCGCTTTCATTTAATACAGGACGTGTCCAGCCTCTGATTGAAGCGGCTTTTGCAAGTGATGCCGCTGTGTCCAGTTCCGCTAAAAGATGAGATGCGGCACAAAGAAAAGCCAGAGTTTTTTTTGCTTCTTCCCGGATAGAAATAAAAAGTTTTTTTTCTAACTCAATTACCTTGTCTGATGCACCGTTTATCTCTGATTCAAGAGCGGCTAAACGATCTGTCGTGTAACGTTCGCCTCCTACTATCCCCTGCCGCCTTATAAAATGTTTTGGAACACGCGTTAAATTTGTTTTTGTCACTTCAAAAAAATAACCTATTAAACGGTTATAACGTATTTTTAAACTGGATATTCCTGTCGCTTGTCTTTCTTCTTCCAGATACTGTTCCAGAATTTGCCTTGAGTTATCTCTTATAGAACGCAGGTTATCCAGCTCTTCGTTGTATTTATCTTTTATTAAATTGCCTTCGTTAAGCACTATAGAAGGCTCATCGCAAATTCCTTTCTCTAATAAATCTCTTAATTGCCAAAGAGAGTCATAATCTATCTTATCTTCTTTTGTTTCAAAGTTTATTTTTTCTTTATGTTCATTATTTTTAATAATATCATCGTTTATAATTTTAAAATTTGAAATTGCCGTTTTAATTGCAATCATGTCTCTTCCGTGTGCTTTATCCATTGCAAGTCTTGAACACAGCCTTTCAAGGTCGGGGGTTTTCCCTAACATTTCGCGTAACTTGCTTAGAACACCTTGATCCCGGTACAGTACTTCCGTCATATCAAGACGTTTATTGATCTTGTTTAAATCACGCAGAGGGTGAAGTATTCGCCTTTTTAAAAGCCTTCTTCCCATTGAACAGCGCGTTTCATCCAGTACTTCAAAAAGAGAAAAACGTACATCTGCATCTCTTTGATTATATAAAAGTTCAAGATTTCTTTGAGTTGATTCGTCTAAACCTAAATATTCGCAGTCTTTATATAATTTTAGTGTTCTAATATGCGGTAATAAACTTTTAGAAGTAGTATCAAGATAATCAAGAAGAACTCCTGCAGAAAGAATCTGTGCGCTGTTTTCATCTAAACCCAAACCTTTAAGGTTTGAAAGACCAAATTGTTTTTCTAATCTGGACTTAGCCTGCACAGAATCAAAAAGCCAGTCTGCCCATCGGTTTAAAATAAGAGAGCTGCTTCTTTCATAAATAGCACTTGCTATATTTTCTTCCTCTTCTAAAAGTGATTCTTGAATAAGTATTTCTTTTAATGATAAACGTTCCAGTTCCTGACGAAATAATTGAGACTCATCTTTTTTAAATGATGTGGCAAAAAACTCTCCTGTAGAAAGATCGATATAAGAAAAAGAAAGGGTATTGGCAGTCCTTGCAAGACAGCCAAGATAATTAGATGATCCTTTATCAAGAAAATCTTCATCTACAGTAGTGCCGGCTGTTATTATTTCTACAACATCGCGTTCAATTACTTTTGTCCCTTTACTGGGAGACGTAAGCTGTTCGCAAATTGCAATTTTTTTTCCAAGTTTTAAAAGACGCGACACATAGGTTTTTGCCGCATGATACGGAACACCGCACATGGGAAGACCGCCTCTGCTTGTAAGTGTAAGGTTTAAAAGAGAGGAAACTTCAACAGCGTCTTCTGCGAACATTTCATAAAAGTCGCCTAAACGAAAGAAAAGAATATTCCCTTCTTGTTGTTTTTTTATACGCCTGTATTGCTCAAGCATTGGGCTTACTTTAGGCGTGTCCTGCAAACTCTGTTTGTGCAAACCCTGTTTGTGCAACGAAGTTTACCTCGTATTTATTTTAATTTCTTGATCTTGTATTTAAACTTTGAAGTACTTTATCTGTAATATCAACAGAAGGGCTGTGCCAAATAATACCGGGAGTATTTTTTAAATCAAAGACAGCGGAATACCCTTCGCTTTCTGCGATAAACCGTATTTCATCGTGTACCTGCCTTAAAAATGAATCTGACTGCATCAAATTTGATTTTTGCCTTTCTAATTCCGCCATTCTTGCCTGATAAAATTCCCTTAGATTTTCTGTTCTTCTGTTTATTTGAGCTTCAATCCTTATCATTTCAGATTGATCGTCACGCGAAATAGCGTCTGCATGTCTTGATCGTAAGTCCTGTATCTCTTTTGTCATTCTGTCAATATCATTTTGAACTCTTGTTGCCCGTTCTTCAAACTCTCTTACAGCCCTTGAATCGCGGAAGAATGTAGTATAGACACGAGGTAAATCAATTACAGCTATCCTTGTTATTTGCTGACTGAAAGCAAATCCTACACATATTACATTTAACAATAAAAAAAATACAACTTTTCTGTTCATACTGCAACCTCTAATAAGATAAATTAAAAGACATAACTAAATCCATTCCCAGCCATGGTTTATTCGGATCACCGAAAAGCGCACCGGGCTCCCATTTAACATTTCCGTCTACAATTGAAAAACATTTTACTAAGCTAAGTCTAATCGGGAATTGCGGCATTGTAAACCGAAAACCTCCGCCGTAACTAAATCTAAAACTCTCTATTGTAAAATTAGGTTTATTACTGCTATTTGTTCCAAAATAATAACCTTGCTCTTCTTCTACCGCTGCCGCATCAAAGAAAAAATCAAATGCAATAAAACCCGGAACTACAGGAAAACGAAGCTCTACCCAGCTGTCAAAAAGTAAAAAACCTTTCTTTTGATATGCCCTGCTCCATCCCCTTCCTACAAACATACCGTCTATTGATAATTTATTTCTGTCTTCTATAGTCGGTAAATCTTTTCCGTCTCTGTTAAATTGAGTTAACAATGTTGAAAGACCTGCATGCAAAGCCAGTACACTTTTAAAATTCCATTTTTCATTTACAGGAATGTCAAATAATTTAATAAAGTATTGGATTTTAGTATCGGTTCTTATGTAATGTTCTCTTTCTTCATTAAAAAGCCCGTAAAGACTGAACCTTTGAAAAGCATAATATCCTTTGGAAGGATCATAGAAAATATCTCTTTGATCTAAAGATAATGATATATAGACTGAATTTCTTGGCGTCCATTGATTATTGCTTTGCCTAAGAGTTGGATCAAACGGTCTGAATAATTGATTGTCATATTCATTTCTTAACATACCGAAACGAATCCCGCCATTAATACCGAATATGCCTAAGAAAGTAAACCAGCGGTAACCTGTCGAAAAACCGACAGATAAATACCATTGATTATACTCCATTAAATAATCTCTTGTAGGCAGCCTGCTTCCGCTTTCATATTCATCTCTTGAATAAAAACCATCAGGAAATGCGTACTCTTCATCACCGTTAAAAAACGGCGGCTGGTTATCCATTGTTGCAAAGTTTCTTGTATAATTGACAGACAGATCAATTCCTAATGATAAAGGAAGACCGAATACCCAGCGATGCAGATAATTTAATGAAAATGTTGTTGTATCAATTACCGATGAGTTTAATTCTGCGCCGAACTCATTTCCTGATCCGAAAATATTACGGTCAGTCCATTTAATTAATCCTGATATCGGAAATGTATCAGGATCTGCACTTCCGGAAAATGTTAAACCAAATTGAATGTCGGTTGTCGGTTGTTCTTCTAATGTAAAAACTAAATCCATAAGACTTTCCGCGCTTCCTGGAAGAGTGTCAGGCATTACATTAGAAAAATACTGAAGGTTGTATAAATTTCTTAATGCTTCCATTATTTTTGTTCTGGAAAAAACATCTCCCGGTTCAAGAGGTATTTCCCTTAAAATTACTTCGTTCTTTGTTTTTTGATTCCCAATAATAATTATATTTTCTACATAAGCTCTGCTTCTTTCGATAATAAAAATATTATAAGAAATCATATTTGTTTGACTGTTTTTATCCTGTACAGGCGATATTGTATTAAAAATATATCCGTTTTCATAATACAAATCCGCAACACGCTGTATATCCATTCCAAGTCTTGTCATATTAACTATTTCATCAACTTTAGAAGTGATAAGTTTTTGAAGCTGTTCTGTTGTGAATATAACATTGCCTTCAAAGGAAATCCCGCCGAATTTAAATTCATGCCCTTCTTCGATCATGAATGTAAGAATCATTCCTGATTTTTTTCCGTCTGCTTCAAAAGTGCGCGTAACATCTCTTACAACAGCATCAATATAACCTCTGTCGTGGTAATATTTGGTAACTGCATCTCTGTCTGCCAATAATTTTGCTTCTTGAAACGCGCCGTTATTTAAAAGTGATTTTGCTTTTAATGAAAGCTGCCCGCGCAATGCGTTACTTGAATATTTAGTATTACCTTGAAATTCAATTCTTGATATCGTAATTAATTCATTTTCTGTAATATGAAAATTAAGAGCTATATTTAAATCGTTTGTTTTTGTTTCTGATGTTGTAATAACAACATTAGGGTATCCTTTTTCTATGTATTTATTTTTTATCGCTTCTATATCTACCCTTACCTTCGCTTGATTATAAATATCGCTTACTTTAGAAGAGATAGTATCCAATAACTCGGCGCGCCTTAAACCTTGATTACCAATAAAATTGATCCTAGAGATAATCGGACGTTCAATAACAGAAAATCTTATTATTATTTCACTGCCGTCTGCATTAGCACGATGAAGAGAGGGTTCTATATGTTCAAAATATTCCAATGCATAAAGTTTTCCCATTAGCTCAAAAAAGAGATTATCGGTAAAAACCTGTCCCTTATATGGATTCATCAATCCGTCAAGCTGAGATGTTGTAATGTTTTTAAGCCCGCTAAAAACAATTTCTTTTATTGGTTTTCCCTGATACCATTCACTTTCGTCATTCTGTGCAAAGCATAAAACTAAAGGCATAAATAACAGAAAAACAAATACTCTAAATTTCATCAAAACTCCTAAAATGACTTACTCCAGCTTAGAGTAATTGAATTATCGTTTACATACCAATTCTCAGGATGATACGGGAAAAAATCCCATCTGATATTGATAAATGGACTTTGTAATTCTATTCCAATATCAGGTTCAAACCTTATTCCGCCTAATAAATCACTGTTTTCATCGTATCTCATTGTAATCATACCTTGAATGAACATATTTTGCCCAATGTACTTACCAATAAAAACAGTTGTATTATCAAAATAGTTACCAAAACGGTTACTTCTGTTATTCTCAGAAGTTGGCGCGAACCCTCCTGTCGCACCTGTTGCAATTATATTTTGAACAAATCTTGTTCTGACAGTAAACATATCAAGACCGAAAAACTTCCTTACCTGCCGTTCAAAAATCCTTATAAAGTCTAATTGAGCGAAAATTTCAGAGCTTGCTGCAACCTGCGTTAAAAGATCCGTTGCAGAGGTAATTAAGAAACGCTGAGCCATTTCAGCACTTTCATACCCCTGACTGCTCATATTCTGCCCTAAAATTGAATATATTTCAAGCTGGGTCAAACTGGGAGAGGCTTCAAAACGGGGTTCAAAACTTAAAAGCGGCTTATTTTCGACAATCATTGTTATAGTAACAGGCCCCGTTTCGGATCGGTCTCTGATTTCAGCCCTTGTGGTAAAACGCGGATCAAAATGGGTTTCGCTTTCCCTGAAAATAAGAGAGCCCTGCCTTATATAAAAACTCCTGTCAAAGTAATACAATTCCCCAGACCTTATCTTTACATCGCTGTTTAATGAATATTGACCTGCCTGCGTATCAGAAGAAATATAAATAGCTGTCCCCATCTCCGGGTTTGCTCTTAAAATAGGGCTTGAACTGGGCCAAACAAACTCAACCGCCGAGCCGGTTGTTATTTTTAAATCCAGTGCCGAATACATTTCTTGATCTGCATAGATATCCCTTTCTTCTGCCAACTCATCAATATTTAAACCAAGAACCGCATTATTTGTTAAAAGATCACCTTTTAATTCAAACATTGAACTTAATATATCAATTGTCATAAGCAGATTACCGGAAGCATATCCGTTTGCCAAAAAACCATAAATATTAAAATTATATGGTACCGGGTTTTCTTTTGGAACAATTATATCAAGACCGATAATTCCGGGTATCCAATTATCAAAAAGAAACCATCCTTTTACAATTCCGTTGCCGCTTCCTATAGCGGTAACAAAGGGTCCGAAAGTCATTTCATATCCTTGCGCTGTAATTGCAAACGGAACAAGACGCAAATCCTCGCTGATATAATTCGGTAATTGAAAACGCATGCTTGTCGCCCTTGCTGTCCCGAAAAATTCCGGATTTGTAAGAGGACCTCTTATATCAAAAGAACCTGTAATAAAACCTGCTGAGATATTAAAATCCGGAACTGAAACAAATACCGCCCAAATTGAAGCAAGGTCAATAAAAAAATTATTTGCTTGTGCATCGATTATACCGTTTTTATATGTTCCTGATATCGAACAATTTATAGGCATAGGGGCTGACATCCCTGCAAAAAAAACACCTTCAGAATCAATTTCCAGCCTTAACATATCTCTTACACCGCCTGAAAGAGAGAAAGCTCCTTTATCTCCTGAAAACTTAAAAATAAACGGGTCTTGATTTTTTTTATCATATACTAAATTATCAATCCGTAATGTCCCGTTAAAAGTATTAAAAGCATTCCTTAAATCAAACCATGAATCTGTATTACTGATATTCACATTTAAATTGATATTTCCTTCTATGCTTTTTTCCAAAAATATTCCTTCAACACTTGCTTGTCCGTTAGTTGAACCTTCTAAACGGTTAAACATAAATTCAGGCAGTACAGTTTGTAATTCCGCAATTTTTAAATTTAAATCCTGCACTAAAAAAATATCATTGTTAAATTTTATTTTTACTGATGCTGAAACCGGAATATATTGGTAAGAAGTATTAAACGAAGAAATATCTGCAAATATATTAAATGAGTTAATTGAATCCCATGATATTACAGCTTGAGCGCTGAGCAGCATGGGGGTAATATCATTCATATACCTGTTAATATGCATTTCATTAACTGAGACCCTTACATTAATTTTCTCATCTTTAAATATCCCTTCTATGTCGTAATACTCCCCTTGTGCACGCCCGTCGGTTGCATTAAAAATAAACTCAATATACGAAAAATCGTTATCCCATGAAAAATCCGCGCTGCCTGCAATAACCCCTGCTAAATCGCTTAAAATAATTTCTCTGAAACTTGCCCCGTCTTGATTTGCATTTCCGGAAATTCGCAGGAATTCCGTTCCCAAAGACGCATTTTGACCTCGCACCGTAAACCTATTAAAATCAAGATTCCATAATTCCATTGAATTATATCTAAGGTTAAAAAAGAAATTTAAATAAATAATTTGTGTTTGATCATCTCTTGTTTTTACAAGAAGCGGAAAATCTGCCGCTTCTATGAATCCTGAAATTTCATTATTTGCTATATTTCCGTATAAATTTAGCCCGTTAGGATCGTTTATTATTAATGTTTTTTTATCAAAAACTTGCCCTTCTATATTCCATGATAAATCAAGATAACTTGCATTTACAGAAAAGAATAATTCCATTGGATTAGAATAATTCATATTAGCAGAAACATTAAATTCTTTTTCATGCAAATTAAAAATTCCTTCACTTATTGTTATCTGCCTGTCTGTTCCTGAAACAGACAACATTCCAAGTGATCCGTTTAAATCCAATAAGATATTCGGCGCATTAAAAACAATATTTTTAAAATCTGTAGAAAAGAAAATTTCTGCATCAAATAATGTGTTTTGCAAAGTTGTATTAACAGGTGTAATATTAAAATAATCAACAAAGGGACGCGAAATCTCTGCAATTTCAAATAAAGAAACAGAAGCGAAAGTTAATGATGCTTCCAATTCGCTTTTTCCTTCTCTTTTTGATGTATCTCTTAGAATATTTTCATAAACAGCATCCAGATAAATTACGCCTTCATTTTCCAAAAAGGCAGATAATGAGATTCCTGTATCATTATCCGCAGGAAAAAAAAGCAAGTTAAAATCATTTATTTGTGTTTTTGCAATTTTAATTATATCACTTTTTATTTTAACTTCCATTTCATCGCTGGATACATTAAAAACAGCACTTAAACTTTCTTTTCCGGTAAGACTGAATTGATCAAAAATTAAAAACCCGTGAGGTTTAACTGTTTCAAATTCCATATTTCCCTGTGCTTGGATTTTTCCAAAAAACAAAACAGGGGTATTTGAGTTGTTTGTACCGGAAGATGTTATACTAAAATCATCAATTTTAATTGATTTATCATTTCCGTTTAATTTAATAATTAAATCATTATTAGATTGATTGAATATTTTAGATATACCGTTTAAATTAACATTGTAATCCATTTGTTTATCAACATAACCGATAAATGAACTGCCTGTTAAATGCAATTGTAATAAATTACTTGCCTCTCTTAATTGATTGGAAAATTTAATTTTATCCTGAATAAAAAAATTATTAAAATCTATGTTGGCAAAATAATCGTCTTTTTCCAGATCGTATGAATAAAAGTAATCGATATTTTTTTTATTTTCTTTGTTGTCTGATTCAATTTTAATCATACGATCTTTGAGCACAATGGAAACATTTTCAGGAAGAACTGAAAAAAGCATATTATTTTTTTTCTCTTCAATTTGTTCCGAGCATATAAGATCATTAAAAGCAATATTAATTTTACTGTCACTGTTATCTGAAGAATATAATGCATCTAATCCTATATTTGTTTTAAACAATAATGTTTTATTAAAAAGATTTTCAAATGTAATTTGTGAACCTAATTTTCCATTTAAAAATATTTTTTCATTTAAACGCCATAAATTAATATTCATATCTTCTATTTTGAATATTGTTCCGTTATTTTTTAACGACAAATTACATTGACGGATAAGATAATCAACATTCATAGGAAGGTACTGTGACAATATTTGCAATTGTTCTATTAAATCACTCTCGTTGGAAAAAAGAACATCGGCTAATTTTTTTAATGTATCCTTATCTCTTTCAGTATCTATAATAATTTGCGGGCGATCTATTAAAACAGTGTTAATAAAAGTTTTTTTTCGCAGAACCATTTCGCGTAAAGAAAATTTAATACTTATGCGGTTTACACTGAAGAAAATTTCTTTGTCTTTCAGCAGTTTTAAGTTTCTGATATCAATAGAACCGAAGAAAGACGGGCGTAAAGATGAATAACGTATCTCCAATCCGGTAAATTCTTCAAGTTTTCCGATAAAATCAGTCTTTATTTGCTGAACAGCCTTGATTATTGAAGCTTGAATCGGGCGCATTCCAAGAATAGTTATTGTGATCAGCCAAATAAACAAGAGAATCTTAATATAAAAAGACCGGGGAAGCGTCTTTTTCCCGGATTTTTCAATGAAAAATGACAAAAATTTACCCTATTCTATAAATATAACATATTTTTAGTACAAATGTATCTAGTTAGGGTTCAAAAAAGAGACTTATTTCTTCTTTAAAGTGTTTCTTTCTGTCTTTTACTCCACTTTAAAGCGCGATACTTCATTTATTAACATTTCTATGCCGTCACGGTTCTTGCCGCTTATTTCGTTAACATTGTGTACGGCAACATTGATTTGATTCGCCCCGCTTGCCATTTCGTTCATACCTGACTCGATCTCCTGCGTCGCTTTTTCAAGATTTTCGCTTTCACGTATAACTTCTTTTGCATTTTGAAGCATTTCTTCAGACCTATTTCTTACTTGACGGGTAATATCATTTACTTTTCCTACGCCGTCCAAAATTTGCTTGCTGCCTATACCCTGTTCTTCCATTGCATGAAGGATGTTTTCTTCCTGCTCTGCTACGATTCTGACGCTGTCATCAATTGCACCGAATTTTGTTAAAACATTTCCTGTTGAATGCGTGATTTTCTCTATAGAGCCTTTTATCTTTTTTAAAACAACACTGATAGTTTTAGACTGCGCGCTGGAATTCTCGGCGAGTTTTCGGATTTCATCGGCGACAACGGCGAAACCTTTTCCGGCTTCTCCTGCGTGCGCGGCTTCGATTGCAGCATTCATTGACAATAGATTTGTCTGGCTTGCAATATTTTGCATAACGGAGTTAATTTCCAGTAACCCCTCTGATTCGCGGGATATTTCCTGTATGTCCTGCGATACTTCCTGCAATCCATTGCGTCCCACTTCTGAAGCCTCTTTTAAAGTCTTTACGTTATTTGCATTGTTTAAAACAGTGTTTGTTACAGAGTTGGTATTTGCAACCATTTGTTCAATTGCAGATGAAGCCTGAGCGACATTTGAGCTTTGCTCCTGAACCAGTTTATCCAGTTTGTTAATATTGCCTACAACCTGTTCCATAGTTGCATGTGTCTCGCTGACACTCGCGCTCTGGTTTATTACCCGCTCTTTTATACTTTGGATATTTGCAGTGATTTCATTTACTGCCGCTGCTGTCTCATTCATATTGCTTGCAAGGTCTGTCCCGATACCCGATAATACAACTGTTTCACCTTTAATAGACAAAACAAGATTTTTAATTTTTTCCAGAGTTTGATTGAAGAACTTGGCAAGATCGCCGATCTCGTCAGTTGATTTTGTTGTAATTGAACGGGTTAAATCTCCCTCGCCTTCTGCTATGTCCTGTAAGGTTTCCGTTACAGAAACTAAAGGTTTTGTCAGCATATTTAATACAAAATAAGTTATTACAGCTCCTATAAGGATAGCAACCAATGCTAAAATAATTGTAAATTTAGTTATTGAGTATACATGCTTTAACACATGAGCTTCATCGACACCTATCATTATCGACCATGTTTGATCTGAGTTACCTATGGGGAAGGAATTCATTAAAAATATTATATTTGTATTAAGCGTAGGATCATATGCTTCACCACTAAAAGTACCGCCGGATAAAACAGCTTCATTAGCTTTAAATCTGTTCTCTCCCATTTCCAAATCAACATCAACTAACATTTTTCCTATTCTGTCGGGAATAAAATGTGCGATAATGCATCCATTGCCTGAATACATTACCATAAGAGAGATATCATCATCAGTCCGCATTATTTGTTCCAACACCGGCTGAATTACCGCTATATCCAAAAGACAGCCTACAGCTCCGATTACTTCATTGGTACGCGGATGTGTGATGGGAACTTGAATTATTAATGCAAAGGTTTGCTTTCCGTTTATATTACGCGCTATAGGGTCATCAAATCTGTCCATTCTGGCATTAGGACCGGAAAGATGAGCCATAGTATTTTCAATATCTGTACTGGCGCGGGTTGTAATCCTGCCTGTTTCCCTAGTAACGGTCATGGCATACTGCCCTGTAGGGCTTGATCCTGACCTGCCTATGTACTGTTCATCCATGCCGTCTAAGACATTCGGTTTCCAAATTGAATAGGTCAGCACCCAGCTGTCATTTTCAAGAAGAGCGCCCCTTAACATACTGTCAAATTGATCCCGCCTTGTAGCCGCAGGAATACTTTCATAGTCTTCCATGATTGCGCCCAAAGTATCAAGCGCTCTAATATGGCTGTCTTCCCTTCCTTTCCAGTATGCAGATTCCCTGCCAAGCAGATTTGTAAGGCTTTCCGTACTTAATTCTATGCTTATATTGGTAGCCTCACGCAAAAGCAGTATTGCAATTCCTGTAACAATGACTGCTACAATGGCTATCACCATAATACTTAGTTTGAATTTTAATTTCATTTCATTTTCTCCTTCTTTTTACAGTAATAACTCATATATTCTTGAGCCGTATTAATGGCTTTCAATACAATAAATCTAAATACTATACATTTTAATTATATTTTTATAAAAGAAGAAGAATTGCATGGCTGTTTTACATTCTTTAGAAGATATCTTACTAATTTTGAAAATAAGTTTCAAGAGTAAAAAGCGATTTTTTTATTTTTACCTGTTAGCAGAAAATGAATAGATATCACGCAGCAAGGCATCAATATTTGCTTTATATCTTTGAGGGTTTGTTGTCCATTTTTCATATAATTGATCAATTGTTTGAACAGTGCCTCTGATACTTGTTAATACGCTCATTCGCGGATTTACAATTTGCTGCCTTATTACCGCTGTGCTTGCATAAGCTCTTAAATGCTGAATATGCGCTCTGACACCGGTTTCCATATTTGCAAATCTGCCGTTCCATTCTCTTGTTGTATTTAATCCGCCGAAATTATTAGTGTCTGTATACTGACGGTTTCTTAAAAAATTTGTTACATGAAGCATTTGAACAATTGCTATGTCGTGATTGATTCTTTCATAAGATGCTTCGTTAAAATATAAATCTATAAGCTGTCTTATAATTGCATCTGTAAGATACGGGTTTACATTTCTGGATTTTATAAAATTAAAAACCGTTTCTTTTGTTAATGTTCCTTGCGCAATTAAATATCTTGATCTTTGATCGTACGGCTGGAGCTGCCTTGCAGGCTGCTGTTCGCGGGAAACTTCAGCTGCAGGGCTCGCTGTTATGGGAACTGCCTGTACAGAAGATGTTATTACTCTTTGGTTTCTGTTGATTGATGCAAAAATGTATAAATGAGGCAGCTGTTCATTCGAGCGCAGTATATACGTTCCTGTTGCAAACTCTATTGCATATAATTCATAAAAATCCGCTTGATTATTTTTTCTGAATTTTAAAGGGATTATATTGTTTTGTGTTTGTAAATTAATAATAAAAGTATCATTGCTTTCAGGAACAAAGTTCCGCAATGTTCCCTGTTGTTCTGTTGTAAACCTTATCGGAGCCATATTTGCCTGATCGCTTATCATCAGCATGCCGTTGCCTAATATTTCAATTTTAGGTTCTATGTTAGGATCATCAATTTCCATTGTGAATGATTTTGACAAATAAAATATCAGCTTTTTAATATCAGCGCCTGAACTTTGCAGCTGTTGTATCCAATGTACAATTTCCTGATTTACAAGCACAAGCCTTCTTTCATCATTATTTGTTCTAGTATTTGCAGCCGCTGTTTGAGTAATAATTGTTTGTGCAGGCTCTGTGGTTCTTATTGTTGTTTGTGTTTGCGGGACAGCTGTCTGCACTGTTTCAGGCGGCTGCATTTGCGCAGGAGTTAAAACCGGTGTAACAGAGTGATCTTGCAAATTCTGTTTTTGCTCGGTTATTGTTATTTGTTCTGCTTCTTGTTCAAAAACAGGTTCTGTAACCGGCACTTGAATTAAAACAGTATCTTGCTCATGTTTATTATTATTTTGGTGATCATCTTGCACATTATGATCATCTTGTGCATGAATGTTAAATTGTGAAGCAGGATAATACGGCTCTGCAGGATTGTACTCATCATCATCTTCAGGAGGCAAAACTATATTTGTTACTTTTTCTGATCTGTGAACATCGCCGGTTAGATTTGCTGTTATTTCCTGGCAAAAAACATTAAAATATGTGAAAATAAAAAAAAGAATAAAAACAATCCTTATCATAAAAAAAACCCTGAATTTGCTCCTTTTTTTGATAATATCATACATTAATTATAAGTTATCAAAAATCCTTTGTCAATAAATGCTGTTTTATATATATGATTATTAATCTTTTGAGCTTAGTAATTTCTTTGTAATTTTTATAAAATAAACCTAAAACATCAATTTAAATACTTGAATGATTATTATCAATATTGTAGGTTGATGATATGGGAATCAAATCATTATTTAATAACTGGCGTTTCCTCGGACTAGAGCGTGATGATTATGAGATGTGTATGAAAAATACACTTCCCGATAATTTAAATAATTTATTAAAAGCAAATATAATGGTTACAGCTTTAGCAGTAATTTATACGGTTGTACGTTATTTTATAAATACCACAGATTACCTGTCAATGGGCATATATTTCGGAACAGGCATGATTGCACTAATTCAAATCCTTTTTATAAAAAATATAATTAATCAAAATAAAAAAGGAAAACATGCAAGCAGAGTGCTTATTTACACATTAATTATAATTTATTTTTTTAATATAATTTCCTTTGGAATATATCTTGGTGTATGGGCAAATCCCGGAAAAATAGCCGGAGCATTTTTGTGTATTTTAGTTTGTGCATTATTTTTGTTTGACATACCTGTTATTTTATATATGTGCCTTAATATATCTGCTTCTTTAATTTTTATGATTATTTGCTATAATGTTAAAACTACCGATAACTGGGTTATTGACTGGTCTAACGCGGTTTTTGCATCGATTATCGGCTTATATTTCGGCTGGAATATTGTCAAGTTTAGAATGGCAAAATCATTGCTTACATCTGAAGCGGAAGCGGCAAGTAAGGCAAAATCTATGTTTCTTGCCAACATGAGCCATGAAATCCGCACACCAATGAACAGCATAATAGGTTTTTCAGAACTTGCAATGTATGATAATATTCCTGCTAAAACAAAAGATTATCTAAAAAAAATTCATCAAAACTCAGAATGGCTGCTTCAGCTTTTAAATGATATTTTGGATATTTCAAAAATCGAGTCCGGTAAGATGGAAGTTGAAAATACTTCTTTTAACCCGCATGAAATTTTTGTTGCATGCCGCACAATGCTTCTTCCAAAAGCAATTGAAAAAGGGCTTTCATTGCATTTTTACATTGAACCTTCTGCCGGTAAAAGATTGTTCGGCGATCCTATAAAACTCCATCAAGTACTTGTTAATCTTCTTTCCAATGCGGTGAAATTTACAAATGCAGGCACTATTAAAATGCTTGGAACAATTATTAAAAGCGATCAAGATAGTTTAACAATGTATTTTGAAGTTAAAGACACAGGTATAGGCATTACAGAAGAACAATTAAAAAAAATATTCGATCCTTTTATTCAGGCAGAAGCGGCAACAACACGCAAATTCGGCGGTTCGGGGCTTGGCCTTGTTATCACAAAAAATCTTATAGAAATGATGGGCGGCACTCTTAAAGTTGAAAGCGTTCCCAATTCAGGCAGTAAATTCAGTTTCGAACTTACGTTTAACGCAGTAACCATAGACAATGAAAAAGAATCGCAGGAACGTTTTTTATTTGATAATAGTTTTGAAAAACCTATTTTTAATGGTGAAGTTTTACTTTGCGAAGATAACATCATGAATCAGCAGGTTATATGCGAACATTTAGCGCAGGTGGGTTTAAAAACAGAAGTAGCGTGTAACGGCGAACAAGGCGTTGCTATGGTTAAAAAACGCGCACAGAACGGTTTAAAACAATATGATCTGATTTTTATGGATATACATATGCCTGTTATGGACGGCATTGAAGCTGCAGAAAAAATAATAGCTCTTAACACAAAAATACCAATTGTTGCGATGACAGCAAATGTAATGGCATATGACAGAGATATTTACCTTTCAGTAGGTATGAGCGATTGTGTAAGCAAACCTTTTACATCGCAGATTTTATGGCGCTGTCTTATGAAATTCTTTACTCCTTTAAAAATAGAAAAAGAAGATCCAAAAGAAAAAGAGCAAGCAAAAAATAATTTACATCAGGAACTTATTAATATTTTTGTAAAAAATTGCCGGGGACGCTGCGATGAAATAAAAGAAGCAATTAAAGAAGGCGATATTAAACTTGCCCATAGATTAGCGCATACATTAAAAAGTAATGCAGGTCAATTGAATAAAATATCATTAATGCAAGCGGCAGGTGTTGTAGAAAACGCTTTAAAAAATGAAAAAAACCTTGTAACAAATGATCAATTGGAAAATTTAAAAAACAGATTAAATGATGCGATAGCAGAACTTGAACCTTTAGTACGCAAACAAGAAAAGCAAAGCGCATCGGACAATACACTTTCGATACAGGCAATACAAGAGTTGATAGAAAAATTAGAACAATTACTTAAAGGCGGCAATCCTGAGTGCCTTTCATTAATCAATGATCTTCAGATGATAAAAGGCAGTGAAAAATTAATTGAACAAATGGAAGACTTTGATTTTGAACCTGCAGCAGATACACTTGAAGAATTAAAGAAGAAAATAGGTTTTATTTAATTCTTAGCCAACGGAAGATTAACATATCTGCCAGGTTCGTTCCAATAAGTAAAACCTCCCTTCCCTATTTCGCGGACTCCTTCAATTTGACGTCTTATATAATCAGCATTGTAATACTGCCTGTCATAAGATACATTGAGAAAAAAAGCCTGAACATAAGGTCTTATTATTACCTTCCCTCTTGAAATGCGGTTAGCGCGGAAAGTTCCGTAATAATAAATTCTCCAAGGTCTTAATTCAGCAGGAGCCTGTGCATAAAAACTTTGATCAAAATGACTTGGATAATACATTGGACAGATAACATCTACAAACTTTGCAAGAAGTTCTACCTCCTGCCCTGTTCTGGCACCTGTTCTGTAATAACTGTTTGCACCGTATATATCAAGAGAAATAGGCGCCGTTACTTTTTTTCTTATGTGATTCAAAAACGAATAAATCGCGCTTTCCATATCCATACCGCTGTCCTGAAAGCGGTAATGTGCATCGCCTAAATTAAGACCGTCTGTCGGAAAACGGATATAATCATATTGGATTTCGTCAAAACCTCTTTCATGAAGTTCATTTGATATCTGCGCTATATATTCCCAAACTTCTTCTGAATAAGGATCTACCCAAATTTCATTATATAAACTTCTTACAATTTCATAATTTGGATCATTTGCCGGGAAAAATTGTTTTGTATTATCATTTCGATCTTCTTCGCTGATATCTTCTTTTCTTAGCCTGTAATCACGGTAGCCTCTCCACGGTTTTGAATTACGTGAATCCCAAACTGCAAATCTTCCGTTTTCTTTTGATGCAAGTTCTTGGTCTTTAAACACAACAATACGTGCAACTGTATAAATACCTCTGTTTTTCATATCATGTAAAAAAGTATCTATATCAAGCGGACGGAATACTCTGCCTTTCTGACTTATCATTTGGTTTTGCGGAGTAAACCTAAGCCTTCCAAAATCATCTTTCATATCAAGGACAATCATATTAAGACCTGAATTTTTTATCATTTCAAGATAAGGTGTCATACCTTCTCTTGAACGCGCATGCTCAACAGGAACAAAAAAACCTTCTTTGTCAGCTGCAATGTTATGAGAAATATCTACAGGCTCATCAATCAGCCATAATTCGCTCATTTGAATTTTTTCCTGACCGTTAATTACAATGCAATTTGGTTTTAGATGCGCTCTTACTTTGCGGACAGCGTCTGTAATATCTTGTCTTTTTATCATTGAATAATCTGTGTAATTTAAAGAAGCCGCATTACCTTCATATAAAAATAAAAGGCTTTTTTCATGCGGACAAAGAGAATCAACTGTCCCTGCAGGGCTTTCATCTTTCCAAACAATGTTAAATCTTTTTTGATCCCAATCCAATTTATAAATGCGTCTTCTGAATGTTTGCGATACAAAAACTTCCGGAATTGTTTCTGTTTTTATTACAGTTATATCGGATACTTCATCTGCATGATCTGTTGTTTCAACTTTTTCAAGACCGTCTTCCAGCACAGTCCATTTTGAATTTGGAATTTCAGGCTGAAAATAATAAACACCGTACAAACTGTGAGACAAAAAAACTGTTAATTCCGGCATAAAAGCCGTTGCAATAGCTTTAACCCCGTTTACTCTAAAGGGAGGATAACCTAAATTTTCCCAAGACCTTCCTTGATCGCGGCTTAAAAAGATTCTATCTTTAGTTGCGCATATCATTACATCAGGATTTTCAGGGTTTATCTCAAGGTCTTTTATTTCCTGCACTATATTTAAAAAAGATTTTTTCCCGTTATCAAATAATTTAATTACTTTTACAGGCAGACCATGATTGCGTTTTTCCCAATTATGCATATCATGAGAAACAAGCACTCCTTCGCTGCCTAAAATTACCCAAAAATTTTCTTTATACGAGTTTTTTATTAATTTTTTTACAGAACCGCCTGTCCACAATGTTTCTGTTTTTCCCGAAGAATCAATTGCAAATAAACCGTCATCAGTTCCTGCATAAATAATATCCTCATTTTTATCAGAATTAACTGCCGAACTGCTGACAGCGCATTGAGTAAAAATAAGAATCATGAAAATAACAATACTTCCGGAGAAAATATTTTTTTTAATTGATGTATTTATTATTTTTTTCATTTTACCTTCTTATACCTTTGGAGGGGTTATCGTTATACTACAATTATAGTTTGCGCGAAGGAAGATAGCTAATGCGCCCGACAGGACTCGAACCTGCAACCTACGGATTCGAAGTCCGTTACTCTATCCAGATGAGCTACAGGCGCTTTATTGGGTGGATGACGGGTCTCGAACCCGCGACGACAAGATCCACAATCTTGTACTCTACCCCTGAGCTACATCCACCATGCGTATTTAATCACTACAAAGGTTTTTATAGTGATTAAATATCAATATGAAGAAATAAAAATGCTTTGTCAACTGCCCCGGCGAACAAAGGCATCACGGTAGCCGATGCTTTTAAAACGTGCAAGGACGGCAGCGCTCTCTCCCTGATTTAACGGTCCGATTAAAATACGGTATAAATTATCGTTTTCTCTGTAAACAACAGGATCATAACTGTGAAATTGATGACCGAATTGATTGATTGCGTTTTCTACATTTTCTTCGGGTAAAGCCGCTAACTGCACATAGTATTGACCGCGATCAAGGCGGGGTATTGTCCTTAACGAGAATGAACCCAAAGGAACATTTTGCACAGGCGCAATAACTTCGGGGATTTCAACTTTCACTTCAACTACCGCAGGCGGCACTATGCCGGGTATAATATCATTAGGGTCTATTCCGTACAATTCTTGTTCGGGAGCTTTTTCTTCTGCTTGTACCAGATTGTATACAGGCGGCGCATCAGAAGGAACTTCCCAGTCTTCCACTTCTTTTACAATTTCTATGCGTTCTCTTTCAGGGTTAAACTCCGGTATATCTTTTACAAATTCATCTTGCGGATTTTCTGCAATAAATGTCCCTACACTTTTATCAATTTCTTCTAAATGTTTTTCTGTTAAAAATATTGATACATCTTTTATTACTTCTTCTTCTTTAACAGGCTCTTTGAATACCGGCTCTTCCGCTATATACACAGGCTCTGTTATTATCCACGGCTCTTCTGTAATATAAACCGGTTCTTCTTTCACAGGCTCTTCTTTTAAAGGCTCTTCAACGATAGAAACAGGCTCTTCTATTACGGGCTCTTCAACAATAGAAATCGGCTCTTCTATTACGGGTTCTTCAACAATATAAACCGGTTCTTCTATTACGGGTTCTTCAACGATAGAGACAGGCTCTTCAATGTTAACAGGCGGCGTTACAGGCGAAGCTAAAGTTTCAAAAGGCCCTATAGGCTCTTCGTTATATCTTGGAACATCAACTATTTCCATTCTGCTTGTCCCGCCCCATTCAGGCTCCATTACATAACTGGGACCGGAAAATTCATTCCTAAGAGGTTCTGTTACAGGCGCTTGAGTTACTGCAGGCGAAGATGCCTGATTTGATACTGACGCTGGTGTTGACGCTTGTGTTGATGCTGACACTGCCGGTTGCTGATATGTATCTTCGCGGTAAACTTCTGCAAGCAGTTCTTCTTCATTTCTAATTACATTGCCTGAATCAAAAGAAGGAATCTCTTGGGCAAGGCTTTCTGTAAAACGCTGATAAGCAATTGGGTCTGAAGGTGCGACCATTCTAATTCTGCTGATAGAACCGCTTCTCATTCCGATTAATTGTGCAGCTTCATTTGACACTATCGCAAGGAGACCCGGGCTGTTTAATGTGTTGGCAACAATCACCCTTGTGCTTTTTCCGTTTTCAATGTTTGTAATATCAACCACTGTGTTGCGGGGAAATGAATTTGTTGAAACAAAAAATCCTGATGCGGGAAGTTCACCTGAAGGCGCGACACTTGCAGCCCCTTCCCACGGCGAAAAACTTTGAAATATAAAAAGAGCCACACAAATTAAAAATAAAACCTTCGCTTTCATAATATCCCCTTAAAAAATTTATCTTTTAATATATTTAGTTACCTGAGTTTCAGCGATAAGCCTCTTGCTATCGACTTCATATAATCAAATTCTTCTCTCTGCGTTCTCTGCGGTAATCCTGATTGCAATCTTCCCTGAATTTTCTTTTCAACAATTTTTTCCATCGAACTTAGCTTATAAATAAAAAAAGAGATTTCAGCAGGGTTCATAATATCCGTATTAAAATCCAGCTGAGCTATAATCACATATTCAATTCCCGAATTCAGCGCACTTTCAACATTGATAAAATCCAGTATGTCCTGTGTGGGTTTAAAATCCAGACGCATCGTTGTATCGTTTGTGACTATATGCCCTGCTTCAAAAAAAACATCTAAAAAAGCATTTTCCCATAATTCAGAATGAGGATATATTACAGCTTCCTCAGGCACTCCCGTTTCGATCACATAAATCGACACCATTGATGACCAAGCATTTACCGTTAAGAAAACACTTAAAATTAATATTAATAAAAAACCTTTAGACATTATCCCTCCAAACAGATTACTATTTTGATTATCGGCACTTTTCAAAACAGAAAATAGGTTTATAATGAATTAAACAAAAACGGTGTTTGAGGGTTTTGGATGAATTATTATGCTATACAGGTAAAAACACGATCAGAAAAGAAATTTATCCGGCTTTTTAAAGCGCTTTACCCGGAAATTCCCCTTCCAATCCATTTTCCTCAAAGACAGCTTGATATTAGAAGCGCAGGAAGGTTAAAACATCAAAATCTGCCTGTTTTTCCGGGTTATCTTTTTATCGAGGCCTCCTGTGATGATGAGGTTATAGCATATCAATGGGAATTCAGACGTACAGAAGGGTTTTACCGTTTTTTAAAATCAAATAAAGATATAACCCCTCTTGCAAAAAGTGATTTGGAATTAGTTCTTCATTTTTTAAACAGTTCAGGGCTTGCAGCAGGACGGTCAAAAGTATATTTTAACGAAAATGCAAGAATCGTGGTTGTTGAAGGACCTATGTCGGGTCTTGAAGGAAGGATCGTAAAGGTTGATAAAAGGAAATGCAGGGCTAAAATAAAATTAGACCTTTATGATGATACTTTCACTATCGATCTTGCATTTGAAGTAATCGGCTCGCTTGAGCCTGTAAAGGGGAGATAATGGAACAGACAGGATTTGCAAAATCAAAACGTCTATACATAATAGGTGCCGGCTTTGCAGGGCGTACACTGGCAAACGAACTTGCCGCAAAAGCTGTTTTCGGCAAGGTAGTCGCATTTCTGGACGATGATCCGGGTGTTATCGGACACAAAATTGATGAAATACCGGTACTGGGTCCTGTAAAAGATGTTGCCATCCTTCTTAGAACAAACCCTGCCGATGAAGCGATTATTGCCATTCCAAGTGCAAGCAAGGAAACTTTAAAAGACCTCTATTCTATTTTAAAAAACGCAAACTTTCAAAAAATACGCATCCTTCCCGGCATCTCGCAAATTATCGAAGGGGACGCGCATCTTATACAAACACGCTCCATAGACCTTCAAGACCTCTTAGGCAGAAACCCCGTCACCATCAAGTTAAAACAGAGCCTTACCTATGTAAGAGGCAAACGAGTTCTGGTTACAGGAGCGGGCGGTTCAATAGGCAGCGAATTATGCCGCCAATTGCTTTCAGGAGGGGTTTCCCGCCTTTATCTTTTAGGGCACGGTGAAAACTCAATTTATCAGATTGACAGGGAACTGCGTCTTTTACAGGACGAAGGGGTCGGCGAAAAAGCCGCTATAGTGCCTATCATCGGGGATTTAAAAGATGAGAATTATGTTGACTATATTTTTTCCAACCTTAAAGCGGACGCGATCTTCCACACAGCAGCTTACAAGCATGTCCCCATGATGGAAGAAAACCCTGTCGCTGCAATCGAGAACAATGTCTTTGGAACTGAAAACCTGATCAAAGCGGCGGTTAAACACAACATAAAGCGTTTTGTTCACATTTCAACCGACAAGGCGGTAAGCCCTGTTTCAGTTTACGGCGCATCAAAGTATATCTGCGAACGCATGATATTAGCTCAAAGTACCAGAAACACCAACAAAGGAAACAATCCCCACTTTGTAATAGTCCGTTTCGGCAACGTACTGGGATCAAGAGGTTCGATAGTGCCTCTCTTTCAGCAGCAGATAGAAAAAGGCGGACCTGTAACTGTTACCCACCCTGATGTTTGCCGCTATTTTATGACCATCAGCGAGGCATGTTCATTAGTACTTAAAACCGGAGGTGTCGGAGAAAACGGGGGCTTGTATCTTTTAGACATGGGAGAGCCTGTACGCATCCGAGACCTTGCAGAACAGCTAATACGCTTTCACGGCTTTGAAGTTGAAACAGATATAAAAATCGAATATGTAGGGCTTCGTCCCGGAGAGCGCTTGGATGAATCGCTTTTATCGGAAGAGGAGATTCCGTCTTTAACCGATTACAGCCGTATTCTTAAAGTAAACAGAAGAACAGAAGACAACAGCAATCAATTAATAATGGAGGCGGTAGAAGAGCTTCGCCCTATATGCAAATTTGATCCCGCTAAACCTGACGAATACAGAGATTCCAAAAAACTGCGTGCCATTTTATTAAAGTATGGAATAAACTTGCATTCCGTACTAAAATAAATAAAATGGAAAACCTCCCTTTCCTTGCAGATATTTATCCCGAAAGTTTGCATAAACAGAGTTTACTGTATGCGGTTACTATCAGATCGCCTATTGCAAAAGGGCGGTTAATAAATATAGAGGTTCCTGAACTGCCCGAGCATTTCACCTTTATTACTGCAAAGGACATACCCGGCAAAAACATACTCTTTGATACAAATATTCCCATACTTGCAGATGATAAGCTCTCTTACATAGGCGAGCCTGTCGCTATTTTATTGGGGCATGATAAAACAAAATTGGAAGAAACAGCTGCACGATGCATCGTCAATGCAGAAACAGAACTGCCTTCTTTCTCTTGCACCGGAAATTCCGCTGATAAAATTGTGTGCGCTTCCCGTAAAATTGTTATCGGTGATATACAGGAAAAAACCTCTGATGCGTTTTTTTCAGATATATTCAATACTTCCAATAAAATTATTACAAGCACTTTTACTACAGGTATACAAGAACATTGGTATGCAGAAACTATAGGGGCGATAACTTATTATAACGATTCACAGGATACGGATGTTTCTGATGAACCGGAAAATGTTCTTATCGTAAGAACTGCAACCCAATGGCCCTCTCATGTAAAAAAAGCTGTTTCCTGTGTTTTAGGATGCGATGATCAAGTGATGGTTTTGCCTACATCCTTAAACCTTCATATGGATGGGAAATTGTGGTATCCGTCATTGATTGCATGCCATGCGGCGCTCGGCACATTTATAACAAAAAGCCCTGTGCGTATGATCTTAACAAGAGAGGAAGATTTCCTTTACACCCCAAAACGATGCAGTTCCACTGTTGAAATTGCAAGCGCAATCGACGAAAACGGTAAAATTAACGCGGTACAAATCGATATTTCTGTTAACCTCGGCGCATACGGGGTTTACGGACAGGAAATAATCGATCAAATAAGTCTTGGAAGTCTTGGTTTTTATAATTTTAAGCATATTAAAGTCAATGCAAGGGCAGTTTGTACGAATATCCCTCCTCAGGGACCTTTTTCCGGCTTTGGGCTTTCACAAGGGCTTTTTGCGATAGAAAGGCATCTTTCTCAAATTGCAGACCTTCTTGAAATCGAGCCCGCTGAATTACGAAAAAACTATATAGACACCCGTCTTGCACTCCCTGTATCGAATCATATGCCTGAAAAAAATATGATTACAGGAGATATGCTCATAGATTCTGTCACACAAATGAGCGACTATTACCGCAAATGGGCTTCCTTCGATTTGCTCAGGCAAAGCCGAAAAACAAAACCGCAAGAGAAAGGAGAAAGTTTAAGAGGGATAGGGATCGCAGTCGGTTATCAAGGCAATGGCCCGCTTTATACCGGTGAAGATAACGGGAACTACAGTGTAGAAGTTACTCTGACAAAAGAAAGTATTTTAGAAATTAAATCGAATATTACAAGCACAGAAAATTATAATAAAATCTGGCAAAAAGTTGCTGTTGAAATTTTATCGATTCAGCCTGATATGGTGCGTATTGTTACATCAAATATTAATGATGAAAAAAAGTCCCTATCTTCTCAAGAATCATTCCCTGATTGCGGACCCTCATGCTCATCAAGAAATATTACAGCAATCACTAAACTTGTGGAAAATTGCTGCGATGATATCCGCAAACAGCGTTTCCATGATCCCTTGCCTATAACCGTAAAACATTTTATACAGCCTCAAAGCGGTTTTTTAAGATCAAATTTAAACTGGAATGTTCATGATATAAACGGTTTTTTAAAACCGGGATTCGCAGCCGCTGTCGTAGAAATAACCATCGACATGGCAGAATGTATTCCAAGAATAAGAGGTTTATGGCTTGCGGTTGACGGCGGAAAAATCATTTCAAAACACAGGGCAAAAAGAAGTTTAACCCGCTCTGCAATTCAGGCATTAGGATGGGCGTACACAGAAAACATCGAATATGTAAACGGCGTCATTCCTAAAAATCAATATGAAAATTTTTCGATTTTTTCTCCGGTAGATACCCCTCCTATCGAAATAAATTTTATTTCCGCACAAACTGATGCTAATGAATTAAATGAACCTAAGGGAATAGGAGAGCTTCCTTTTACTTGTATACCTGCCGCCTTTATGCAAGCTGTCTCTCAGGCAATGGATCGGTGTTTTAGAACAATCCCTTTAAAAAGAAAAGATATTTGGGAAATGATCCGTATCAGAAAAGAAGAAGTAACACAGGGGCATAAATGATAATCAATTTTATTTTAAACGGAGAAGATGTTATATTTCGGGGCGAAGCCGGAGTCAGACTGATAGATATCCTCCGCGAAAGTTTCGGTTTATTCGGCGCAAAACCCGGCTGTCTTTCAGGTCAATGCGGCGCATGCTCTGTAATTTTTAACGGGCACGTAAGCCCTGCTTGCCTTATACCTGCTTTTAAAATTAAAGGATGCGAAATAATCACTATCGAAGGTTTTTCCCAAACAATTGAGTATCAGGAAATAATGACAGGTTTTGCAGAAGTACATCTTGGAAACTGCGGATACTGCGAAGCCGGGAAAATCTTATGTACAGAAACTCTTCTGGAAAAAAATTATAAACCTACTAACGAAGAAATATTGATGGGTTTTTCAGGGATAAAGTGCCGCTGTACAAATGCTGTAAGGCTGATTAAAGCTGTTAATATTATCGCAGATATGCGAAGAAGGAGGTTAAATGGACGCACCGCTTAACAATGTTTTTTTTCCAACCTCTTTTAATGAGCTCTTTACAACATGGAACAGATTCCCCGCCGCCGTCCCATATGCGGGAGGCACAAATATACTGGGCAGACAAGAAAACAACATCCTTAACCTGCCTTCTGTATTTTTATGTTTGGATAAAATCGAAGAATTGCACATTGTAACAAGAACAGAACAATATTTAGAAATAGGCGCAATGGTAAAATTAAACAGGCTCTTGCGTTTGGGAAAGTTAGTGCCTCATGTTCTTTGCAAATGCATAGAAAACATCTCCGGAGTGCAGGTACGCAACATAGCAACAATCGGGGGCAATATTTGCAGCACAAACAGAGTTTGCACAAATGGTGAATTGAATAAAAGTGAAACTTCAGGCGATGTAACCCAAAGGCTTGCACGTATTTTAGACTTAAGCGCACCTCTTATCGCCCTTGATGCCCAATATGAATTGCGGAATGCAGGCAGCACAAGGTGGGTGTTAGCGTCAAGGTTTCACATTGAAGAACAAGAAAAAAAAATTAAAGGTTTACATGAAAAAAATCAAAAAGATTTTTATCATGATAGTCAGGAATTACTGACACGGATTCGGTTGCCGATATATCCGTGGGATTACTCGGTTTATAAAAAATTCAGTTCGGAAGGATTTTATTCCAGCGAAGCTTTTGTCTTTTTGGCAAAAGCGCAAAAAAATATACTTTCGGATATAAGGATTGTTTACAAAGGGAATATCATTTTACGCAACAAAGACCTTGAAAGCTATTTGAACGGTAAATACCTCCCGCTGCACCGAAAAACTGCGGACGACTTTTTAGCGAACTGGAAAGAATATTTATCGCACAGACCGGAAATGTCAGAATTTTCGATTAATGCTGTAATGAACAACATCGATGAAAATATCAGTTATTTATCTGAATAAATCTTGCGTTTTTAACGAACCGCGCGGAATTTACTGATTTTCATTTAAAACTTAATATTTTATCCCTTGAATAACATCAAAATAAATGATATATTGGCATTTTAGAAGGCAAATCGTTGGATTCATTGAGCGTGTTTCGGCCGTCGGTGTATCCGGCGTCCGCCTGACCTTGGAACAATTCGCGTTCCAAAGATAAAAAGTATAAGTTTTTATCATAACGGTCAGCCAGGAAGCATTTTTTCACATTTTTTTTCCGATTATCATTCGGAGATGGGTTGATTCGTCCTTAAAATACGGTATAAATTGCAGTTTACTTTTGATGAATATAAAACAAATGTCTTTTTCAGCAGTAAAGTCCCTGACTTTACACAAATTTCCGAAGATTTAAAGAAAAACTCGCCTGAAACCTCTGCGGGAAACATTCGCGCCCTTTTAATCGCCGATGAAAACACAAAATATATTGCCGATTTAATCAACAAAGATAAAAATCTGCCAATTTGCCTTTTAAAAAGCGGCGAAAATAATAAAAATTGGCAATCAATCGAAGAAATTCTTTCTGCAGCGCATCGTGCACAACTTGGCAGAGACTGTGTTTTTATCGCCGCCGGCGGAGGTGTAATCGGCGACCTTACAGGATTTGCCGCTTCTATTTACAAGCGCGGCTGCCGTTTTGTTTTAGTCTCCACTACCCTGCTTGGAATGGTTGATGCTTCAGTCGGCGGCAAAACAGGTTTTGATCTTTTTGAAATAAAAAATCTTGCGGGAACTTTTTACCCTGCAAATTCTGTTTACATGCCGCAAGATACGCTTTTAACACTTCCGCAGAAAGAATGGAAAAGCGGATTCGCAGAATTAATTAAAACGGCAGTACTTGAAACAAGCGATAATTTTTTAGATCAGATATCAGATATAATCAAAGAGCAAGGAACAAAGAATATTGACATTTGTTCTTTGTTCTCTTTAAATTCATCTTTGCTTCAAAAGTTAATTGAAAGAGCGGTTTTATTTAAAGGTTCAGTTGTAAGCGAAGATATGCGCGAATCCGGAAAGCGCATGATTTTAAATTTAGGGCATACATTCGGTCATGCGCTGGAAAGCGTTATGGGGTTAGGCGCGCAATCAGAGTTTGCAATTTCGCACGGAGAGGCTGTCGCATGGGGTATTGTCCGCGCTTGCGAACTCGGCACTTATCTTGGCATTACACCTAACAATAGAGCGGAAAAAATAATCAATATTATTGAATCTTTTGGATATAACATTACTTTGCCCTTAGCAGATAACAAAAATGTGCATGATCTGTTAAACGCTATGAAAAGCGATAAAAAAAATAAGAAAAATAAACTTACATTTATTGTCCCGGATAAAAACAGCGCGCAAATAGTTGAATTAGAAAGTGAAAACAAACAACTTGAAATAATTATTTCAAAAGGATTGGCATAAAATTGAAAAATCTTATTTTTGTATTTGCATTTGTTTTACTTAATTTTTCTGTTTTTGCTCAAGAAGAAAGAGAAATTGAACATTTTTTTAATATCGAACATGAAAATAAAATAGAGACAGAAATTATAATCAATATTAATACAGATAAAATTATTGATTTTGATTCTGAATCAATCTTTATAATAAATTCATATCATTATCACATAAAAGGTATGACCATTCCTGTATTATTAAATAATAAAGTAGAAATAAAAACCGGAGAAGTAATTTTAGGGACAGAAAATTTTAAAAAATATTTACGAAATAAAACACAGCTAATAATTAATGAAAGAGTTTTAAAAGACAATGCACATATAGATTATACAATCGGAGAAATAAACGAAGACGGAAAATATCCTGTAGATTTGCATGTATATGCCGAAGATACATGGAATATTATCGCTCTTCCCTATCCTAAGTTTGACTCAAATACAGGATTAAGCCTTTCTGTAAAAGCGCGCGATTATAATTTCTTAGGAACTATGAGTCCTCTGAGAGTTGATATCGGCTATGAATTAGACAGAGACGGAAAAAATTCTTTTTTCTTAATGCTTGATTCAGGAATTCCTTTTCATTTTCTTGGATTAAATTGGCATTTTAATTTTGATCATGATTATACTTACAGACCTAACACGGCATTGCATCATTATTATAAAAATACAACGGGTTTATCAATTGAACTGCCTGTAAAAAGAACTAAATTAACACTCGGTTTTGATGAAAGTTTTATTTTAAACGAGAAATATAATGAAGTCGGCAATGATGATGATATATTTCAAAATGGAATTTATTTATCATCCAGACCCTTTATTTCATGGGAATTCCCGACAGGGCTTAATGTCGGAAATTACGGCGAATTAAAATATACTCCGGAAGTATCAGCGAAATTTAATCATGAAATCAATACAAAATTATCTGATACTAGAATTGGTCCTTTTTTAGAATTATCTCATACACTTGGTTTTGAAAGAATTGACTGGATAGGAAATTTTAAAAAAGGATTTTCTGCAAATATAAACAATTCTTTTAATTATGATTTTTACCAGTCTAAAATTGATAAAAATCCTTTAACATACGATATTATTATAACAAGTACAGCATATTTTACAATTACCGATTTTTTAGGTTTCTCTACACGTTTTATGTACCGGCATTGGTTTAACACATACAATGATGCTGCAGGAGACGCTCTAAGGGGAATTGCAGATAAAGAAATAGATGCACATTATATGATTTCTGTAAACCTTGATCTTCCTGTAAGAATATTAAGATTTAAACCTTCACAATGGTTTAATAAAGATAAATTAAAAATATTAAATTTTGATCTTCACTTAAGCCCTGTAATTGATACAGCTGTTTTTTATTTTTATGATAATCCGTCATTTAGTATGGATAATTTTCTTTTATCAGGCGGTTTTGAAATAATAATTTTCCCTGAGTTTTTCCGCAGCCTTTTCTTCCGGGCATCTTTATGTATAAATATTTTGGATTTACCGGAATTAAAAAACAATTATGAAATATTCCTTGGCATGGATTTTCATTATTAAATTATATAAATGCTTAAAAATCAAAATGAAAAAAACATTAATTTGCGCCTTTCTATACTTATTCTTCTTGCCTTTCTCGCAGGCTGCATTTTCACAGGATATATCATCTATCGAGAAAGATTTACAGGCATTGGAATCCTTGATTCAAGATACGATAGACAACACGCAAGAGCAGCAGAGATTATTGGAAGACTTGAAGAGGAACTTGGACGAGAGCGGGAACTTAATATCAGATTACGAGAATATAATAACAGAGCAAGAGACCTTACTGACGGACTTGCGTCTTCAGCTGAACGAAATGTCCGAAACCTACAGGATGCAATCACAATTATCGGCGAGATACGCCAAAAGCTCAAAGTTCTGGCGGACTTTTACAATAATAGCGATCCCGGTAACAGCGCTGATTAGCGGCGGTGTTGTTTGGGCAGTTGTTAGGTGAAAGTAAAAAATAAATGAACGAATTAAATTTATTACTTAAACAAATATCACTTGGCGAAGACAGCATTTTGGAATTAAAGGATATTAAATATTCAGATAATTCTGTAATTGGTCCTCACCGTGACTCATTTGCAAGTGAATTGTCGGCTATGGCAAATTCGCACGGCGGTACTATAATTCTTGGAGCAGATGATAAAACACATGAAATTATAGGTTTACCTTGTGATAAACTTGATATTACAGAAACATGGATAAGAAATATAGCCAATGATTTAATTAAACCTCCGCTTATCTGCAAAATAAGAAAACTGATTGTTTTAAAGGAAAATAATGAAAAAATAATAATTCGTATTGATATTCCGCAAAGTATTTTTGTACATGAATGTTCTGACGGTTATTTCTATCGTATTGGAAGTTCAAAACGAAAAATGTCTCCTGACTTTTTAGCAAGACTTTTTCAGCAAAGAACGCAAAATAGATTAATTCGTTTTGACGAACAACTTGTTATGGACGCATCTGTTAATGATCTTAAAGAAAATTTATTTAATCGGTTTAAAACTGATCTTTCTCCGAAAGATAACATTGAATTTTTAAGGAAAATGAAACTAATTTCTTCTAACGAAGATAATGATTTATATCCTACAGTCAGCGGAATTCTAATTGCGTTTGATACACCTGAAAATTTTATTTCAAATTCATATATTCAAGCAGTATGCTATCTCGGCGATAATTACGGATCAGAGCAGCTTGATGCAATGGATATAACAGGTCCTCTGGATATTCAAATAAGAGAAGCATGTAAATTTGTTAAAAGAAACATGAAAACCAGAGCTGTAAAAAATCCCGGAAGAATTGAAACTCCGCAATATTCATTAAATGCTGTTTTTGAAGCAATAGTAAATGCAGTTGCACACAGAGATTATTCAATTTACGGTTCAAAAATCCGCTTGCATATTTTTTCTGACAGAATTGAACTTTATTCTCCGGGCTGTATTCCTAATAGTATGACTATAGACTCTCTTCAGTTCAGGCAATCATCCCGAAACGAATTACTTAGTTCACTTCTATCAAGATGTCCGATTAATTTTGAAAATTATGAAAGTAAACGTAACTTTATTATGGATAAACGCGGAGAAGGTGTTCCTATAATTCTTTCTGAAAGTTTTAAACTTTCCGGAAAAATGCCGGAGTATAAATTAATTGATGATACAGAACTCTTATTAACTATTTTTTCTGCATTCTGAGTAAGAACATATATTAAATTATGGAAGTATAAATAATGTCAGAGAATTATTTGAAATAATGGATAAAGAAGGATTAGTTAAATGTTTACTATAGCATTAATAGGTTGCGGCAGAATTAGTTTTAAACACATAGAAGGATTTACTAATAATAAAGATAAATTAAAATTAATTGCGATCTGCGACCCTGTAATTTCAAGAGCAGAAGAAAAAGAAATAGAATATAAAAAAATAATTCCTGAAGCAGAAATAACAATTTTTTCAGATTACAAAGAATTATTGAAAAATAAAAAACCTGATATTGTTACGATAGCAACAGAATCCGGAAAACATGCAGAAATTGCAATTAACTGCCTTGAAGCAGGCTGTCATGTTATTGTAGAAAAACCGATGGCTTTATCTGTATCAGATGCAGATAAAATGATATCCTGTGCAAAAAAAAAAAATAAAAAGATTGCAGTTTGTTTTCAAAATAGATTTAATGCTCCAATACAAAAACTTCGTTCTGCACTTATTGCAGGGCGTTTCGGAAAAATCCTTCATGGTATGATTCAAATACGCTGGAATAGAAATGATGCATATTATGCTGAGGCTCTTTGGCGCGGAACATGGGAACAAGACGGCGGAACATTAATGAATCAATGCACACATGGCATTGATCTTTTACAATGGATGTTAGGTGAAGATGCAGTAAGAGTTCAGGCACAAACAAGACGTTTTATCCGTCCTATAGAAGCCGAAGATTTCGGTGCTGCTATTGTTGAATTTAAAAACGGTGCTGTCGGTATAATCGAAGGAACAGCGGATGTATTTCCAAAAAATATTAATGAGACCCTTTCCATTTTCGGAGAAAATGGAACTGTTGTGGTAGGAGGACTGGCTGTTAATAAAATCGAAACATGGCGTTTTTCAGATGCTGAAAAAATTGGAGATACAGAGGAAAAAGTATTAAATCCAAACGAAAAAGACCCGCCTACTGTTTACGGTTTCGGACACTCTGCTCTATTCAAGGATTTTATTGATGCTATCGAAGAAAATCGTGAACCTGTAATATCAGGCGATAAAGGAAAAAAAGCAATGGAATTAATACTTGCAATTTACAAATCACAAAAAACCGGTAAACCGGTTGACCTTCCATTGGATTTTTCAACAATGGAAATGAAAGGTTATTTTGATAAATGAAAGTTCCGTTTTATGACGCAACACGCGAATATAATTTTAAAAAAACAGAATTTGATATAGAAATTTCTAAAGTTTTAGAATCCGGAGCATTTATACTTGGCAAGCAAGTTTATGATTTTGAAGAAGCGGTTTGCAGATATACAGGTGCAAAATATGCTGTTGGTGTTGCAAATGGAAGTGATGCACTTTTAATTACTTCAGATATTTTAGAATATAAAAACGGAGCAGAAATACTTACTCCTGTTTTTACATTCTTTGCTTCAGCATCTTGTATAGCTCGTCTTCAAGGAAAACCTGTTTTTTGCGATGTTGATGAAGATACATTTTGCATTGATATTAATGATGCGGAAAAACGAATAACAGAAAAAACAAAAGGAATTTTACCTGTACATTTATTCTTACAGACAACAGATATGACAACCTGCATGGAACTTGCAAAAAAATATCATCTGACAGTACTTGAAGATGCAGCTGAGGCTTTTGGAATGAAAACAAAATATAACGGTGAATATATTCATTCGGGTTTAATCGGCGATTTTGGTATTTTTTCTTTTTTTCCTACAAAAACATTAGGCGGTTACGGCGACGGTGGAATGATTGTTACAAATAACGAAGAACTTTATAAAAAGGCAAAAAGTTACAGAACACACGGATCAACAAAAAAATATCATCATGATTATATTGGTTACAATTCACGGCTTGATACATTACAGGCTGCTATATTAAATATAAAATTAAAACACATTGATAATGCGATTCAAAAACGAGCAAATCATGCCGCGCAGTATCGTGAATTACTAAAAAACATAGAAGAAATAAAATTACCTGTAATAAAAACAGATAATAAAGAAGTTAATTATGTTTTTTGTATAAAAGCGCATAAACGCGATGAACTTGATTCTTATTTAAAATCAAATGAAATCGGAACATCAATTTATTATCCTGTTCCGCTTCACTTACAAAAATGTTTTGAATATTTAGATTATAAAAAAGGTGATTTTCCGGTTGCAGAAAAATTATGTGATTCGGTTCTAGCGCTTCCTATGTTTCCTGAGCTGACAGAAGATGAAGTAAGCTTTGTTTGTGAAAAAATAAAAAGATTTTTTAATTAATTTTTTTTGATGATGGTATGAAATGAATATATTATTAGGTTCATGCGGAGGTTTAACAGGTATTTATCTTGCAAAACAATATAAAAATAAACATTATGTTGCAGGTTTTGATAAAAACGAAAATAATGCCGGAAAATATTTTTTAAATAATTTTTTTACCGTACCGGGAGTTAATGAAAAACATTTTATAGATTCAATTATTGAAATAATTAATAAATTAAAAATTGATGTTTATATTCCATTACATTCTCATGAAATAGCTATTGTATCAGAATATAAAGAAGAATTAGAAAAATATTTAACTGGTAAAATATTAATTTGTGATACTAAAATAATTACTCTTTTTGATAATAAATTTAATATATATAAAGAAATTAATAAAATTGGTTTAAAATGCCCAAGAATAATTGAAAATGAAACTATGATAGATAAATATCCATTATTATTAAAACCAATTATCAGCAGCGGATCACGCGGTATTATTAAAATAAAAGACATTAAAGAATATAATTTTTTTTCATCGTATCCTAATCATTTTATTTGTGATTATTATGATTTAGATGAATATACAGTTGATTGTTTTTTTTCAAATACTCATGTTTTAATTGGTTATTATATAAGAAAAAGAATAAAAAATATCGGGGGAGCAGTCATAATAACTGAAGCAGCAATGGAAATTGACATCTCCAAAGAATTAAAACTTATTGAAGATAATTATTCATTAACGGGACCAGTAAATTTTCAATTTTTTTATCATAACGGAGAAATAATATTTTTTGATTTTAATCTAAGATTTGCTTCAGGCGGTATTCCTTTATCCGTTCATGCAGGTTTAAATATTCCTGAACTTTTGTTAAACGAATCAGTCGGCATTCCTTATTCAAAAAATATTCAAATAAATTTATCAAAAATAACAATGTATAGATATTTTGAAGAGTTATTTAATTGAATAATATATTTCTTGATTTTGACGGAACAATTATAGATGTCTGGAAAAGATATTATAAAATATTTTGTGACTTTTATAAAATTGATATAGATTTTGAATTATATAAAAATGAAAAAAGGAAATATAAATCTGATTTTCTTTTAACAGAGAAATATGCAAATATTGCCTTGTTTAATGAATATAAAATATACAAAAAAAACAATTTAGAAAACATTGATTTTTTAAAACTTGATACTGTTATTCTTTATAATAATGATATTTCAAATTTTAAAATTTTAACATTCAGAAATAATTACAATAATTTATTATTACAGATTGATTATTTAGATTTAAAAATTAATTTAAATAATATTATTTGTTTAGATCCAAAAATAACAACTAAGAAAAAATATTTAATGTCATTTAATGATGTTATTATTGTAGGTGATTCAGAAAGTGAGTATGAATGTTCAGAGAATGAAAATACAACTGTTTTTTTAGTAAAAACAGGATTACGGGATATTTCTACTTTTAATGTTAAAGATAATGTATTTCTTTTAAATGATATAAATCAATTTATTAATTTATTAAAAAACAATCAAATTACTAATAAACAATTAAATGATATTTAATAATAATTCCAGAACAACTAAAACAATATTTAATACATTAACCGGTACTACAGGACATGCAGTATCACTTTTACTTGGATTTGTAGGAAGAATGGTTTTCCTACAATATCTTGCCGTTGAATTACTTGGAATTAATAGTTTATTTACAAGTATTATTGCTGTGTTCTCTTTAGCTGAACTTGGTTTTTCTACAGCAATTTCATACGCATTATATAGACCATTATCTGAAAATAATGAACGAAAAATTTCTGCATTAATGCAATATTACAAAAAAATATATTCAATAATTGGGTTTGTTGTTTTATTTTTAGGTATTATTATTCTTCCATTTTTGCAATATTTTATTAATAATTTTGAACAAATAAATATTTCATTAAATGATTTAAGAATATATTTCATTATTTTTCTAATTTCAACTGTTTCAACGTATTTTTTTGCATATAAACGTACTCTCATTATTTCGGATCAAAAAAGATTTATTGTAAATATCATAAATATAATTATCTCAATTATAAATAAAATAACACAAATACTAATAATTATATTTTTACAAAATTTCTTTCTTTTTTTAGCTATTAATGTAATTTTTATTTATCTTGAAAATATTGCTATTAATATTATAGTTGATAAAAGATATAAATATTTAAAAATATATAAAAAAGAAAAATTAAATTCTGATGAAAAGAAAACTTTATATGTTAATATTCTTGCTTTGTTTTTTACAAAAACAAGTTCTGTTTTTACTACCGGTATAATTTCTATTATTATTTCAAAATTTATTGGATTAAAAGAAGTAGGTCTTTATTCAAATTATTTTTTATTAACATCTGCAATTACAACACTTATTGTAAAATTTAATGAATCGGCTACTGCAAGTGTCGGTAATTTTGCTGTTACTGAGAATATAGAATCTCAAAAAGAATTATTCAAGAAAATACTATACTTTAATTCATTTTTTGCAATAGTATTTTTTGTTGGTTTAAGTATTTTATTTAATGATTTTATTGAAATATGGCTCGGAAAAGAAATGATTCTAGACAGATGGTTACCATTATTTATGGCAATAAATATATTCATATGGATAATACGTAATACTTTAGGAATATTTTTCAATGCATATGGCTTATATAAATATTATTATTATCGTTGTTTTTTTGAAATAATTATATTTTTAGGACTGGCTTTGCCGGGAGCAATTATTTTTGGTATATCAGGAGTAATTGGTTCTCAAATAATTGCTATAATTATTATTCAACTGCCGTTTGAAATATTTATTATTTCAAAATACGCTTTACAAGAAAAAATAAAATTTATTTATAATCATTTGTTTAAATATTTATTTATTACTTTAATTTGTTTTTGCATATCTTATTTTGTTTATTTCTTTTTATTACCATCCGGATTAATTGGTTTTATTCTTAAAATACTATTTATTTTATTAGTGGTAACTTCTGTTTATTATATAACTACTTACAAAACTGAAGAATTTAAATATTACTGTAATTTATTTAAAAATATACTGATTCGGAGTAAAAAGATAACGTCTAATCAAGAAATAAAATGATAGATAAAAAGTTGCAAAATGCACTATTAGAATGGCTGATGAATTAGGTACAGGAGTAATAAAATTGTTTTATTACGGGTATAGGTATTCAGGTAAAGTACCAGAATTAATCGAAAGCGATATTTTTAGAATCATTGTTCCATTAGATGACAACTTTTCTTTTAATGTAGAAACAGAAAAAAACACAGTTAATGTGGAGAAAACTCTATGTCAAGCAAAGAAATACTAAAAAAAATCTCTGATAAAACTGTAAAAATAGGTATTATCGGACTTGGTTATGTAGGTCTGCCTCTGGCAGTTACTTTTGCACGTAACGGTATTGATGTACTTGGTTTTGAAAAAAACGAAATAAAAACAAAAGATGTTAATTCTGCAAAAAATTATATAAGCGATGTAACAGATGATGATCTTTTAAATGTTATAAAAACAAATAAACTTTCAGCAACAATTGATTTTTCCAGAATTAAAGAATGTGATGCAGTCATTATTTGCGTACCTACACCGCTTGATAAATTTAAAAAACCGGATATGAGTTTTATTGAACAATCATGTATCGATATCGGTAAAAATATGAAAAACGGAACATTTATCAGTCTTGAAAGTACAACCTATCCAACTACAACTGAAAATTTTATTAAACCAATTATTGAGCGTGAATCCGGTATGAAAGAAGGCACAGAATTTTGGCTTTGTTTCAGCCCTGAACGAATTGATCCGGGAAATAAAGATTTTAAAACAGATAATACTCCAAAAGTAATTGGCGCGCTTGGCGAAGATGCAAAACAAATCGCGTCAGCATTATATAGTCTTGCAATAAAACATCTTCATATTGTTTCTTCTCCCCGTGTTGCAGAAATGGTTAAAATACTTGAGAATACGTATCGTCTTATTAATATTTCATTAATAAATGAATTGGCTCTTCTTTCCGGTAAAATGAATATAGATATTTGGGAAGTAATAGAGGCGGCAAAAACAAAACCTTACGGGTTCCAGGCATTTTATCCGGGACCGGGAATCGGCGGTCATTGTATTCCTCTCGATCCTTTTTATCTTGAACATATAGCAAAAAATTATAATTTTGAACTATCCATGATACATACTGCAGGCGCAATAAACGATCTAATGCCTTATCGTATGATGAATAAAATTTCTTATGCGTTAAACCGTTATAAAAAACCAATTAACGGATCAACAATATTGTTTTTAGGTATTGCTTATAAACCTGATATTGATGACGCGCGTGAAAGCCCTGCTTTACTTGTAATGGAACAGGTTAAGAAAAAAGGAGCGAAAGTATTATATCATGATCCGTATATTAAAGAAGTTACAGATGATCACGGAAATCATTATATAGGGTCTATTTTAACAGACGAATTACTTATAAGCGCTGATTGTGTTGTGTTTACAACAAATCATAGTTGCTTTGACTTTGAATATATTTTAGAAAAATCAAAATTAATTGTTGATATGCGCAATGTTGTAAAATCCGTAAAAATTGAAGACGGAAAAGTTTTTAAATTATGAAAGGTTATTATATTACATTTGAAAATCCCAGTCATTATAATGAAGGCAATGGCGTATATAAAAAGATTCAATCTCAAATTAAGTCTTTTATAAAAGCCGGTATTAATATTAGTAATATTAATATTCCAAAGAATTTCAAACATCTTTTTAAGATAATTAATAAATTTTCACCAAATATATTTTTAAAAAATCTTCCGGAAGATTTTTTTAATGTTGACTTTTTTTATATACGTTATTCACTTTGTACATATCCTTTTATTAAATTATTAAGTGAAATCAAGAAAAATAAAAAAAATGTTATTATAGAAATACCTACATATCCTTATAATCAAGAAATAAAAGGGTTTTTATCAAAATTAACTTTATTAATGGATTCTATTCTAAATAAACAATTAAAAAAATATGTTAATCTAATTACTACATATTCAAAACATACTGAAATATTTAATATTCCTGCTTTACAAATAATGAATGGAATTAATATTTCCGATATTCCTGTTGTTACCAAAACAGAAAATAAAAATGAATTAAATCTTATAGCGGTTGCCAATTTTTATTCATGGCATGGATATGATCGTTTGATATACGGATTATCTGATTATTACAAAAATAATACGGAAAAAACCGTGTATATTCATCTGGTTGGGGACGGAGAACAGTTAAATTTTTACAAAAATCTTGTAAATAAATTTAATTTGTCAAATTATATAATTTTTTACGGTATAAAATCCGGAGAAGAGCTGTCTTTGATTTTTAATAAATCTGATATCGCTGTATGTTCACTTGGAGGTCATAGAAAATCAATTTTTTTATCAAGCGAATTAAAAAGCAGAGAGTATATGGCAAGAGGACTTCCGATGCTCTCTTCTACAAAAATTGATGTTCTGCCGGATAATTATAAATATTGTCTATTTGTTCCGGAAAATGAAAGTCCGATTGATATAAATTCCATTATTCAATTTTATAATAATTTGATAAATGAAAATAATATTAATCAAATTACAAATAAAATCAGATTATTTGCAGAAAAATATTGTGATATGAATATAACACTAAAACCTGTTATTGAATATTTATCCAAGCTATAAATAATATGAATGAATTAAAAAAAATACTGATAATAAGCGACTGCTCTTTTTACGGCGGAGGCGAGTCATTTATTGCAAATACATTATCATTATTAAAAGATAATTTTGATACTTATTTTCTTGTAAATAATGATTATCTTTATAATTTATTACCGGAAGATAAAAGGTTTATATTTAGAAATAAATTATTTTTAAAACAGTTAAACCAAGCAAAAACATTGATAAAAGAATTGTCTGTTTCTGTTGTAATTTTAAACGGAGGAAATACATTATTTTATACGCCATTTATTAATAAATTTACAAAAAAAATAATGTATCGTCATGCGACATATAAATCAATATCAAATTTATTTAAAAGAATTATTTATATTTTCCTAATTCATATTTGTTATTTATTTGCAAATAAAGTAATTCATGTTTCTAATTATTCAAATAATGAGCAAAAAATAAAAAGAAAAAACGCGATTACTGTATCTAATGGCGTAGATTTACTTAAATTCAAAGAGAGAAAGTTCACAAATCCTTTAAAATATTTATTTCTTGGGCGGACAGATCGGACAAAAGGAATTAAAACTTTAATAGACACATTTTTGCAAATTCCAGAACATATTGCGGTTTTACATATTGTAGGTTCCGGTGAATACGATGAATATATTAAAAAAATAAACAAAAATAATATTGTTTATTATGGTTTTAATAAAGATACATCATCTTTTTATAATGATTGTGATATTTTTATTTTATTAACTAAAATAGAAAATTGCAGTTTAAGTATTTTAGATGCATTAAATCATTCAATGCCTGTTATAACAACAAATGTCGGCGGAAATCCTGAATTAATAAATGAAAAAAACGGTTTTTTTATTAATAACTCTGTTAATAATTTTATTAGTTTAATTTATTCGATCTATGAAAACTCTGAAATTTTATCTTCTATGGGAAAAAATGCAAATGAAACTGTTAAAAATAAATTTAATAAAATTAATACTTTAAATAAAATTATAACTATAATTAATGATTAATTAAAAATATATTATGGAATTAAATCCTTTATACATTGATCCCGGAACAGGAAGCGCGCTCTTCTCTATTCTTATCGGAATTGCAGCTACTGTGTATTTTCTCGGACGCGGATTGATTCTAAAACTTGGTATATTTATTTTTCGTAAAAAGAAAAACTTTGAATATCAATATAAATATGTAATTTATGCTGAAGATAAAAGATACTGGTCTTTTTTTGAAATAATTCTAGATGAATTAGAAAAACGAAATATCAATGTTCATTATCTTACAACATCAGAAGATGATCCAATTTTTTCTTCAAAGTATGATCATATTGAAGGCAAATACATAGGCAGTGGAAATAAAGCATATGCTTTTTTAAATTTTCTTTCCGCTGAATTTCTATTAACTACAACGCCGAATCTTGATGTATTTCAATGGAAACGTTCTAAAAATATAAAACACTATTGTCACATGGTTCATGGTGCAGGAGGTGCTGTTTTATATCATTTATACTCTTTTGATTATTTCGATTCTGTTCTTGTTCCAAATGAAAAAGAAATTCCTGAACTTCGTATACTTGAACAAACAAGAAATACAATTGAAAAACAATTGGTTGTAGTTGGGAATTCATTTTTTGACAGATGTGCAGAAAAAATAAAACAAATTCCGAATGAAAATCCGCATATTTTTACTGTCCTTGTATCTCCTTCTTGGGGAAAATCAGCTTTACTAAGCGTATTCGGAGAAAAATTACTTGATCCTCTTTCAAAAACAGGATGGCGTATAATTGTGCGCCCTCATCCTCAATCATTAATTGTAGAAAAATTAATGATTGACTCATTGATAGAAAGATATAAAGATAACACAAATATTGAATGGGATTATAATCATGAAAATATTTATTCTCTTTCAAAGTCTGATGTAATGTTATCGGATTTTTCCGGCATTATTTTTGATTATGTATTCCTTTTTAATAAACCTGTTATTGTAAATATTCAAGATATTAATTATAAACGATTAGATGCGCAAGATTTAAATCAAGAACCTTATTTTATACAAGCAATTAAAAAAATCGGAATACAGATTGACAGTAATACGCTTGTTAATATAAAAGAGATAATTTTGAATCTTTCCCAAGATACGCAAATGCAGAATAATCGTAATGAAGTAATAAAAAATATGTGGATGTTTAAAGGGGAATCCGGCAAGAATATTGTCGATTTCATGATTCAAACTTCAGAAAAAGAAAAAATAAAAATTGAATAAATGTAATATAAAGGTAATTATATGCAGGCTATAATTTTAGCTGCCGGTATGGGCAGACGTTTAGGTGAATTAACAAACGAAAACACAAAATGTATGGTCAATATTTGCGGAAAAACATTAATTGAGCGGTTGTTAGAACAAATCAGCGAACATAATTTTAAACAAATTGTTTTTGTAATAGGTTATTTCGGAGATAAATTAAAAAGTTTAATTGGAAATAATTACAAAGATATACCTGTTAAATATGTAGAAAATCCTGATTATAAAACAACTAACAATATTTATTCATTATATCTTGCAAAAGATTATTTATTAAAAGATGATACAATCTTATTTGAAAGTGATTTAATAATAGAAAATACTATTTTAAATGATTTGATAAATAATCCGTACGCCAATCTGACAACGGTTGCAAAATATGAAAATTGGATGGACGGAACAGTTATTACTATTGATGAAGAAAATAATATTTTAAGTTTTATTCCTAAAAAAGAATTTGTTTTTTCCAATACAGATAAATATTATAAAACTGTTAATATTTATAAGTTTAGTTCTTCATTTTCTGAAAATCATTATATCCCTTTTTTGGAAGCGTATTCGCGTACAATGGGAAAAAACGAATATTATGAAGATGTTTTAAGAGTTATTTCTTTTTTAAACCACTCTACTCTAAAAGCTCATGTAATAAATCCTGAACAAAAATGGTATGAGATTGATGATATACAAGATGTAGATATTGCACAAACTTTGTTTGCCAATAATGATAATATTCTAAGTAATTATCAAAAACGTTTCGGCGGCTATTGGCGTTTTCCAAAACTTTTGGATTTTTGCTATCTTGTAAATCCTTATTTTCCGACTGAAAGAATGAAAGACGAATTAAAATCATATTTTGATACATTGCTTTCAAATTATCCTTCAAGCTTAAATGTAAATTGTCTTTTAGTTTCCAAGTTTTTCGGAATAAAACATAATTATTTGGCAGTAGGAAACGGAGCGGCGGAATTAATTAAAGAATTAATGTATTTGCTTCCCGGAAAAACGGGCATTATGTTTCCTGCATTTGAAGAATATTACAATAGAAAAGATTCCAATGATTTTATTCCGTATTATGTTAATAATGATTCTTTTAATTATACTTCTAAAGATATAATGTCTTTCTTTTCAGATAAAAAAATAAAATCGCTTTTATTAATTAATCCTGATAATCCATCAGGAAATTTTATCCCGATAAATGATGTTTTAGAAATTGCTTCATGGACAAACAAAAGAAACATTACTTTTATATTAGACGAATCTTTTGTGGATTTTTCTGAAGGCTCTGTTTTAAATTCTCTGTTAAAAAATGAAATATTAGAACAATTTCCTAATATGATTATCATTAAAAGTATATCTAAATCTTACGGCGTTCCCGGTTTAAGGCTTGGTATACTTGCTTCCAATAATTCCGCTCTTATAAATCAGATTAAAAAAGAATTATCAATCTGGAATATAAACTCATTTGCAGAATACTTTATGCAAATATTTAATAAATATGAAAAAGATTACATCAATGCTTGTAATAAAATAATTTCAGTAAGAGCTGAATTTTTAAAAGATATATCACAAATAAAATATTTACGAGTAATACCTTCTATGGCAAATTATTTCTTGTGTGAAGTAAAACCTCCTTTTACAGCGACAGAATTAACATTTCAATTATTGAATAATTTTAATATATTAATAAAAAATTGCAAATCAAAATGCGGCTTTTCAAATAAAGAATTTGTACGAATTGCCGTAAGATCAGAAGAAGATAATAACAGGCTTTTAGAAGCATTAAAAAAAATAAATAATGGAATTACTCTATGACAGATAAAACAGTTTATCTTTGTATGCGCGGTGATATTATTCATCCTGGAATTATTAATATTATCCGCGAAGGCAGTAAGTTAGGCAACTTAATAGTCGGATTATTAACAGATTCTGCAATTGCCTCTCACAAACGCCTTCCGTTTTTAAGTTATGAACAGCGAAAAGAAATAGTGGAAAATATAAAAGGTGTCTATAAAGTAGTTGCACAGGAAGAATGGAGATATGTTCCGAATATAATTAAATATAAACCGGATTTTATTATCCACGGCGATGATTGGAAAACAGGGCCTCTTCAAAAAGAACGCGAAGAAGTATTTGCTGTAATGAAAGAGTTGGGCGGACAAGTAGTAGAAATACCTTATACACAAGGCGTAAACTCTTCATCATTAAATGAAGCAATGCGTTCTGTCGGAACAACCCCGGATATTCGTCTTAAAACACTGCGCCGCCTTCTTGATACAAAAAAAATAATCAGAATTATGGAAGCACACTCAGGTCTTTCAGGTTTAATTATTGAAAATCTGGAAATTGAAAAAGAAGACGGAACGCGAAGTTTTGACGGTATGTGGTCATCTAGTTTAACGGATTCTACTTGCAAAGGAAAACCTGATATTGAAGCTGTAGACCTTACTACCCGCCTTCAGGATTTAACCAATATTCTTGAATGTACAACAAAACCTATTATTTTTGACGGTGATACAGGTGGGAATCATTTTGCATTCACTGTAAGAACTCTTGAAAGAAATGGAGTGTCTGCTGTCATCATAGAAGATAAGACAGGACAAAAAAGAAATTCACTTTTTGGAACTGAGGTAAATCAGGAATTGTGCCCTATCCCTGATTTTTGTGAAAAGATTAGAGCAGGTAAACTTGCTCAGGTTACAAAAGAGTTTATGGTTATCGCTCGTCTTGAAAGTCTTATTGCAGGTTTTCCTGTTTCTCATGCGCTTGAACGTGCCCGCGCTTTTGTAGACGCAGGAGCCGACGGTATAATGATTCACAGTAAAGAAAAAACAGGAGATGATATAAAAGAATTTTGTTCTGTTTTCCGCTGTGAATATCCTCATGTTCCTATTATTCTTGTTCCAACTACATATAACCAATTTACAGAAAAAGAACTTTCTTTATGGGGGGCAAATATTATTATTTATGCAAACCATATGCTCCGCGCTTCATATCCTGCAATGATGTCTGCCGCAAAAACAATTTTGGAATGCGAACGTTCTTTGGAAGCAGATAAATATTGTATGCCTATTAAAGAAATTCTAGAATTAATTCCCGGCAGTAAATAATGATTGATATTAATTTTTTTTACGATCAACTTATACAGCATAATGTGTGTTTTTTTACAGGTGTCCCCGATTCTCTTTTAAAAGATTTTTGCGCTTATATAACCGATAATACAAAAGAAAAAGATCATATTATAGCTGTAAATGAAGGGGCTGCAGCCGCTCTTGCGGCAGGTTATCATCTTGCTACGGGAAAAATTCCGCTTGTTTATATGCAAAACTCGGGTATTGGAAATGCCGTAAATCCCTTGCTTTCTCTTGCAGACGGTGATGTTTATAAAATCCCAATGCTCCTTCTTGTCGGCTGGCGCGGAGAACCTGATAAAAAAGATGAACCTCAGCATATCAAGCAGGGAAAAGTTACTTGCTCTCTTTTTGATACAATGGGTATTCCCTATCTTATTCTTTCAGATAATGAAAAGGATACTTTAGAACAATTAAATATTTGTTATGCGCATTTAAAAAAAGAAAATACCCCTTTTGCTTTAATAGTTAAAAAAGACACTTTTTCCCGGTATTTATTATCATCAAAAACAACAGATGAAAAATCTTCATTAACCCGTGAAAGAGCTATAGAAGAAATTATTTTAGCATCATCTCAGCAAGAAGTATTTATTTCTACTACAGGAATGGCTTCCCGCGAACTTTTTGAACTTAGAGAAAAATTTAATATGGATCATGATAAAGATTTTCTAACTGTCGGCAGCATGGGTCATGCATCTTCTCTTGCCTTATCAATTGCGCTTCAAAAACCTAATCTTTCTGTTACTTGCATTGACGGTGATGGTGCGGCTCTTATGCATCTTGGCAGCATGGCTTCAATCGGAGAGCGAAAACCCGCAAACCTTCGCCACATTGTTTTGAATAATGAAGCGCATGATTCTGTCGGCGGGCAGCCAACAATTGCAGGAAAAATCGATCTTTGCGGCATTGCCCGTTCCTGCGGTTATAAGCAAATATATTTTGTTAAAACAAAAGAAGAACTTCAAATCGCATTAGGCGATGATCAAAAACCTCTCTTTATTGAAGTACATATCTGTAAAGGAAACCGCAAGAATTTAGGCAGACCTGATAAAACACCTATAGAAAACAAAAATGCATTTATGAATTATATAAGGAAATGGAGTTAATATGATAAAGCAGGCGGTAATTCTTGCAGCAGGTCTTGGATCAAGATTAAAAGATAAAACTGTATTAATGCCCAAAGGTTTTCTTGAACTTAATGGTATTCCAATAATTGAATGGTCAATTCAAAAGCTGCTCTCCTGCGGTATAGAAAAAATAATTATCGGTACAGGATATCACGCGCAATTTTATGATGAACTTGCAAAAAAATATCCTTGTATACAAACTGTCTTAAATAAAAATTATGCATCTACGGGAAGCATGGCTACTTTAGAAGTATGCGCTCCGCATATTACAGATACTTTTTTACTCTTAGAATCTGATCTTATCTATGATGATATCGGACTTAAAGTTTTATGCAATGAAACTCATCAAAATGTAATTTTAGCATCAGGAAAAACCAATTCCGGCGACGAAGTATATATTCAAGCTGATAATTGTTTTTTAAAAACATTATCTAAAAATAAAGATGAACTTGAGTCAATTTACGGAGAATTAACCGGTATAAGTAAAATAACTCTACCTCTATTAAATTTAATGTGTTCTCTTGCTGAAAAGAAAAAAGATTATGAACAAACAATTGCCGCCTGTTCAAAAGAAATTGATGTATATATCCGCAAGATAGAATTTTATTCATGGTGCGAAATAGATGATGAAAACCATTTACAAAGAGCGCAGCATCAAATAATGCCTCGAATTATAGAAAATGAATCTCTTAGAAATATTCAAAGAGAAATTCTTCTTAATCCGGGACCTGCAACTACAACCGATTCTGTAAAATACGCTCAAGTTTGCCCTGACATATGTCCAAGAGAAAAAGAATTCGGTGAAATAATGAAGTGGGTTTGCCGTGAACTCACTTTTTTTGTATCAGATTCAAATGAATATGAAACAGTAATATTCGGCGGTTCCGGTACTGCTGCAGATGAGGTAATGATTTCTTCCTGCGTTCCGCAAGAAGGTCATATTTTAATTGTAGATAACGGCTCATACGGTGAACGTCTTGCTAAAATCGCTTCAATTTATAATTTAAAACACACTGTTTTTAAAAGTTCATCTTATGAACGCCTTGATATTTCATCTTTGGAGAATGAATTTAAAACCGGTAAATACTCTCATCTTGGTATTGTATATCATGAAACAACAACCGGTTTGCTCAATCCTCTTGATATTATCTGTCCTCTTGCCAAAAAGTACAACATTGTCACCATAGTAGATGCTGTAAGCGCTTATGCAGCCATTCCAATGAATCTTAAAAAGTTATGTATAGATTTTATGGCTTCCACTTCCAATAAAAATATTCAGGGAATTGCCGGAGTTGGTTTTGTTATCTGCAATAAAAAAGAATTAGAGAAATTAAAAGGCATTCCCATGCGAAATTATTATTTAAATCTATATGATCAATGGGCATACTTTACAAAAACAGGACAGACACGTTTTACACCTCCTGTGCAAACACTTTATGCATTACGTCAGGCGATTTTAGAAACAAAACAAGAAACTGTTGAAAAAAGATATAAACGCTATACTGATTGCTGGGAAATGCTTATTAAAGCTGTAAAACGATTAAATTTAAAATTACTTGTAAAAGAAGAAGAACAATCTCATTTAATAACTGCAATTTATGAACCGCAAACTTCTAATTACAGTTTTGATATTCTACATGACATTGCTAAAAAAGAAGGTTTTACAATATATCCGGGAAAACTTGGTAATATCAATACATTCAGAATCGCAAATATCGGTGATATAAAACCAAATGAAATGCATCAATTTACAGAAATACTGGAAAAATATATTTATTCATTAGAGGAAAGTAATGTTTAATTTTTATTTATTATATATCGATCCGGGAACCGGAAGCGCTTTATTTTCAATATTTATCGGTGCCGCTGCAACTTTATATTTTCTTTTGCGTGCGCTATTAATTAAATTAAAATTTGGTTTTTTCAGAAAAAAAGATTTATCTAAAGAAGATTTTACATGGAAATATGTTATTTATTGCGAAGGCAAACAATACTGGAATGTTTTTCAATCTATTGCCGAAGAATTTGAAAATAATAAAACAGAATTGCGTTATTTAACATCATCAGCCGATGATCCTGTTTTTGAAACATCATGGAATTATATAAAACCTGAATATATAGGAGAAGGAAATAAAGCATTTGCATATCTTAATTTTATTTCAGCAGAAATTGTTTTAATGACAACACCTGGTCTTAATGTGTATCAATTAAAACGATCTAAAACTGTTAAACATTATTCTCATATTCTTCATTCACCTGCCGATACAACAACTTATAAACTTTTTAGTTTTGATTATTTTGATTCAATTCTTTTAACAGGAGATTATCAGATTTATGATTTTCGCTTTCTGGAAAAATTAAGAAATCTTCCTGAAAAAAAACTTGTTACAGTCGGCTGTTCTTATCTTGACGCATATTCTCAAAAAATAAAACAGATTCCAAAAGAAGAAGATCATCAATTTACTGTTCTTATATCTCCGTCTTGGGGACCGTCTGCTCTCTTGTCACGTTATGGAGAAAAACTTCTTGATCCTTTAAGCAATTCAGGCTGGAATATAATTATCCGTCCGCATCCTCAATCAAAAAAAGCTGAGAAAGATATGCTTGAAAGACTGGAAAACAAATATAAAGATAATAAAAATATAGTTTGGGATTTTGAAAGAGAAAATATTTATTCTCTTTCAAAAGCAGATATAATGATTTCAGATTTTTCAGGTATTATTTATGATTATATGTTTTTATGCGATAAACCTGTCTTATATATAAAAAATGATTTCGATCCGACCCCTTATGATGCTGACGATATTGATCATGAATTGTGGCAATTTAAAGTATTAAAAGAAGCAGGTATAGAATTAAAAGAAGAAGATTTAAATAACTTAGTGAATATTATAAAAAATGCCGGTGATAATGAATCACTTGCCAATGCAAGAAAGAAAGCAAGTGAAACGGCATGGCAGCATCAAGGTGAATCAGGAAAATTAGTATATGATTTTATGACAAAGGTTTTTATTAATGCTTAATTTCTTTTATACAGTAATAATTTATCCTTTAGTGCTAATCTTTGAAGTAGTTTTTGTTTTCGCACAAAAATTATTTAAGGAAACCGGGTTTTCTATTGTATGTGTTTCCGCTGCTTTTAGCTTATTATGTCTACCGCTTTACATGGTTGCGGAAAAATGGCAAGAAATTGAAAGAAAGACAATTCAAAAATTAAAACCAAAAATAAATAAAATAAAGAAAGCGTTTAAAGGTGATGAACAATATATGGTTTTAGCTACATATTACAAGCAAAATCATTATCATCCCATATATGCTCTTAGAAGTACTTTTGGACTTCTAATACAAGTTCCTTTTTTTATTGCTGCATATAAATATCTTTCTCATTTAGAAATTTTAAAAGGCGCTTCTTTTCTTTTTATTAATAATTTAGGCGCTCCTGATTCACTAATTCCTATCGCAGGAGGAATAAATCTTTTACCAATATTAATGACTTGTATTAATTGCGTTTCAGCTGCTGTTTATGCTCATTCTTTTGATCTAAAAGATAAAATACAATTATATCTTATTTCTTTAATATTTCTTATTTTACTTTACAATTCTCCTTCAGGACTTGTATTATACTGGACATTAAATAATATTTTTTCTTTATTAAAGAATATATACTTTAAAATTCCTTTACATTCAAAAAAATATTTAATATTTTCTCTTATTACTGCATTATGCGCAATACTTGCATTTTATTCCTTGTTTATTTTACGCCGTGATTTAAATATGAGAATAACACTTGCATCCTTATTTTTATTTTGTTCTTTAATTCCTTGGATTATTCCATTATTATTTAAAATTGCAAGTAAAATTCCTTGTGTTAATTATCCTGATAAAACCTTATTATTTATTTTCTTATTTTCAATGCTTTCTTTATGTGTATTAAATGGTATGCTAATTCCTTCTATGCTGATAGTCTCTTCTCCTGCGGAGTTTTCAAATATTGACACTTATAAAACGCCTCTTTTTTTTATAGGGAATACCGCATTACAAAGTATAGGTTTTTTTGTTTTTTGGCCTCTCTGCCTTTATTTTTTATTTTCTTTAAGTATAAAAAGAATATTTTCTTTATTAAGCATTTGTTTCTTTCTTGTTTCTATTATTAATGTTTTCTTTTTTCCAGGAAATTACGGTTTAATCTCAATAGAAATTATTTTTCCCGGAGTTAGTCACAGTTTTAAAGAAATTATTTTTAATATTTTTATCGTTTTATTATTACTTAGTATTTCAATATTTATTTTTTTACGTGCCGGGAAAAAAGTTCTTCTTCCTCTTGTTACACTTCCGCTATTAGCAATATTTAGTATTTCTATAATAAATATTATCAAAATTCAAATTGAGTATAAAAAAACACAAGTTTATTTTACAGAAAAACAAACAATTACTGCAATTGAACCAATATTTAATTTATCTAAAACCGGCAAGAATACAATTATTATAATGCTTGATCATGCTACAAGCGGATTTATACCTTTTATTCTTGATGAAAGCCCTGAACTCCTTAATATATACAGCGGATTTGTTTATTATCCGAATACAGTAACATTTAACGGATACACATTACTCGGTACTCCTCCCCTTTTCGGCGGGTATGAATATACTCCGGAAGGTATTAATAAGCGTGATGATATTTTAATGCGTGATAAACACAATGAAGCTCTTCTTTTACTGCCAAAATTGTTCATGGATGCAGGTTTTGAAGTAACGGTTACAGATCCTCCTTATCCTAATTATAGTTTTAGAAACGATCTAAGAATTTATGATCAATATCCTGAAATGAAAGCCTTAATTACTAAATCAATATATACTGATTATTGGTTAACTGAACAAAACATGAGTTTACCTTCGATTAGTGATATTCTAAAACGAAATATCTTCTGGTATAGTTTATTTAGAATTATGCCTTATTTATTCCGAGCAGGAATTTATCAGCACGGCGATTGGTTTTCAACATATTCAAATCATAAATTTATTTCAAATTTAGACTCATATTCGGTTCTTCATTATCTTCCGCGTCTTACAGGATTCTCATGTGAAAAAGAAAATTCATTTGTTTTTATTGTAAATGATACTACACATGATCCGATTTATTATCAAGCTCCAGATTTTCGCCCGGTTCAATATGTTACTAATTACGGCACAAGTTCCTATAGTAAAGAAAATGAATATCATACAAACATGGCTGCATTTAAACGTCTTGGCGATTGGTTTAATTTTTTAAAAGATGAAAATGTATATGATAATACCCGGATAATAATTGTTTCAGATCACGGCGCACAAATAAATTATGTGCATAAAACAGAACTTCCTTTCAATCTTGATAATTTTAATCCATTTTTACTTGTAAAGGATTTTAACTCAGGCGGTTTATTAAAAACTGATATGAGTTTTATGACTAATGCTGATGTACCTTTTCTTGCGCTTAAAAACCAGATTGAAAATGCAGTAAATCCATGGACTGGAAAACCAATTTCAAATACTGATAAAAATAACCCTCTTTATATTTCAATTTCATATATGGTTCATCTTGAACCTGAGGCTAAATTAGCAAGACTAAATAAATCTATAGATCATTATGTTAAAGATAATATTTTTATTGAAAGCAACTGGACAAGAGCAGATAAATGATTAACATCTTAGATATTTTATATTCAATTATTATTTATCCCATAATTATTATTCTGGAATTTTCATTTTCCTTTGCGCAAAAATTATTCAGAGAAACGGGAATTTCTGTAATTTTTATCGGAATTGTTGTCAGTTTACTATGTCTTCCTCTTTATGCAGTTGCAGAAAAATGGCAGCAGCTTGAACGTACAATCTCTTTAAAATTAAAACCTAAAACAGATAAAATTAAAAAAGCCTTTAAAGGCGATGAACAATATATGATTTTAACAGCTTATTATAATCAAAATCATTATCATCCGATTTATGCATTACGCAGCTCTTTTGGACTTCTTGTACAGGTTCCTTTTTTCATTGCGGCATATCATTATTTATCAAATCTGGAATTATTGAAAGGTGTTTCATTTTACTTTATCAAAGATTTAGGCGCACCCGATGCGCTCTTTTCTATAAATGGTTTTATAATAAATATACTGCCTATTCTTATGACATTAATAACAATTATTTCCAGCTTTATATATACAAAAGGACTCTCTGCAAGAGACAAAATTCAACTATATGGTATGGCGGTATTATTTCTAATATTATTATATAATTCACCTTCCGCTCTTGTTTTATACTGGACAATGAATATATTGTTTTCATTAATTAAAAATATATACTATCGGTTAGATTTTAAAAACAAACCTTTTGTTTTATTAATAATAATTTCATTTTTAATTTTCATTTTATTCATTTTTTGTACTATAAAATATTATTATATTACTAAAGCGAATATTTTATCATTTATTTTATTCTTTATTGCATGTTTACCATGGATCGTTTTTGTTTTTCGTAAAAATATTAAAAAAATAATTGATTTAATAGATATTAAAATTTCTTTTTTTATATTTACATTTTCTGTTTTTTTAATTTTCTGTCTTTTTGGTTTATTTCTTCCGTCTCAATTAATTATATCTTCGCCTCAAGAATTTTCATTCATTGATAATTATTCAAATCCTCTTATTTTTATTTTTAATACATCTATGCAAGTTTTTGGTATGTTTGTATTTTACCCGTTTTGTTTTTATTTTCTATTCTCAAATAATATAAAAAAATGTTTTTCATTAATATTTATGTCATTTTCTATATTATTAATTACTAATATATTTTTATTTTCCGGTAATTATGGAATATTATCTATTAATTTTATTTTTGATTCCAGCCCTTTTCATTCATTAAAAGAAATAATATATAATTTAATAATATTAATAGCCGTTTTAATAATATCTGTTGTATTTTTTATTTTTAAGTTTAGAAAATATATTCCTGTTTTTCTGTCATTTTGTTTTATTTCATTGTTAACCATTTCTTTATTTAATATAATTAAAATTAATTCTTCTTTTACAAATCTTGATAAAAGTTATGTTAAAAAAGAAATAACAATTAAAGAAATCAATTCATTATTTTCTTTATCTAAAACCAATAAAAATGTCGTAATTATAATGATTGATCGAGCCATAAACGGTTTTATTCCGTTTATCTTCCAAGAATCTCCTGAATTAAATGCTATATATTCAGGCTTTGTATATTATCCGAATACAGTATCTTTTAATGGATATACAGCAATCGGTTCTCCTCCTATTTTCGGAGGATACGAATATACACCGGAGGAAATCAATAAACGCGATACTATTTCTCTTGTAGAAAAACACAATCAGGCATTATTAATGCTTCCTAAAATATTTTCCGAAAATGATTTTTTAGTTACAGTTACAGACCCGCCATATGCAAATTACAGTCAGAAATGCGATCTTAGTATATTTGACGATTATCCTGATATAAAATCATTTGAAACAGATTCTAAGTATACAGATTATTGGCTTGATAAAAATAATTTTAATTTACCGTTAACAAGCGATATTATAAAACGGAATATGTTTTGGTATAGTTTCTTTAAAGGGACACCTCTTTTTTTACGCAGTCTTTTATACATGGACGGAACTTGGTGTTCTCCTGTTTCCGATCAAAGATTACGTCTAACATTAAACGGTTATTCTGTTCTTGATTATTTGCCTGAATTAACAGAAATTACAGCAAAAAATAAAGATACATTATTAATAATGACGAATAACACAACTCATAATGGGTCTTTTTTGCAAGCACCGGATTACATCCCTGCAATTCCGGTAACAAATTACGGTACATCAGTATTTGCCAATGAGCATGCCTATCATATTAATGCTGCCGCGATTAAACGTATTGGCGAATGGATTACTTTTCTAAAAGAAAATGATGTTTATGACAATACAAGAATTATTCTCGTTGCGGATCACGGTCCTGTCCCAAACTTTTTTACAAAATTAGATTTACCTTTTAATGTTGATCAATTTAATCCTTTACTTCTTGTAAAAGATTTTAATTCATCAAATGATTTAAAAACAGATCATTCATTTATGTCAAATGCAGATGTTCCTTATTTAGCATTAACAAATTTAATTGAAAATCCTGTAAATCCGTTTACAGGAAATGAAATCTCCGTAGAAAGAAAAAAAGAACCCTTATACATTGCCATTTCAGGTTCTAGTCATGTTGAGCCAAATTCTTATAAATTTAACTTTAATAATGATGGTAATTATTATGTTCATACAAACATCTTCATAAAAGAAAACTGGATAAAGGCAAGTGATATTAAATGATAATACGATCTAAAGCACCCCTTCGGCTGGGATTGGCAGGCGGCGGGACAGACATCGCCGATTATTACAACCGTTTCGGCGGTTATGTGTTAAACGCAACAATTGATATGTACGCCTGCTGTACTATCGAACCTAACGATTCTGATGAAATTGAATTTTTTGCAGCAGATTTAGACAAGAGAGAAATATTTACATCTTCTTTTAATTTACCTCTCTCCCCTGCTCTTCCTCTTCATACAGGAATATATAATAGAATTATTTCTGATTTTATTAAAAAACCGCTTTCCTTTAAAATGACAACATATTCCGATGCGCCTGCAGGTTCAGGTCTCGGCTCTTCATCAACAATGGTTGTCGCAATTATAAAAGCTTTTGTTGAATGGCTGAACCTTCCGTTAGGTGAATATGATATCGCCGCTCTTGCATATAAAATTGAACGTGAAGATATAGGTTTTGCAGGCGGCAAGCAGGATCAATATGCCGCAACTTTCGGCGGTTTTAACTTTATGGAATTTTATGAAAATGAACGCGTTATTGTTAATCCGCTGCGTCTTAAACGCTGGATAAGAAATGAAATAGAAGCATCTTTAGTTTTATACTATACAGGAGTTTCAAGAGAAAGCGCAAATATAATAAAAGAGCAAATTCAACATACTCAAAAAGGCGATACTAAAAATATTGAAAGTATGCATGAGTTAAAAAAACAAGCTGTTTTTATGAAAGAAGCGCTCTTAAAAGGTGACTTTAAAGGTTTTTCAGACTGTCTTTCACAAGGCTGGCTTGCAAAAAAAAATGCTGCATCTTCAATCAGTAATTCTTTTCTTGATGACTTATATCAATTTGCACTTGACAACGGCGCTCAATCAGCTAAAATTTCAGGAGCAGGCGGCGGCGGCTTCATGATGATTTACTGCGATCCTTGCAGAAAAAATTCGCTTATCCGCGCATTAAAAGAAAAACAAGGCATGGTTTTAACGCCAAGCTTCACAGAAACAGGAACACAGGGATGGACCATTTACAACAATTAATCGAACGTTATCCGGTACTTGCAGTTGTTAAAAAAGATATCAGCAATGCATTTGAGCTTATAAAAGAATCTTATATTAAAGGCGGAAAACTGCTTATTGCAGGTAACGGCGGAAGCGCATCCGATGCAGAACATATTGCAGGAGAATTAATGAAAACATTTGCAAAAAAAAGAGCTCTTCCTGATTCTTTTGTTTCAGAAATAAAAAAAATTGATAACGATATTTCCGAATACCTGCTGCCAAAAATGCAGCCAGGATTGCCTGCCATCGCTCTTTCCGGTCATGCTTCATTAAATACTGCATGTATAAATGATATAGACGGTAATATCACATTTGCACAGCAAGTTTACGGTTACGGAAAAGAAGTAGATATTCTTTTAGGTATTTCAACATCAGGTAATTCAAAAAATATTTTATATGCTTGTGCTGTAGCAAAAGCAAAAAAATTAAAAATTATCGGGCTTACAGGGATTAGCGGAGGAAAAATAAAACAATTTACTGATGTCTGTATTTGCGTCCCTGAAACCGAAACATATAAAATACAGGAATTACATCTTCCTGTCTATCATATTTTATGTATGATGCTTGAAGATTATTTTTTTTAAAAAGGTTCATATTTGAAAACAGTAATTATGGCAGGCGGAAAAGGAACCCGCCTTTCTTCAATAGCAAGCGATATTCCAAAACCGATGATTCAAATTTGCGGCAAGCCTATTTTAGAATATCAGATTGATTGTTTAAAAAGAAATAATCTTACAGATATAATTTTAGTTATCGGACATCTTGGAAATTATATAAAAGATTATTTCGGCGACGGCAGCCGTTTTGGCTGTAAAATTTCTTATTTTACAGAAACACAACCGCTTGGAACTGCCGGCGCTATTTATAAATTAGAAGATTTAACAAATGATTTTCTTTTATTAAACGGCGATGTAATTTTTGACATGGATTTTTCACGTATGATCAATTTTCATTATGAAAAAAAATCATTTGCAACTCTTGCCGTTCATCCTAACAGCCACCCCTTTGACAGCGCGCTTATCATAAGTAATAATGATAATCAAATTACTCTCTGGCTTAACAAAGAAGATGAACGCAAATGGTATAAAAATCAGGTAAATGCCGGTGTACATATCCTTTCTGTTGATTTTTTAAAATATTGTTTGCAATCAAAAGAAAAGATTGATCTTGACCGTGATATGTTAAAACCTTCAATTTCAAGCGGCAAAATATATGCTTATTCTACTCCTGAATATATTAAAGATATGGGCACTCCAGAGCGTTATGCGCAAGTTACAAGTGATATCGAAAAAGGCATTGTACAAGGGAAAAATTTAAACGAAAAGCAAAAAGCGGTATTTCTTGACAGAGACGGAACTATAAATGTTTATAATGATTTTGTAAAAAAACCTGAAGATTTTGAACTTATGGAAGGGGTTGCACAAGCTATTAAAATTATAAATAATCTTGGTTATCTTGCTGTCATTATTACAAATCAGCCTGTTATCGCAAGGGGCGAAGTTGATTTTAAAACGCTTGATTTAATTCATATGAAAATGGAAACTGATTTAGGAATGCAAGGTGCTTATATTGATGATCTTTTCTACTGTCCTCATCATCCAGATAAAGGTTTTGACGGTGAAAGACCGGAATATAAGATCGTATGCGATTGCAGGAAACCAAAACCGGGTTTGATTTTTCAAGCGGCAAAAAAATATAATATCGATCTTTCTAAATCATACATGGCAGGAGATCATAACCGTGATATTCAATGTGCGGTTAATGCAGGATGCAAACCTGTTTTTATATCAGGCGGTGAAGGAAAAAAAGAAGATGTTTCATCTTCAGATGCATTAATTTTTTCTTCGCTTAATGAATTTACATCATATTTAAAATAATAATTTTTAAAAATAATGTTATCATTTTTTTATAATCTTTTTATCTTCCCAATTTCTCAGCTTTTGGATATATGTTTTGTATTTTTTTATCGTCTTATAAATAATTATGGTTTTGCTATTTTTGGTGTAAGTCTTGCTTTTAGTATTTTTACCTTACCGTTTTATTTCATTGCAGAAAAACTTCAGAAAGCAGAGCGTGATATTCAAAACCGCATGAAACCAAAATTGGATATGTTTAATTCTGTATTTAAAGGTGATGAAAAATATATGATTATTTCTACCTTTTATAGACAGAATAATTATCATCCTATCTATGCTATGCGCAGTTCTTTAGGGCTTTTAATTCAAATTCCTTTTTTTATTGCAGCATATTCATATATTTCACACATGGAATTATTAAACGGCGTATCTTTCTTTTTCATAAAAGACCTTGCTAATCCTGATAATATTTTATCAATAAATAATTTTAATATTAATATTCTTCCGATTTTTATGACATTTATTAATATATTATCCGGGATAATATATTCCAAAGGATTTAACAAAAAAGATAAAATACAACTCTATATAATTTCATTATTATTTTTAATACTATTATATAATTCACCGTCTGCTCTGGTTTTATACTGGACATTAAATAATATTTTTTCACTAGTTAAAAATATATTACAAAAAATAAATAATCCCAAAAAAATAATTTATCTTTCCATTTTATTTTTTATCTTGGCTGCTGATATTTATTTATTATTTTTTCATGCAGGTGATTTACCAAAACGGGTTCTCGCAATTTTATTTCTTTCCGGCATTTTACTTCTGCCTCTTTTTCAAAAATTATATTTATCTGAAAAAATACAAACATTTATTAAAAATAAAGCATCTAATAATAAATCATTATTCTTTTATATTTATTCCTGTATTATTCTTTTTTTATTTTATGGTTTTATTATTCCATCTTCTCTTATAGCATCTTCTGTGGCAGAATTCTCATTTATTGATTCATATAAAACTCCTTTTCCTATTATTTTTACAGTAATACAGCAAAGTGCGGGGTTCTTTTTAATCTGGCCTTTAATAATTTATTATCTTTCTTCAAAAAATATCCGTCTTATTTTATCATATTTCATGGTAATTATTGCATTCATTTCGATTTTTAATGTATTTACTATCACTGAAAATTTCGGTTTTTTCACAACAACAATGGTTTTATCAGAACCAAAACCTTTTCACCTAATTCCTAACTTGTATATTTTAAATACAGTATTTATATGTTTATTGGTAGTTTTTATATTCATCATTAGTATTTATTGTAAAAATATAATTTTAATTTCATGTCAATTAATTATCATCTTTGCTCTCACTATATTCTCTGTAATAAATTTTACAAAGATAAATAATAATTTTTTAATAGTTAAAAATCAACAAGAAAATATCCATTCAGATAATTTAATTTCAGAATATACATTTTCTAAAACCGGAAAAAATATATTAATAATAATGCTTGACAGCGCAGTCGGCAGTCTTGTACCTGTCATATTTGATGAAAAACCGGAATTATATGATATTATGAGCGGTTTCACTTATTTCCCAAATTGTGTTTCTTTCTCTAATCATACTTTAATAGGTGCATTACCTGTATTTGGCGGTTATGAATATACTCCTACTTCAATTAATTCACGTAACAATGAACTTCTAATTGATAAACAACAGGAAGCATATCTTTTACTTCCTAAATTATTTAAAGATGCAGGTTATTCCGTAACAATAACAGATCCGCCTTTTGATAATTTTATGATGTCAAACTTATCTATTTTTTCTTCTTATCCTGAAATTGAAGTTAAAAATCTTATTGGAAAATATACTGCAAGATGGCTTCAAGATCACAAAGAAATTGAAACTATAAGTATTTCTGAATTATTAAAAAATAAATTATTTCGTTTTTCTTTTTTTAAAAGCGCTCCTTTAATTTTACGTCTATTTATATATGATGAAGGAGATTGGTTTTCTTTTATAGGAAATTCAAAAAATAAAATTTCAAATTCAATACTTAATGATTATGCATTTTTAGATACTTTATCTAAAATTACTTCATTCAGTGATACAGGGAATACATTTATATCAATTTATTCTCATTTGCCTCATGACGGGATATTTTTCCAAGCACCGGATTATATTCCAAGCAAACTAGTAACAAATAAAGGAACATCTTCTTTTGCAAATGATTCACCTTACCATGTTACTATAGCATCATTTTTATTATTGAGTAAATGGTTTAATTACTTAAAAGAAAATAATGTATATGACAATACAAAAATAATAATTGTTGCCGATCATGGAAAAGGATCATTAAATATAAAAGATAACTTCAGACTTCCAAATAACGATCTTCTTTTTGGCTATAATCCATTGTTAATGGTAAAAGATTATAATTCTGATACAACTCTTATAAGAAACGACGATTTTATGACTAACGGAGATGTTCCCCTTCTTGCATTAGAAGGAAATATAAACAATCCTGTAAATCCATTTACAAAAAATATTTTAAATACAGATAAAGAAAACGGTGTTAATATAGCAACTATTGGAGCTGTAAGCACATATCGTCATAATAAATACGCCTATAATATTAATAAAGATCAATGGTTATATGTAAAAGAAAATATTTTTGAGCTTAATAACTGGAAAATAATATCAAATACAGAGTCTTTTAAATGACTATAACAATTGACTGCCGCATGTATGATTCAAGCGGTATAGGAGTTTATCTTCGCGGATGTTTGCCTTATTTTCTTCAATCAGATAATAATTTCCTTTTAATTGGAAATTCTGTTCAATTAAAAAGTTTTTTAACTTACAAAAATGTTAAGATAATTAATTGTGATGTAAAAACTTTTTCATTAAAGGAATTATTATTTTTCCCTTATAAATTATTAAAAATAATTAATAAGACCGACCTTTTTTATTCTCCTTTTTTTAACATTCCTTGCGGAATTACTATTCCTGTTTTTACAACAATTCATGACATTATTTTTCCTGATATGCCTGAATTAACATCAAAAATTGGGCTTTTAGTGCGAATGTGGTTTTTCCGCAGAGCATATAAATTATCAAAGAAAATTTTTACAGTATCTAATTTTTCAAAATCAAGAATTGAACATCATCTTGGATCTTCAAAACCTGTAATTGTAACTTATTCTGCTATTCAGACTATGTTTCTTGAATATAAAGCAAATACACAAAAAAAAGAAATTATTGTTTATATCGGAAACATTAAAAAACATAAAGGGCTTGATTACCTTCTTGATGCTTTTTATATTGCAAAAAAAGACGGGCTTACTCATCAATTATTAATCATAGGCTCAAGAGAAAACTTTCGATCAAGCGATACAGATATTCTTAAAAAAATAGATTTAATCGGGAATAATTCTGTTTTATTTACCGGTTTTATATCAGATGAAGAATTAATGGCACATCTGTCATGCGCTGCTCTTCTTGTTCAGCCGTCTTTATATGAAGGTTTCTGCCTTCCGCCTCTGGAAGCGATGGTTCTTGGCACTCATGCTCTTGTTTCAGATATTCCTGTCTTAAAAGAAGTATATTCTGAATTTCCTGTTACATATTTTAAAAATGGAAATTCAATTGACTTAAAAGATAAATTGATAGAATTATTACATAAAAAAACTTTTACAAATATAACACTTACAGAAAAATTAAAATATAAGTATACTTTTGATAAAACAGTATCTATTATTTTAGAGGCATTAAAGAAATAAAAGATGAATCTTTATAAATCATTATTATTAATATTTTTATTTATCTCAATATTTTTTACTACTTGTGTTACTACTGCTCCAAAAGCGTTTTTATCATCCGGGAACTTCGTTCCTGTCAAAATTCCGCTTGATTTTTTCGGTATGGTACATGCAGGAAATTCAGGAACAACGGAAGAATATCAATTATTAAATGAATTAGGAGCGATATGGCTTCTTCAAACATTTTACTGGGGAAGAATAGAAAGGGAAAAAGATCATTTTAATTTTACTATGTATGATAATTTTGTAAATATTGCAAAAGAAAATAATAAAAAAGTAATTGCCGTTATGGCTTATGATACGCCATGGATTAAATCCAAAGGTGAAAAAAGAAGATACATTTCTCCTGAGAATATAACTCATTTTTTAAATTTTCTTGAGGTTACAGTACGTCATTTTAAAGGAAAAGTTGATGTATGGCAAATCTGGAATGAACCTAATTTTAAATTTTGGAACGGAACAAATAAAGAATTTTATGAATTATCCAAACTTGCCGCACAGCGAATAAGAGAAACCGATCCTGATGCCTATATAATAGGCGGAGGATATAGCCGTGTACCCAAAAATTTTATTAGAGGAATGTATAAAGCAGGAGCAATGGAAAATCTTGACGCAATCTCTTTTCATCCTTATGCAATGACTCCCATAGCTGCAATGAGGCTTCATGATAAATTTATAGATATACTTTCGGAAATAAACTTTACTAAAGAAGTATGGATTACAGAAATGGGCTACCCCACTGCAGGCTGGTATCCTCATAAAGTTTCTCTTAATAATCTGCCGTCTTATATTATAAAAACAGTTGTTGGCGCTGCAATAAGAAATCCAAGAGTTTTTTGCTGGTATGAATTATTTGATTCTCATAATCACGGAAAAGCGCCTAGTAATTTTGATTCAGAGATGTTTTTTGGACTTGTTTATCCTGATCATTCATGGAAAGACGGAGCTTTTTCTTATTCATTATGTGCAAATTTTCTTCCCGGCTCGTATTATTTTCCTGAACTTCCGAAGAAGACTAATATTCCCTCTAATATAGTTTCATATTGTTTTATGGATGGCGCATCAGGTTATAATACATTAATAATGTGGAATGACAGAAACAGCTCTCAAAAAATAAAAATTTCGCTTTCTACTTCATTTACTTTACATGATATATCATCCGGAAACAACGTTGTTATGCAAAATGATTCTATTATAAATATTACAAATAAACCGGTTTTTATTACATGGCAAGATACAGATGAGATTCATATAACAAGAGTTACAAGATGAAAGTTGCAATAATCCATTATTGGCTAGTAAACATGCGCGGCGGAGAAAAAATGCTTGAGGCTCTGCTTGAAATGTTCGGCGAAGCGGATATTTATACTCATGTATATAATCCTAAAGCAGTTTCAAAACTTATCAGTTCAAAGCGTGTTTTTACATCAAGAATAAACCGCTTGCCTTTTGCAAAAAAGCTATATCAGCTTTATATGCCGTTAATGCCTAAGGCACTTATGGATTTTAATCTGCAAGATTATGATTTAATAATTTCAAGCGAAGCAGGTCCCGCTAAAGGGGTTGTTCCTAATCCAAACGCATACCATCTTTGTTATTGTCACAGTCCAATGCGCTATCTTTGGGATATGTATCACGAATATTTTAGCGGAACTAATTTTTTTGTACGGTTTTTTATGAAAAAATTGATTCCTTCTCTTCGTATTTGGGATATAACATCCGCTAATCTTGTTGATCGTTTTGTAACAAACTCAAATTATGTGGCAAAACGAATAAGACGCTATTATAACCGTGAAGCTGAGGTTGTATATGGTCCTGCTCCGATTGAACAATATTTAAATGTTATAAGAAATCCTCAAGATTATTATTTATTTTTCGGTCAGTTAACAGGTTATAAAAGAGCCGATATTGCAATTGAGGCGTGCATAAAATCAAATAGAAAATTAATAATTGCAGGAGGCGGAGCAAGTAAAAAAGAAATCCGAAAATATGCGAATAACAGCTTAATAACTTTTAAAGGAAGAGTCTCCAATGAAGAAGTTTGTTCTCTTTTTGCAGGAGCGAAAGCATTAATTTTTCCGGGTATTGAAGATTTAGGTCTTGTACCTATTGAAGCTCAGGCTGCAGGCTGCCCTGTTATTGCTTACCGTGACGGCGGCGCTTTAGAAACGGTTAAGGAAAATATTACAGGTCTTTTCTTTAACGAGCAGACGCCTGCCTCTCTTATTTCTGCAATGGATTATTTTGAAAACGAATTAAAATTTAATAACCGCGAAGTATTTAATGAACATGTGCTCCAATTTTCAAAAACCGCGTTTCTGGAACGTATCAAACGCGTTATAAATGAAAGAAAAAAAATATAATATAAATTGTACAAGGAAATAATTATATGAATAGAGCGTTACTATTACTGCTAACATTGCTTATTTTAACAGTAATGAATATATTTGCTTCTCCTTACGATATGATTCTTGTAGGCGATCCTGTCATCGAAGATATAAGATTCCTTTCACTTGAATCAGGGCGTTCTTTTTTATCATTCACACCTCCTTTCGCGCCGCACGAAGTAGAAAATTTTATTAATAGAATTGATACGGAAACTCTGTCCCCTCCTGCAAGAGAGGCATATAATCGTATTAGAAAGAGGCTTACTCCTTCTGCTCCTCTGTCTTTAGTGTGGCATAATTTTTCTTTTTTTTTAAATGTTAATACAACCGTAGAATTTAAAGCAAGATTTAATAATGATATTGATTGGCGTCCTGAATATGCAAGAGCGCCTTCAATGCTTTCAGTACCGTTTAGATTCTTTTTTTCCGATTCTTTAATGCTTTATTTTGATCCTGCAGTTAGCATTGATTTACAAGATTATTACACAAACAATCATTTTTCTAACAACCTTGTTTTTTTTGGAGGAAATAATATACATGGAAACTCACCTTTTAGAACATTTATCGCTATAGGAGGTTCATGGTGGAACTTTCAGCTTGGAAGAGATCGTTTATCAACCGGTACGGGCATAAGCGGAAATCTTTCAATTTCAGATAACCCTCCTTTTTATGAATTTATGCGCGTTTCATTTTTCTCTGATTATTTAAAATATTCTCTAACTGTAAATCAAAATCCTTTAAGAGTAAATAAAGCACTTTATCCAAATGTTGATGATAACGATGAGCGTATGAGAATGACAACACAACGGCATTTTTATTTGCACCGTGTTGATTTTAATATATTTAATATTCTTTCCGTAGGTATTTCGGAAGGTGTAATGGCAGGGAATTCTGCATTGGAATTACGCTATTTAAATCCTTTAATGATTATTCATAATGCAATGACATGGAGAGATTACGATATTTGGGCTGGCTTTGATGACGGGCACATGAACGGTCATTTTTTTACTGCAGAAATTAATTGGAATATTATTAAATCACTTTCTGCATACGGACAATTTTCGATGACTCAGCTTGCCGTTGGACCTGAATATGGCCGCGAAGATGAATATCCCAATGCTATCGGATTAATGTTCGGATTACAGTACAGCAGATCAATTAAATCTTGGGGTTCTATTTTTTATCTTGAATGGATATTAACTTCCCCCTTTCTTTATATAAATCAATCTCCTTTTGCAAGCCTTATTTATATGCACAGTCATTTATTTGTATCAGAAAAAATGTATTACTATTATTTTTCATACCCAAGAGACACTCTTTCAGTATCAGCAGGTGCAAGATTTTTTAACGGAACAACATTAGATATAAAAGGGGAATTTTCATGGATTGCACGCGGAGAACACGGAGGGAATCTGATAGTATGGGATTTGGAAAAAGATCATTCATGGGCGCCTTCCGGTATCCCTGAAAATAATTTTATTCTTTCTGTCGGAGCTGATTGGAAACTTTTTTCGTTTCTTACATTCAGCGTAAGTATTATCGGCATTTATTCGCAGAATCGTAATAATATAAAAGGTTCAAATGAAATCGGCGGACAAGTATCCGTCTCTGTTAATTTTTATTATTAATTACTTTGGAAAAATATGCACACCAATTATCCCGATAATACAAAATGAATGCGGATATTGAGGTGTGTCAATAATTTTATATGAATATGATCCTGTATTTGGTTTTATACTGCTGTCTATATCTGTCCAGTAAGAATACACCCCTCCTATTTCTGCAATTACTTTTACCGGTACTTTAAATCCTGTTAAAGAATATTCTCCTCTAAACCTTACGATATGCATCCACTGATACGCTCCGTCATGCAAGAAATACTTTTCAAGTAAATCTCTGTTGCCTTTTGTCGGTAATTCTGACCAAAGCGAACTTCCGTCCACCGCTCTGTCTCCGTAATCGGCACCGTGACGAATCATCTGGTACTGAAAACTAAACATACTTCGCGCAAAAGGAATTGTTTCAAAACGCAATAGTATTTCATCAGAGTTCGGCGGTATATAATGCCCCAAAGACCTGCCGAAACTTACATAGTTCTCTTCCATCAGTTTTGTATACCAAGGAGTATCTATACGGTTATGTGTATAATTGTATGGTTCATTTTTTGTATAGCTAACTGTAATTGAAGCAAACGGAAGCCATGGGATATTAAAAGAGCCTCCTAACTGATAAGCAAACATATTCCTGTCACGTTTCAAAAATCCGGGACTTATATTAATCTCATCAAGATAAAATGATATCCAAAGTTTTCCTAATCCCGGATATTGCCCCTGCATATTAATAAATAACGCCATATTGTCAAAATCACCGATATTATTTTGATACATTAAATTTTCAACTAACGGGAAAGGATAGCCTAATTCAAATCTTTTGGGCCATATTACACTGCTTCCAAGACCGAAATTAAAATAATTTTTTATATTAAATTCAAGCTGAACTATAGAAAAAGCATTCTGAAAAGTTGATGATGTATCTCTTAGATACGGCTTGTTACCTTCTCCTACAGCATTATGATATTCCAATACCCCTGTTAATGATGAAATTGCTATCCAAGAAAAAGGGGCTATTACCGTTTCAAAGCCAAGAAAAGGCTGAGCGGATTGATTTAATACAAGGCTTGCGTTAGTTGACATTCCAGACCATTCGCGATCCATTCTTGCAAAACGGTAAGTTAAATGCCCGCCGAAAAATTCTCCTGCAAGTTCCGGCAGCATATAATATCCAATAGATAAACTTTCAGGCCATGTGGCATGGCTGCTGTTATTTACATCTGCTATAGGAAATACAAAACCATCCCAGCGCTTTTTATAAGTATACGGAAAAGATGTTAACGGCTCGCTTTTAATAGTCATATATTCTTTTAAATTCGGCTCATCTGGAAATAAATCAGCATCCAAATTGTTATATTTACCTAGTATTGTTCTTGGAACTTTTCCTATCCATCCGTAAAGCGTAAGCCCATAAGTTAAATGCCTTCCCAAATCTCCGATAAAATATATGGTAGGCAGGATATGTACATCGGAATAAAAATCTCCTGAAGCAGGATGAGATGCATCTTTAAAAAGCGGATCATCTGTCTGTTCGTTATAATTATATCCGCCTGCAATTGGATAATATCCGCCTGCAAAAGATAGCTCCATTCCAAAACCAAATTCACCTGATAAATAAATATCGTTTACCGTTCTTTCTGCAGAAATTGTTCCCCTTGTTAAATCCGTCTTTCCTCTTTGCGGAGTTAATGATATTTTAAATTGCTCTAATATCTCCTTTTCAGATTCTGATAATTTACCAAATCTTTGATCATTATCGTTATTTAAAATCTCATCAATAAATGAAATCACTTGCGCCCTTGAATAAGGTTTTACTGCAGGAAGAAAACTGCATAAACCGCGCATCTGAGCTTGTTCGAGGATTAGATATATAGGATGCCCCAGAGGAACGGATATATGGGTTTGCGCTGAAACTTGGTTAAAGGTAATTAGAATAAGAAAAAAACATATAATTAAACTATTTTTAAACACTTAAAACTCCTATAACGGCAATTTTATTATAATTAATAAAACATGAATGTCAATAGATTGATGTTTATGACCATAACCCCGATACCTTGAATAACCTCAAAATTTGCTGTATAATGACATCAAATGAACCTTTCCGACTTTGATATCTGGTATAGAACAAGATACCGCCGCACCAGCTCATCTCTTACTACAACAGCATTTATCATATCAGACCTTATCGCGATTTTATTGTCATTTGCATGGGGGTTCTTTTGGGTCAGGATTTACGGGTTTATTGTGGATTATGACACCATCAACGCAAGATCATTTATTACTTATTGGCCCTATCTGCCTGCGTTTATCATCATTTTTCAAATACATCGGCTTTACCCTGGAGTTTCACTTGCACCGTCCGAAGAAATGAGGCGTTTTTTTATCGGCTCCTTTGTCGCATACGGCGGTATTATGATGGCTCGCTTTATCGATAATAATCATTGGGATTCTGTTAATACCGCGTTTCTAATTGCAGGTGTTTTTTCAACATTAATCCTTCTTACCGCAAGAAGCGTTATGCACTGGATTTTGCACAAAACACGATTGGGCGGTATCCCGACTGTAATTTACGGCTCAGGGAAAACAGGAAAGCTTGTTGTCGATTGCCTCTTGGGAAGTATAAGAACAGGTTATGTCCCTGTTTGTATGATTGACGACAACCCGTTAGGTGAAGATGAATACAGAAACATACCGATAATTCACGATTTTAATGCAGGACCGGAAATTGTAAAGCGGTATAATATAAAAATGGCGATAGTCGCCATGCCAAGCCTTGATGCCGTTAAATTAAAAAATTTATTAAACACATCTGTTTCCGCTTTCCGTTACAATGTAATAATCCCTAATTTTTATAATATCTCCAGCATATGGATGTCTATCCGTGATTTCAGCGGAGTGCTTGGAATCGATACAAGTAATAAATTAAAAATAACTTTTAATTTAGCGATTAAGCGTTTTGTTGATATCAGTATCGTTGTATTGGGCGGTATTATTATTCTTCCTTTTCTTTTAATAGCCGCTTTACTTGTTAAAATATCTTCTCCCGGTCCTGTTCTTTATAAGCAAAAAAGAATCGGTATAAACGGAAATCATTTTTATACGTATAAATTCCGTTCTATGGTTATAAATGCTGATGAAGTATTGCAAAAACTTTTAGAATCAAATCCGCAATTGCAAACGGAATGGGAACAGACTCATAAACTTCAAAACGATCCCAGAATTACAGGCATCGGAAAATTTTTAAGAAGAACCAGTATTGATGAATTCCCTCAGTTTATAAATATTTTAAAAGGGGAAATGTCTTTGGTAGGTCCGCGCCCTATCGTAGATGCGGAAATAATAAAATACGGCGATGATTACAGCCGTGTTTTTTCTGTAAAGCCCGGTCTAACAGGTCTTTGGCAGGTTTCAGGAAGATCTAATGCAGATTATCTTGACCGTGTTGCATATGATATTTATTATCTGCAAAGCTGGTCTGTATGGCTTGATATGTGGATTATATTTAAAACATTCGGTGTTGTTATAATGGGTAAGGGGGCATATTAAATGAAAAAAATGTTTTTTTTATTTTTAGTCATTTTTATTTCAAACAATCTTTATGCACAATTACGTTCTTTTAATGATATCTTTCCTAATATGTCAGACGATATACATTCCGCTGTTTTTACAAATGAAGGTTATATCAGATCAAGCCGTAAACAAAGCGGGTTTATAATTTTAGGAGATGCACATTTATCAAATCTTGATCCGCAGATTGTAAGAATTGTTTTAAACAGAAACCCTCTTTATTTGGTTGAATCAATTCAAGTTTACATTCCGTCAGATAAAAACATAAGTTTACTTACTGTTTATAACGCACTTTCCAATGTTAGAGACCTTAAAGGCAGGCTTTACAATTCTGCAACAAGAAACCGGGAAATCCCTTTATTCGAAGATGCAACACGTATTTCAAGTGAAAGGCAAACAAACGCAATCCCCGATCCGCCGCCTGCTACGGTTCTGCCTCAATCTGAAACTGTTTATTTACGCCTTCGCGATGTCAACTTCGGCAACACTTTTTACAGAGGGGACATGGCGCTCATTCAAAACGGTCTTCGTTATACCCTCTCTAATTTTAGAAATATGTCATATTTATTTGTTCCTGTAATCAAAGAAGAAAAATTTATCGCGCAGCTTTATTTTGAACCGATTTTAGAAGGCGTATTAATTTACAGTATTGCGGGTGCAGACATATCCGATTTTTTTGCATCACGGATACACGTAGATTCTGCTATTTCCAAACGGCTGGCGGTAATTACTCAATGGGCAATTGACGGTATACGAAGGTAATTATTCAAAATCGTGATCAAAGATTTAACAGCATATTCAAAAAATTAAGCTAAATCCTTGCAACGCAAGAACTTAAGCTTTTTTGGGGAGTGGAGGATTCGAACCTTCGAAGGCTGAGCCAACAGATTTACAGTCTGCCCCATTTGACCGCTCTGGAAACTCCCCAATGGATAAGTACCATAAAACCCAATTATAATAACTTATCTTGGCTTATAATGGCGTATTTTCAAATTATAGTCAAGCTATCTATA
>WQSW01000002.1 GCA_009787695.1 Treponema sp.
GCTTTGTGTTTTGTCCCTCCTGGCTTGCTAGAAATAAACGACCGTTTTATTTAACCATAAAGCTGACAGTCACCCACGCTACATATAGCGTATAACAAAAAAAGCGGCGCTATATATGGTAGCGGCAACTGTTACCTTTTCCACATTTTTTCAACTTTTTTTACGATTCTTTCCATAAAAAAAGGCTATCCGGTTTTGGATAGCCTTTTACTTACATTTATTTATCGTTTTATTTTTCTGCTAAAGCGCGCAGTCGTTCTATTTCTGCATCTTTTTCGGCAACCACCTTTTGCCATATTTCCCGTTCTTGTTCTCTGCCGTAATCCTCCCACATTCTTATATCTCTTTGCTCTTTTTGACGCAGGTCAGCTATGTATCTCGCCTTCTCGTCGGCGGAAAATTCCATCAGTTTTACAACCGCTTTCTGTACTTCAGGATTTCTGTCTGCTACCATCTTTAATTCTTCCTCCGACTCCGCGTCTATGAATTTAGCCCAATCGTATAATATAGTGCCGTCTGCCTGTTCTGGCAGTTTTGATAGTTCAAGCGTATGTATTTCGATGATGTTGTTAAGTTCTATTTTAGCATCAAAATCGTAAAAAGTAAATCTATGATGGTATCTTTGGCTTTTTTTTACAAGCGTTTCGTTTGTGATTATTATGCTGATTACTTGATTGACCTTTGAATATTTATCGCTGTCACCTAACTGCTCCGTTAGTAATTTGGCGCCGTAGAAAATAATACGCCCGTGTATTTCGGGGGTAATTTGTAATTGGATTTCAATGTGAATAACCTTCCCGCTTTTAGTGCGAAGTTTAACGTCTATTATACCCAGTTTGTCTCCGTTAAAATCGCGCAATAGGTGCGGGTCTGCGATAAGGATTTCGTTGTAATCATCGTCGGGTAGTTTCAGCACCGATTTCAGAAAACTGATTAGGAACTCTTCATTTCTTTCGTCTGCAAAAAACATTTTGAAGACCGCGTCATTTTTTACGCGCAACAATTTTTTCTCATTCATTTTTTTCTCCAAGTAATATAGATTAAGAAGCGGATAGATCGCTCCCTGTAACTTTTTTTAAAACTAAAAAAAGTTACAGCTATATATGGCTTACAGATGCATGGCGCTTGACCGAAAATTGAAAAAAGTTAAAAATAATATTTATCCGCTAATCTTAAAATATTCCTCAATTGTTTCCGCGCGAACTGCTTTGTCTCTTAGTGCCGCTCCTCCGGGAATTCCTTTCGTATAAGCGCAAAATTGTTTTCGCATTTCAAGACAAGCTGTTTTCTCGCCGATATCTTCTGCTAACATTTTTAGATGACGAAGTGCTATTGTTATTCTCTCCGAGAATGATACCGGATGCCATTCACCGGTTTCTAAATAAGAGCGGGTTGCAGAAAATATAAAAGGGTTACCCATCGCGCCTCGAGCAAACATAATCGCTGCACAGCCGGTTTCTTTTAACATTCTTCCTGCATCTTCCGGTGTGTAAAGATCACCTGAACCTGTAACAGGCACTTTTATGCGTGAAACTAAATCCGCAATATAAAGCCAATTGCTTTTTCCGCCGTAATTTTGCGCGCGTGTTCGCGGATGTAAGCTAATCATTGCAGCCCCCTCTTCAACTGCTGCCTGCGCACATTCAACATAATTGAGCGAAGAATTGTCCCACCCTGAACGGATTTTAACCGTAACAGGAATGCCTCCTAAAGTTTCGCGTGATGCGCGTACAGCGGCTGCTACAATACGGGCAAGATTGGAAGGTTCTTTCATCAGTGCTGAGCCGGCACCGTTTTTTACAACTTTTGGAACAGGGCAGCCGCAATTGATGTCCAGCGCGTCAGGCTGCAAAGGAGCAAGAAGAGAAGCCGCTTTATAAATTGATTCGCTTTCTGCACCGAAAAGCTGTATCGCATAACGCTTTTCATTTTCGCCGCGCTTTACAAGATTTACGGCGGTAAGTACAGGAAGCTTCGCTCTTTCCGGGATCGCTTTAAGTACTTCTTCTTTTGTTGCATTAAGATATTTCCCGTTACCTAAACCGTAACGGCTGAAATTTCGGTATAAAGCTTCTGCAGAAACAAGCTCGGTAAACGAAAAACATGCGCCTTCTTCGGCGCATATGGAACGGAAGGCACGGTCTGTGTAACCTGCAACAGGAGCGAGAAAAAGGTTGCCGGGAATTTCAAGAGAACCTATTTTAACCGGATGATAGAGATTTTCAAATTTCGTTTGTTCCAAAATATAACCGAATTAAAAATGTTCCTATTCGTTAGGAAGCCCGAAGAATTTATTGGCATTTCCCCAAAGCTGCGATGTCAGCGTTTCTTCATCCATATCCAGCATTTCCGCCATATAGCGGGCTGTAAGAGGCAGGTACTTGGGCATATTTCTTTTACCGCGGTAATCGGCAGGAACCATGAAAGGGGCTTCCGATTCAATCAATATGCGGTCTACAGGCAAGACTCCGATTGTTTCATGAAGATTTTTTGCGTTTTTATAAGTCAGGTTTCCTGCAAAAGAAAAGTACAGATTTAACTCAAGCGCTTTTTCTGCATATGCGGCATCTTCGGAATAGCAGTGCAGAACCCCGCCTTTGGGAGGCAAACGGTCACGGAGAATATCCAGCACATCATGTCCGGCATCGCGGTTGTGAATGATCACAGGTAAATTTAATTTTGTCGCTAAATCAAGCTGAGTTATAAAAAGTTCAATCTGCGATTTCTTATCACCGAATTTCCGGTAATAATCTAAACCGATCTCTCCAATGGCTACCACTCTTGGATACTGAACACTCTGCTCAATATTTTGGAACCAGTCCTTGCCTGGGTTTTGGACCTCTGAAGGACTTACCCCGACTGCATGATACACATTTGATGCTGATTTCAGGTTCTCATAAACCTGTGCGAAATCGTGAAGACTGTTACATATTGATACAATACGATTAACAGAAACCTGACGTGCTTCCTGTATAACAATGAGTTGCTCAATAGGGTCATCAACAATTAGCCCTAAATGGGCATGAGTATCAAAATACTGCATAGCTTTATCCAAAGGTAAGATTGTGGCTACCAAACTGGTATTACTTAATTCTAATACTTCAAATCGCGGCTGTCAATATTAAATTAAAAAGGAAAGTAATAAATTAAAGACGATTTATATACGAAAAATACCAAGAATTTAACAAAAATTTAACAATCTCTTCATTCCTTCTTAATATAATAAATCTACATTTTTATTAATTTACACAAGGAGTAAACAATGAAAATTAATTTATTAGCTAAAACAGGATTTGCAATTGTAATGGCAATCCTCGCAATCTCTTGTAACAGAGGTACAAACGCCTCTGCAGTGCAATCTGCGGCACAATCTGTATCTGCCGTGCCATACACAATCGAAGTGGGCGGCTCTACATCAGTAACTCCGTTAATGGAAATGTTCGCCGATGAATATTCAAAAAGCAAATCTCACATCAAAGTAAATATCAACGGAACAGGTTCAGGGGACGGAATTACAAATGCAGGCGTAACTTATCAAATTGGTATGTCAAGCCGCGACCTTACACCGGCTGAACAAGGCAGGGGATTAAATGCCGAGATTGTCGCAATTGACGGCATCGCAGTAATTATAAATAAAAATAATTCTGTAAGCAGTCTTTCTATTGAACAGATAAGAGGTATTTATACAGGTGAAATTACAAACTGGAATCAGGTCGGCGGCAGCGCGGGGGCGATTGCAGTTGTCAGCAGGGAAGCAGGTTCAGGCACAAGAGGCGCTTTTGAAGAGCTCGTTGGCTTTCAGGGGAAATTACTTGCAGGAGCAAATGAATCGACAAGTACCGGCGCAATTAAAGCTGGTATCGCGCAGAATCCGCATGCGATAGGTTATATTTCTCTCGGTTCAGTCGATGATTCAATCAAAGCGATTTCTATAGGCGGTGTTGCTCCGTTAGTTGCAAATGTAACAAACGGTTCTTATAAAATCGCCCGTCCTTTTATTGTTCTTACAGGAAATAATGTTCATGCAGAAAGCAAAGCTTTTATTGAATGGATGTTAAGTCCTGCAGGGCAGGCGATAGTCAGCAAAAGCTGGATTAAAGTCCGATAGTTTTTCTTTCTATGAATCGTAAATCTGCGTTTCTAAAGAATCGTACGGTTCTTCGGAAACATACAGATGTTTTTTTTAGACATCTGGTTAGTTTTGTAGCCCTCTTTTCCGTTTTGGCATTGGGGGCTATTTTGCTTTTTGTTTTTGCACAAGGCAGTATGCCGTTTTTTAAATCAACTTATTCCGGTATAAGACTTGTTGTACAGAATATAGATGAAATAAATATAAACGGTATTGTTTATGTAAATCAAAAAACTTTTATTGATATTCCTAAAAATACTGAATTAATTTCTATCCGATTTTCTCTTGCTGACGAAGAAAAAACATTGGATATTAAAATTGATAATAACGAGAAAGACCCGCAAAAAAAATTAACATTTACACATAACGATGAAGTAAAGATTGCCTATCCTGAAGGTTATGTGTTTACGGTAAGCTGGAAAGCTGTTATTGCCGCTCTCGAAAAAAGAATCCACATTATTTTACCTGAGCCCCCTTATAACGCAGGAAAATTTTTGAGCGGTCTTGAATGGCGCCCCGACAGAGACAAGGTTTTCGGTATTCTTCCGATGATTGCAGGAACTTTGCTTGCAAGTTTCGGAGCTATTCTGCTCGGTGTGCCTATAGCACTGTTATGCGCTCTTTTTATGGCAGAATTTTTAAAGCCGAAATTTGCCGCTATTATCCGTGCAGGAATTGAACTGCTCGCAGGAATTCCGTCTGTTGTGTACGGTTTTTTCGGTCTTATGGTAATTGTCCCCTTTGTAAGAAGTGCGTTTAACGTACCTTCGGGGAATACGCTTCTTTCTGCTGTAATTGTGCTTGCCTTAATGATACTGCCTACCATTATTATGATTGCAGAAACTTCTCTGCGCGCTGTTCCAATCTCTGTAAGGGAAGCAAGTCTTTCGCTTGGAGCAAGCAAAATGCAAACGGCATGGCAGGTTGTACTACCCCATGCAAATTCGGGGGTTATTGCAGGCGTTATTCTTGGTATTTCAAGAGCGGTAGGCGAAACTATGGCGGTAATTTTGGTTGCAGGAAATTCTCCTCACCTTACATTTAACCCGCTTTCAAGCGTCAGGACGCTTACTTCCACTATCGCTATGGAAATGGGTTATGCGTCAGGCAGGCACAGTGAGATGTTATTTTCAATCGGTGTAACGCTTTTCTCAATCATTTTGATATTAAACAGCCTTATATTGTGGTTTAGAAGACGGATGGATCAGGAATGAAAACAGAAAAATTTTTCTTGTTGGATAAACAAATCAGAAAACGCAAGATTTTAGATAAAATTTTATTCGGTATTATGGCAATTGCCATGACAAGTGTCGTTGCCGCATTGTTATTTGTTCTAATTTATGTTTTTAAATCGCAAGCAGGTTTTCTTAATTGGACATTTCTTACAAGCGTGCAAACCGGTATCCTTCCCATGATTGTGACAACGCTTTATGTTGTATTGGTTTCAATTGCTGTCGCTCTGCCTGTAGGGCTTGCAACAGCGATTTTTCTAAACGAGTATACAGGAAACTCTTCTTTAATCAGGCTGTTGCGTCTTGCGATAGAAACTCTTGCCGGGATTCCTTCTATCATTTACGGTCTTTTCGGTCTTTTGATGTTTTGCCGTATGTTAAACTTCGGGCAGTCTATAATTGCCGGCTCTTTAACATTGAGCATAATGATATTACCTGTTATTATTAGAACAACAGAGGAATCGTTAAAAGCTATCCCTGATTCTTTCAGAGAAGGTTCTCTCGCGTTAGGTGCAACAAAGTTTCAGACAACAATCCATGTTGTTCTTCCGTCTGCTTTGCCCGGAATTTTAACATCTATGATTCTTGCTATCGGGCGCGTTGTAGGCGAGTCTGCGCCTGTTTTGCTCACTGTAGGTCTTACAAAAAATATGCCACGCTCCATTTTTGAATCAGGAAGGACGCTGACTATTCACTTGTTCTACCTTACAAATGAAGCTGTGCATCCTGAAGATTTCGGCATCGCTTTTGCAACTGCTTCTGTGCTTATTATTTTAGTTGTGATTATCAATACAGCGGCAAAAATTCTTACTTCAAAATTCAGAAAAAAACTTGGAGATATATAATGAAACGAGGTATTTATGAGTGATTTAAAAATCGATGTCCGCAATCTCGATCTTTTTTACGGTGATTTTCAAGCTCTTATTAAAATTAATTTTTCCATAAAAAGAGGAGATGTTGCCGCTCTTATCGGTCCTTCAGGCTGCGGTAAATCAACCTTTATACGGATACTTAACCGCATGAACGATCTGATTCCTTCATGCCGCATAACGGGAGAAGTTTTGCTTGACGGTCAGGATATTTACGGTTCGATGGATGTAACAGAACTGCGAAGCAGAGTCGGAATGGTGTTTCAAAAACCAAATCCTTTTAATATGTCAGTCTTTGACAATGTCGCTTACGGAAAGCGTATGCAAGGCGTAAAAGACAAACACGTTCTTACAGACATTGTTGAAAATTCGCTGAAAAAAGCGGCGCTTTGGAATGAAGTGAAAGACAGATTAAAAAAACCGGCGCAGGCACTTTCAGGCGGGCAGCAGCAGCGGCTTTGCATTGCAAGAAGTATTGCAATGGAGCCTGAAATTATTCTAATGGATGAGCCGACAAGCGCACTCGATCCTATTGCAACAAGCCGTATTGAGGAACTTATCGGGGAACTTAAAAAAGATTATAGTATAATTCTTGTAACTCATGCGATGCATCAAGCTTCAAGGGTCAGCAATAGGACGGCTTTTTTTCTTTTGGGAGAACTAATAGAATATAATGAGACAAGAGAAGTTTTTACAAGACCTAAAGATAAAAGAACAGAAGATTATATTTCCGGAAGATTTGGTTAAGGAGGACAGTGAATGGAATCGCGAAAATTTTTCTCTGAAGAGTTAAGCCGTTTGCGTCAGGGTATTTTGGCAATGTCTACAAGGGTGGAAGAAAATCTGGGAAAAGCGCTTATCGCTTTACGCACCTGTAATATTGAATTGGCAAAAGAAGTGCGTGCAGACGATTCTGAAGTAGACGCTCTTCAAATAAAAATAGAAGATGAGGCTGCCATCGTTATCGCTACGCAGCAGCCTGTAGCGCGCGACTTGCGCGAAATGGTAACGATTTTTAAACTTACAAGCAATATAGAAAGGGTTGGAGATTACGCAGTTCATCTTGCGCGCGCAGCGAGTAAACTTGCAAAGACAGGCAATTCCGCTTTTAGGGCGCAAATGCATCTGGAAAAAATGGCGGAGATAGGGCAAACGATGCTGCGTTCTGCAATTACAGCTTTTATGACGCAGGATGCAGAGGCGGCGCGTGCTGCGGCAGCGATGGATCATCAAATTGATGATGAGCATAAAGCGTTAACTGAAGATATAGTTAAAGTGATCAAGAAAAATTCTTCGCTGGTTAAAAGCGGTTTGCGTGTTCTTCACACATCAAATCAGCTGGAACGTCTTGGTGATCACATAACAAATATATGCGAAGCAATTATTTACATGATCGAAGGCAAACACGAGGAACTAAATGAATAACAGACCGGTTATACTTATAATCGAAGATGATCCTGAAATTCAAGAATTGCTTTCTCATTCAATGTCTAAGGAAAGCTGGAAACTTATTCAGGTTAAAACAGGGGAAGAAGGGTTAAATATTTTAAAAACAAAAAAAGTTAATTGCATACTTTTAGATATTATGCTTCCCGGCATAGACGGTTTAAGAGTTTTAAAAAAAATAAAAGAGCAGGAGCAAAGCACTTGTACCAATATCCCGATAATTATGACCACTGCAAAAGGTGAAGATACAGATATCGTAGCAGGTCTTGAATTGGGTGCAGATGATTATGTCGTAAAACCTTACAGCCCAAAAGTATTGATAGCCCGAATACGAGCGGGTTTACGGCGGCAGGAAGAAAGCGGCAACAATGTCAATGTTACAATTTGGCAGCAAGGCAGTTTAAAAATTGATGCGGCACGTCATGCCGCTTTTAACGGTGATCAGCAATTAGACCTTTTTGCAACAGAATTTGCACTTTTAAAGCATTTTCTTTCCAATCCCGAAATAGTATTTTCACGCAACCAGTTAATCGAGGCAATTAGAGGTCCTGATTATCCTGTCACCGACCGCTCCGTTGATGTTCAGATACTCGGTTTACGGAAAAAACTGGGGAAAGCAGGTGACATGATTGAAACAATTCGCGGAGTAGGGTATCGTTTTAGAGTGATAAATAATTAGTATATTTTATTTCTTTAAAACAGGAGTATTATTGTGACAGTCTTTAAAAAAAGTTTACTGACATTATCAGCGGCTGTTTTAGGTTTTTCTGCTGTGTTAATCGTATCAGTATTAGTGTTTATGAATTCTCTTTATCATGAAATAAATATAATCGCTCTTGGAAATGCTGCAAAAACTCTTATTACCGCAATCGGGCAAGAACGTCTCTCGGAAATATTTTTAAATCCGCAAGATGAGAGCGATGTTATAACACGTTCGGTTTTGTTACCTTTAACCAGCCGTGAGCCTTACCGCCTTACTTTAATAACTCCTTTAGGTTATGTATTGTATGATTCCCATGTTATAAGCAATCTTGTTAATCACATAGATCGCAATGAAATAGTTGCAGCTCTTGAAGGCAAGGAAGGAATTTCATACCGTGAATCAATCAGTACAAACATGAAACGAATTTATTATGCGCTGCCTGTTTATAATAAAAACGAAATAATAGGTGTATTCAGACTTTCACTCTCTATTCCCGGATTCGGCGCTCGTGTTTCTCCCATAATTGTACCTTTTATTATTTTTATTATTATTTTTATCGCAGCCGCTTTCTGGGCGATTTATATATTCTCTAATTCATTATCAACATCAATTAACAGATTGGTAAATATAGTTCAGTCAGGAGCGCCGCTTTTAAGCGATCCGGAAGCGGCAGAATCAACTTCTTCCGAATTCAGAAGTATAGAAAAAGCGTTACGTGCAATGACACTGGAACTGAATATGCGTTTTGAACAGGCAAAATCCGAAGGCAATCGTCTGGAAGCAATACTTAACGGATTATCAGAAGCGGTTTTTGCAATGGACTCTTCTCTTAAATTACACCTTATCAATCCAAAAGCAAGAGAAATTTTTAATATAGATAAAAATATGGTGCTGGTTAATAATTCAAAAAACAATTATAAAGGTGTGACCTTGCTGGAAGCAACCCGCTCCACAGAATTGGTGGAAATTGCAAACTCTGTTTGTACAAATAAAGCGATATATGATACTGTCCCCATCGAGAGGGAATTAACATTACGCACAGGAACGGAACAGATTTTTCAAGTTTACGCTTCGCCGCTTGCAAACGGAGGCGTTGTTATTGTCTTACTGGAGCTTACCCATCTGATAAAACTGGAACGGATACGAAAAGATTTTGTCGCAAATGTTTCGCATGAACTGCGTACGCCGATTCAGCTTATCAAGGGGTATTCTGAAACCTTGCTTGAAAGCGAATTAAGCGATCAAAACAAACACTTTATCGGAATTATCAGCAAGAATGCGCATGTAATGGAAAATCTTACAAACGATCTGATGATACTTGCCAGTTTGGAAAGCGGCAACTCATCTGCAAGTAATAAACTTTACGAAATGAAAGAATGTTCTGCCGCCTCTCTGATAGAAGAAGCTGTTTCTGTTTTTGAACAAAAATCATCAAATAATGAAATTGAAATAATTACTGAATATCCGGAAGACTTAAAAATAAAAGTGTATGGTTCGCTTATTATACAATGTTTAATTAATCTGATTGATAATGGTATAAAATATTCATCGAGTAAATCAAAAATTTGGGTCAGCGCCGCCGTAAAAAATGACGAGTTGATTTTTGAAGTACGCGATAAAGGGATAGGGATTCCTCCGGAACATCTTGAACGTATATTTGAAAGATTTTACCGTGTTGATCGTGCAAGAAGCCGCGAAGCGGGAGGCACGGGTTTAGGGCTTTCCATTGTCCGGCATATAGTATTGCTTCACAATGGAAAAGCCGAAGTGGAAAGCCATGCAGGCGAAGGATCGATTTTTAGAATTAGAATTCCTATTCTTCAAAATATTCAGGATCGGCAATCTCCAGCAATTCAACAGTAAAAATTAATGTTGAAAAAGGCGGAATAATTCCCTGAATACCGTCGCTGCCGTAAGCAAGATTTGACGGTATAAATAAGCGGTAATGACTGCCCGCAGACATCAGCCTTAAACCTTCAGCCCAGCCGGGAATAACCATATCAAGAGGGATATATGCACCGTCTGCTTCAGCAGAAGAGCTGTCAAAAGGTTTGCCGTCAATAAAAGTGCCTGTATAATGCACTCTTACTATCGAATTTTCTTCCGGTTTTTCGCCTGCAGCTTCTTTAAGGATTTCATACTGCAGTCCGGTTGATGTTACCTTTACATTGGGACGTATAATATTTGCCGAAAGAAACTCTTCTTCTGCCAATCTGTTTTGTTCTGTTCTTCTTTCTGTTGCTGCCTGTAAAGCGGTTTCAATTATCTCCATCGCTTCTTGTTCGCTGAATTGGGTTTGTTCTTGTTCAACCATATCTTTTAAACCTTGTGCAAACGCATTGTAATCAAATTCCAATCCCATTTCGCCCAAATTAAAATTTGATCCGATTGCCATGCCAAAGGCATAACTTAACTGTGCTTTTTCATCAGCTTTTCTGTAATCTTCCTGAATAGCTCTTGCGTATAACGCAGTTACCGCCAGAAATAAGCATAAAAGAATTATTAACTTTTTCATTTTTTATTCCTCCTCTATAGGATTTATCTCAAGAAGTTCTACTTCAAAGATTAATGTGGCAAACGGAGGTATTAGCTGTCTTCCGGTATTCCAGTCTTGCATACCTTCTTCGCCGTAACCAAGTTCAGAAGGGATAACAAATCTGTATTTACTGCCGATTTTCATCAATTGTAAACCTTCAGCCCAACCCGGAATTATATAATCTAAATCGAATCTCGCAGGTTGTCCGTAAGTATAAGAACTGTCGAAAAATTTTCCGTCTATAAATTTTCCTTCATAATGTACAACTACCATGTCTTCCATTGTCGGTGAAGGTCCGTACCCTTCAGCAAGAACTTCGTATTGAAGCCCGCTGTTTGTAATTATAACGCCGGGTTTCTTTGCGTTTTCTGCAAGAAATTCGTTTCCAAGTTTTACAGCTTCAGTATTTTTTATTTCTTCTAATGAATTAAAAGCTTGTTCTATTTTTTGTCTTGCTTCATCAAGATCAAATCGCGGCTTTTTTCCTGTTATGCCGTCCTTAATTCCCTTTAGAAATTCGTCAATATTAGGTGAAAGATTGTCTGCTGTCATCCCTTCTTTTAAAGTTGCCCCGATATTTAACCCGAGAGAGTAAGAAGCGTCTCTGTCAAAATTCACTTTCCCTGAAGAAGAACCGCCTGCTGCACCCTTACAGCCCATAAAAAATACTGCAGTAAATAAGGCTAAAATAAGCCAATGTTTAGTTGTCATTGTAACAGTATAGACTTAAAGGCGGTTATTGGCTAGCGGTAGAAACATTAAATATGTTTATTATTTAAAAAATCAAATGATTTATGATGAAATTTCACATAAATAACACTTTTTAATTGCCGGTTATTGATCTTATTACGATATTTATAGTAACATATTTAAACCCTGCAATAAAAAAGCAGTCATCTAAACATAGTTTGCAGGATTTTTTATCGAAGGAGGGTTACACCTAATGAAAAAAATTCTATTGATAGATGACAGCTTATTCCATCTTACTGTTGCCGAGGATATACTTAAAAACAAATACGAGATAACCACAGCAAAATCAGCAAAAGAAGCATTGGGCTATTTATCTAATAAAAGGCTTGTTCCGAATTTAATAATTTTAGACATTTTAATGCCCGATATTGACGGCTGGGAAACTTATAACTTGATTAAGGGGATAAGCCTTTTAAGGGATGTCCCTATAGCGTTTTTAACATCTCTGGACGGGGACGCCGAAAAAGACGAAGCAGCCAAACTGGGGGCGGCAGACTTTATTACCAAACCTTTTGAAGAAGGCGAGCTTATCAAAAGGATAGAAGCGATTATCGGAAAACACGAAGCAAAGGACGATTCGTAATATTTCTTTATTTCCCTAAAAACACCCTATTTTATACCTTTCTCATGCAAAAAATACCTTGATTTTATTAACAATATTATGCTACAATGAACAAAATTGCCCAAATAGAGTTCAATAAGGGCACTGAAAAGGAGAGTATATGGGAGCAATCGATCTACCCAAAAGTCCGAATGTTTTTCACCCGGAAAAACCAAGCGCAGTCGGTTCACGAAATTCACTGGCACAAGAGTATAGGGATCAGCAGGCTGAGGTTCAGTTATTATTGGAAGAAGAAACCAATAAGGTTATCCATCATTTAACAGCCAGGTTACCCAAAGACGTTCTTGAACGCCTTGATGTAATGGGCGGTCTAAAAGAAAAACTGTACAATTATTTTAACCAGAACTATCAGAATATGTTCAATCGTTACATGGTAACGACTGAAGATGAAATGGTCAAAAAGATCAGAAACTATATTGATAAAGAAGAAACAAAAGTTCTGACACGCTATACACCGAAAGAAATAGCGGATCTTCTTGACGCTGTCGGCGGCGCTGACAAGTTCAATACAGGCGAAGTTGAAAAATCTATAGTGAATATGTACGGCCACTTACAGGGTCATATTCAAAGAGGTGTCAACGAGCTTGAAACAAAGACCAACAGTATCCTTCGTCAAAAGACTGATACCGGCGCTTTTGTACGCGGCGAGAACGCTTATTCAATCGTAAAGTGCGCTTTCAAAGACAATCAGGGAAAACCCAAGACCGTAACCGATGTAAAGCTCTCTATCAATATTCTTGATTCAGAACTTATCAGCCCTATTTTCCATTATCAGGTTACTGTTGAATACATCGTCAAAGATTTAATCGCAAAGCACATTATCGAAAGTATTGATAAACTTATCGAAGAAATTAAAGATAAGAGAATCGATGATCAAAAGGAAGAACTTTCAGACAGTGAAATTATCTTTACTAAATTGAGTAAAATTGAGAATTTCACCGATGATGTGACAGATAACCCTAAAGCAAAACGGTATAATTATGTCGCGAAAGCGCTTATGGACAGGCTTACCGACCTCCGTGCGGAAATTGACCCTGAAGATTTTGACGCGCTTAAAATACGTGAAAATATCAAGAAAATTGTCGATATGGAAAATATCCGCAATCGAGGCTTTAACACCTCTATTAACTCCATTACATCGATCCTTGACACTTCCAGAATGGGGTATCAGTATATCGAGAACCTTAAAAACGGCAGAGAAGTAATTATCCGCGAATATGAAGATACAGACAGCGCTAACCTGCCCGATGAACGCTATCAAATTACGCTGCGTTATTTTGACAATGCCCAGCTCTTGGAAGACCGCAAAGCATACGATGTCCAGCTTAAGAGCTTTGAAACAGAAATCCAGCATCTTTGGGATATTTTGGAAGTAACATATCAGGGAATGAAAAGCGGCGGCAAAGTCGAAGATTTTGATGACTTGGCTTCACAGAAAAAAGCAAAAATTCAAAAACTTATTAAAGAACAATCCGGCGAACCTCTTTATGAAGATATCGCCAAAGTATGGGACGAGGTTTCTTTCGTAAAACCGGTTGAAACCGAAGTTGAAAAATCCAACCGCACTTACATTTACGAAAAAGATAAAGTCCGCGCTAAAATCATTTTAATGCGTAACCGTATGATAAAAATGTACGATTACTTGTATCCTATCGAAAGGCGTGTAATGGAAGAAAGGCTTGCCTGGCTTGAAAGCGAATACTTCAGGTTTGATTACATGATCAATCCGTACCATTTACAGCCCGGAATTCTGTTAGATATCGATATTACATCAATCAAACGGAAAAAATACACACTGGATGCAATGGCTAACGTATTGAATGAATTCCTGCACGGTGTATCAAAAGGTTTCCATGATGCAGCATTTGCTTCATTCAGCCGCAGGCGCTCGACAGTCCGCGATGACATCAATCAGTCTTTCAGCGCACCTGCAGAGTGATAGGAGAAAAAAATGAGAAAACTACTATTTATTGTTTTTATTTGTATTGCAGCTACTGTTTATGCACAAGATTATGCATCAACAGAAAGGCAAATTACTCAGTCGATACAGCAAAATTCAACCGAATATGACAGACTGGTTGCGTTGGATCGGCAAAATGCGGCAAACAGAGCGTTTGCAAATCTGCAAAGATCTCATGCAATGTTAAGCAACGATATAAAAACATTACAAGGCGAGCTTAATACTTTAATAAATAGAATGGGTTCTAAAGAAGTAATCGCAAGGAAACTGGAACGCCTTCAATCTCTTATGAGACAAGAAGAAGCCATGCTTGTCCGGCTTAATTATTTAAGAGGGCAATAAAGAGAGGTCTTTAGAAAACCCGCGCACGTTTTTCAAGTGCGCAACATTACCTGATGATAGGGGTGAGCCGCAGTTTATGACGGCGCAAAAGTACCCCCTATTTTTTAGGTTTTTATATGGCAGCTGTCCTTAAAAGGGACAGCTTTTTTATTTTTTGATATAATTAAAAAGCAGCATGCATTTTAAAATAACAGGAGACAACAAATGAAACTATCCGCCGAATCACTAAAAAATACAGCTTTTTGGGAAAAAGCAGGAATTACTCTTCCGCGTTTTAACCGCGAAGAAATGATCAGCGCTTCAAAAACAGCGCCAAAGTGGGTGCACTTCGGAGCGGGAAATATTTTCCGCGCTTTTCCTGCAGCGCTGATGCAGCAGCTTCTTAATGAAGGAATTGAAACCACAGGTATTATTGTCGCCGAAGGATATGACGGAGAAATAATCGATAAAAGTTTTAAAGCATCAGATAACTTGTCTATCCTTGTCACGCTTAAATCTGACGGCAGTACCGATAAACAAGTTATCGCATCATTCGCTTCATCTTTGCGTATGGATAAGGAACTTGCTGTTCTTAAAGAAATTTTTAAAAAACCTTCTTTGCAGATGGCAAGTTTTACCATAACAGAGAAAGGTTATAGTTTAACGGGACGGGACGGAGCGCTCTTTCCTGATTTAGCTGACGATCTTAAAACAGGAACTTCTGCACCGAAAAGTTATTTAGGGCGTATCGCCTGTCTTTTGCATGAACGATACATCAATGGCGCTCTTCCTATTGCTATGGTAAGTATGGATAATTGTTCGCATAACGGAGATATTCTTTTTAGCGCAATGGAAGCAATCGCAAAAGCTTGGACAGAAAATAAAAAAGCCGATGCAGGCTTTTTAAATTATATCCGCGATAAAAGCAAAGTCTCCTTTCCATGGTCAATGATCGACAAAATAACCCCCCGCCCCGATGAAAGTGTACGCGAAATGCTCTTATCAGCAGGGCTTGAAGAAATGCAAGGCGTTATAACTGAAAAGAACACATACATCGCCCCCTTTGTAAATGCGGAGGAAACTCAGTATCTTGTTATAGAAGATGCGTTTCCCAATGGAAGGCCCGCATTAGAAAAAGCGGGCGTACTTTTTACAAACAAAGAAACAGTAGACAGAGTGGAAAAAATGAAAGTATGCACCTGTCTTAACCCGCTTCACACAAGCTTAGCCGTTTTCGGCTGCATGCTTGGTTACACGCGCATCAGCGAAGAAATGAAAGACGATGATCTTGTCAAACTAATAAAAGGCATTGGTTACACCGAAGGGCTGCCTGTTGTTACAGATCCGCTCATCATTAAGCCGCGGGATTTTATTGATCAAGTTATTAACGTACGCCTCCCTAACCCTTTCATGCCGGATGCACCTCAGCGCATCGCTATGGACACATCTTTAAAAATACCAATCCGTTTCGGCGAGACATTAAAAGCCTACAAAGAAAAAGGCTCTTCTAAAGACTTGAAATTTATCCCTCTGGTTTTTGCAGGCTGGCTGCGTTATCTGGTAGGCATCAATGACAAAGGCGAGATATTTGAAGTAAGCCCTGACCCAAATTATGAAACATTATCCGCCGCTCTCTCCGGCATCACGCTAGGTCAAACAGGTCCTTTTACTGCAAAGCTAAAACCCATATTATCAAACCCTGTTTATTTTGGCGTTAATCTCTACGAAATTGGACTAGGCGAGCGGATAGAAGACCTTTTTAAACAGATGGTTGCCGGTACAGGGGCAGTACGGAAAGTTTTGAATGAAGTTGTGAGAGGGTAGGAAACTTTATTTTAATATGCACCTAATCCCCCTGCCTTCAGCAGCTCGCAGTTCAGGCACATCCTGCGAACACGCCGCAATTACCTTTGTGCAGCGGGGTGCAAAGGGGCAGCCGTTTTCCGGATTGGCAGGGTCGCTGACCTTTCCGGGAATTGTCAGAAGCCGCTCTTTGGAATAGTGACTTCCAAATTGAGGAGAGGCGGCAAGAAGAGCTGTTGTGTAGGGGTGTTGTGCGTTAGTTGTAATTTCTTGCGCACTTCCCGATTCCATTGCAAGTCCGCCGTACATTACCATGATGCGGTCGGAGATTTCCGCTACAAGGTCGATGTCGTGGCTTATAAAAATTATCGAGATGTTTCTGGTGCGGCGCAGTGTTTTTAAAAGTTCAATAATTTGTTTTTGAATTGTAAGGTCAAGAGCGGTTGTCGGCTCGTCGGCAATTAAAAGTTCGCAGCCTTGTGCAAGAGCAAGCGCGATGCCGATGCGCTGTAATTGTCCGCCTGAAAATTGATGCGGAAAATTGGAAAGTCTTTCTATTCCGTTATCAAGACCTGTTTCTTCAAGTAACGCGGCAGCCCGTTTTGCAGCTTCTTCTTTAGTGATTTTAGAATCGCTGTTTCTGAATGTTTCTAAAAATACGTTTCCCATATTTTGAAGCGGATCAAAAGAGCGTCCGGGTTCTTGAAAAATCATTCCGATTTTTTTACCGCGGTATTCGCGTAAAGCTTCTGTGTTAAGACCTATCAACTCTTTGCCTTCGTAGCATATTGAACCGCTTATATTTGCGTTTTTCGGTAATAATCCCGGAATTGCTAAAGTACTCACGCTTTTCCCGGAACCGCTCTCGCCGACTATGCCGAGCGTTTCGCCTTTTTGCAAACTAAACGAAAGCCCGCGTACCGCATAAATATTTGTAAGTTTCTTACCTCTGATAATTGAAAAAACAACTTTTAAATCTTTAACAGCCAATAAAGCTTGTTCAATCTCTTTAGGTTTATTACTCTCTGTTCTTTTTTCTTTGTTTTTTGTTCTCTGCATGGTATGATACGGATCAAAAAAGTCGCGTAACGCATCGCCGATAAAGTTAAATGCAAGCGTTACACCTAACAAAAACCAAACAGGGCTTAACAGCCAAGGGAAAGTTTGTAAATTTGAAAGCGTTGAAAGATCGCGCTTGATAAGAGAACCCCAGCTTACAGCAGGGTCTGTTATACCCAAACCAAGATAAGAAAGAACAGTTTCTGTCATAATAAAGCCGGGTATGCTTAAAGCAACGCTTACAATTAGAAGGCTTGATATTTGAGGGATAATGTGTTTAAAAATAATCGTTACAGAAGGAATCATTTCTAATCTTGCGTTAAGCACAAATTCTTCGCGCTTGATTGAATGAACCATTCCGCGTATTGTTCGCGCAGATCCGGGCCAGCCTACAAGCGAAAGTATTATCGTTATCATCATGTATGATTGAGCCGGATCCATGTTAGACGTCATTAAAGATCGCAAAAATAGAATTAAATAAAGTGTTGGAATCAACATTAAAAACTCTGATGTTCTCATTATTGACCAGTCTGCAAAACCTCCGAAGAAACCCGCAACACCTCCTGCAAGACCTGCAAGAGCAAGAGAAATAAAAGTTGCCACAAAGCCGATGGTGAGTGAGACTCGCGAACCGTAAACTATACGCGAAAAAAGACATCTGCCTAAATTATCTGTTCCCATCAAAAAAACAGGGTAATCGCCTGTTTCTGTTATAAAAAGATGTCTATCCATCGGGATAAAACCGCATAAAAGGTATTTTTCTCCTTTGCCGAATAATTGTATTTTTGAATAATGATCGCGGATACGTGCATAAGTCCATGACACTGTATTTGTTATGCGCCATTCTTGTACTTGTAATTTTCCTTTGTACATACGGACGTTCGGCGGATGGTAGCTTTTATCCGGAAAAGAAGTGTTAGGTGAAAACGGAGCAAAGAACTCTGCAAAGAGCATTACAAAGTAAAGGATTGCAAGACAAATAAAAGAGATCATCGCTACAGGACGTGTTTTTAAGTAGATAATAAACTTTTTCATAACTTACTCTTTTCCGTATCTGATGCGCGGATCAACTAAGGCAAGAATGATATCGGCTAACGCCATACCGACTAAAACCAAGAACGAGATAAACATGATATTGGCAAGAACAAGATTAATATCTTGCTGTGTAACGGCTTCATACATCAATCTGCCGATACCCGGATATGCAAAAATAATTTCCAGTATCAATGATCCTGAAAATAAACCTGCTAATAAATTTGCGCTGCTTGTAATGTAAGGGTTTAATGTATTGCGGAAAGCATGTGCAAAATAAACGCGCCATTCTGTAATTCCTCGCGAGCGCAAACTTGTAATGTAAGGCTGCCCCAGCTGATCTAACATAGTTGCGCGTATCATGCGCAAAGAACCGCCGATCCCGCCTAAAAATGCAGATAACAGCGGCAAAAATATATGATGTAAATAAGAGAAAACAAATTTAACAGGCGCTTCATAAATTGGGAATGACGGATAAGCTGTTACAGGGAAAAGCCCTGTTACAGAAGCAAAGAGCTGCAGCAGGATCAATAACAAGAGTCCGGGAAATGCATGAAGAACCAGTGCAAAAAAAGTAACCGCATAATCTGCCCGTGTACCTGCTTTGGTAGAAAAATATACACCTAATATAAAAGAAAAAATAGTGATAAAGACAAGCGAAATTAAATTCAGCACAAGCGAATTTATTATCCGCGTAGAAATTAAAAATGAAACCGGAGCGCGGGAAATTAAACTTACTCCCAAATCATGGTGAACAATCACGCGGTTTAACCATTTAAAATATTGAATATAAAAAGGCTTATCAAGTCCAAGTTCTGTTCTGCGCGCATCGAGCTGATCTGCACTCATCATCTGCCAGTTTTGTCCGGCTCTTCCTTGACTTTCGCTGAATATTTGCTGCAGCATAATTTGATCGACAATGTCGCCGGGTGCAAGAGCCATTAAACCGAAGACGGCAAGCCCTAACAGGAAGAGCATTATCGTCATTGTTAAAAGTCTGTTTACGATATAAGAAAGAAGGGGAAAGCGCCGTTTGAAAGCATAGAAAGGTTTTAAAATTATATTTGTAATTCGCTGCAGAATTTTTCTCATGTAACATTTTAAATGTTGTAAGGATAATTAGTCAAGATTTTGATATTGATAACTTGCAATCTAAAGAACTTAAACACCAATTGCATTTAAAATAATCCGTTTCTGCTGAACAAATTCTCTTGATACGGCAAAATCGGCATCGCGTGTTCCGCGCGGAGGCTGCACATCAATCTTATGCGTGATGATACCGGGTTTACCGTTTAAAATGTAAACAGTATCTGATAATGCAAGCGCTTCCTCAACGTCATGCGTAATAAACAAAGTAGAAATTTTCATTTGGTTTGCAATGTCAGCGTACCATATTTGCATTTTACGGCGTGTAATTGCATCTAACGCAGAGAAAGGCTCGTCAAGTAAAATAACTTTTTTTTCGCGCTGTTCATTAGAAACGCCGCTTGCTGCTTCTGATGCGTTTGCTCTGCTGGATGTTAAGCAAGTGCGAAGAAGTGCGGCACGCTGGCGCATTCCTCCTGAAAGTTCGTAAGGATATTTTTTTTCATAACCGTCCAGACCGAACATATGAAAGAAGCTTTGTGCAAATTCACGCGCTTTATTTTTCTTTTCTCCGCGTATTACAAGAGGAAGTATCACATTATCAAGTACTGTTCTGTATTCCAAAAGCAAATCTTTTTGCAGCATATAACTTACATTTCCGCTAATGCCCGTTATATCTTCTCCGTTAAGAAAAACTTTTCCCGCATCAGTATCATCTACGCCTGCAAGCACGTTAAACAAAGTTGTTTTTCCGACACCTGAAGGTCCTAACAGAGAAATGAATCCACATTCAGGAAGTTCAAGATTAATATTTTCTACAACAGGTTTGTTGTTGTAATTTTTTGTTACACCTTCGCAATAAAATAATGCTTGCATGTTTATTTACGGTAAATATTCATTTGTAAATCCGCCGCTTCCGATATCTTTTTCCAAAAGTCCTTGTTCATACATCCAGTGATAAAAACCGCCCCACCTGTTAGGATCGATTTCTCCCCAGCGGTTTGCATCGCCTTTGTAACGTGATTTTAAATATTGCTGGCTTTGCACTACAAGAGTGCGATCCAATTCCGGCGCATAACGTAAAAGAATTTCTGCCGCTTCCTGCGGATTTTCAATCGCAAAAATATAACCTTTGCTGACTGCTGCAAGAAATTTTTTCGTTGTCTCAGAATTATCAGCAATCCAACGTGTATTTGCAGCAAGTACCGGTGTGTAAAAATCAAGCTTTCTGTCAATTTTTCCCAAATCCAAATAGTTTATTTCTACTCCGCTCACTTCTGCGGCAACTCCGTCCCATGCATAGTAGATCCAAATTGAATCGACATCGGTCTGCAGAGCAGAAAATGCATCTGTGGCAAAGTTTGGAATCATCTGCACTGTGTTAAAATTGCCGCCGTCGTTTTCTACAATGTGACGAACCACCGCCGTTACAAGCGGTGTCTCCCATGAAGCAAACTTCTTGCCTGCAAGGTCTGCAGGTCTTTGAATACCGCTTTCTTTAAGAGACATAATCCCTGATGTGTTATGGCTGATTATTGCCGCAACAGCTGTTACAGGCAGCGCGTCCCGTTTTTTTGCAATGGCAGGTCCCATCGATTCCTGAAAGCTAACTGCAAACTCTGCTTTTCCAGATGCAACCAATACAAGCGCTTCATCTTCTGGAGGCTGTGTTATTGTTACGCGCAAACCTTCATGTTCAAACCAACCTTTATCTAACGCAACAAACATTCCGGTATGATTTGTGTTAGGTGTCCAGTCAAGCAAAACACGAATCGTATTGTTGTTTTTTCCGCAGCCGGTAAAACACAACATAATTCCAATTAACAGTGCAAACCCTGCTTGTACACAGGAAACTTCACTCTTCGGGCTTTTTGCAAGCAATTTTTTTTCTTTTTTCATTATTTACTCCTTATATACGGCATTGCTTTTTTTTCTGCAAATACAACAATTTTAATCAAAATCAAACTTAATACAGAAACCAAAATAATTACTGCGAACATTTTATCAAACGAATAAGATCGTCTAACGCGGATCATGTAAACGCCTAACCCTGCATCCCCGCCTAACCATTCTGCAACAACAGCTCCGATTACCGAATAAGATGCAGCTATTTTTAAACCGGAAAAAAAAGCAGGCAGGCTTTGCGGTATTTTAATGTAGCGGTATAGCTGCCATTTTTTTGCACCCATTGACTGCAGCAGGCGTAATGCGTCATTGTCAGCGGAAGCGAATGCGCCTAAAAGCCCGATTGTTACGGGAAAAAAGCATGTAAGAAAAACAAGTGCAATTTTTGGAGCAAAACCGTAACCCATCCACAAAATTAAAAGAGGTGCAATTGCGATTACAGGCATAGTTTGCGTTAATAATAAAATAGGTGTTAATGATTGCCTTAAATATCGATTCGAATCCATTAAGATTGATAAAACAAAAGCTGTAGTTACTGCGATTGAAAGACCCGCCATAGCTTCTGTCAATGTATATAGTAAATGTTTCATTAGTAACGAAAAATCTGCGATAAACGCTTCTGTTACGCGCAACGGACTTGGCAGCATATACGGCGGGATAAATCCGCTTATGCTTAATAACTGCCATATAAGAAGAACAGCAATTATCGGTATAACCGGCAATAAATTATATTTTTTAAATATGTTTGTTAACATAATCTCTCCTTTGTTTAGTAAATTCACAGACAAAAAAAATGCCTTCGCGGGATTTACCTGCGAAGGCGTTTTATGGACATCAGTAAAAATGTCTGTAAACATTTCCCTCCGCCGGTATTATCCGGATCAGGTACGCCTGAGTGCACGCTGCTTTTGCCGCGCAATTACAATCAGACAAGGGTTCCGGGCACTTACAAACTTAATTTGTTAACTTTGTCTGTACCCAATCTCAGCCGGTTAAACCAGCACCCCGATTTGTTTTAATTTATTATAAATGATGCAAAATGTCAATTAGTCATTATTTAAGCCGATAGCTTTATTTATTTACAATTAAGTGTTATAATATATTTATTAATATCAAACAAAAAGGCGGAAAAAATGATTATATTAACTTTAAACTGCGGATCTTCATCAGCGAAGTATCAGGTTTACGATTGGGATAACAAGGATGTCCTTGCTGTAGGTGTTGTCGAAAAAGTGACAATAGGCGGTTCGTTCATTACTCATAAAGCAAAAGGCAAAGAAGAAGTTATCTTTAACCATGATTGCCCGACACATACTGATGCGATTAATCTTATCATCAATACATTGACAAGCAAAGAAAACGGCGTAATCAGTGATATGTCGGTAATTAAAGCGGTCGGTCATCGTGTTGTGCACGGCGGCGACAAATTCACTAAATCGGTTATTGTAGATGATGCAGCAATGCAAGCTTTCACAGCGATGCAGGATTTAAGCCCTCTGCATAATCCCGCTAACATAATGGGAATAGAAGCGGCGAAAAAAGTGCTGCCTAATGTACCGCATTGCGCGACAATGGATACGGCTTGGCATCAAACCATGCCTCCTGAATCTTATATGTATGCAGTCCCCGTTGAATGGTACGAAAAATATCAGGTGCGCCGTTACGGTTTTCACGGGACAAGTTTTCTTTACACTGCAAAACGCGCCGCTGTGCTTTTAGGGCAAGACCCTTTTAAAACAAATCTTGTTATCTGCCACATTGGAAACGGTGCGTCGATTAACGCCGTTAAAAACGGGTGTTCTTTTGATACATCGATGGGAATCACTCCTTTAGAGGGGCTTGTAATGGGGACACGTTCAGGCGATGTTGATCCTTCGCTGCCTTTCTACATTATGCGAAAGACAGGCATGAGTGCTGTTGAAGTTGAGAGCGCTCTTAATAAAAAAGCAGGTCTTTTGGGATTAACGGGAAAATTTACAGACAGACGCGATATTCAAGCCGCCGCTGTTGCAGGCGATAAGCAGGCGTTACGCGCACAGTTAATAGAAGCGCACCATATAAAGAAATATATCGGCGCTTATCAGGCTGTGCTTGGCAGAGTGGATGCTCTTGTTTTAACTGCGGGTGTCGGTGAGTTTGCATGGTTTATTCGGGAAAAAATTCTTGACGGGCTTGAAGGTATCGGAATGAAGTATGATCCTGCAAAGAACAAAGTTGCTTGCACAAGAAATACAGAAACGATGATCAGCACATCTGATTCAAAAATACCGATTTATATTATCCCCACCGATGAAGAATTGGTAATGACAGAAGACGCTTACGCGCTTATGAAAGGGACTTACGATACCCATACACATTTTACTTACTCTTTCCAGAGCAACGGCTATGTGAATAAAGGACGCGCGGAAGGTTTAAAATTTGAACTTGCAAAAAATCCGGCTTTAGCGGAGATAATTGCAAGACCAAAATAATTTTGGTAAATGATTATAGGAACAACTTGAAAAGCACAGAAATACTCTGCATCGGCAATCCGATTGTTGATGTATTTATAAATATTGATAATAGTCACGCTCAAAAATACGGCATTCTTGTTCCTGTTCAGCACATTGACAGAGAGCTGGCAGAAGCGATGTTACGCGATAAAACGATTGATTTCTCTAAAGGAGAAAAAAGTTCCGGCGGAGGGGCGGCAAATGTTGCAAAAATTGCCGCCATGCTTGGAATGAAATCGGCTTTTGTCGGAACTATCGGGCAGGACGAACATGCTTCGTTTTTTGAAGAAGAAATAACAAGCGCAGGTGTTCATGCTATTTTGGAAAAATCCGGCAGAAAGACAGGTTTATGCTTTGCGTGTAACATCGGTGGCGAGACGCGTTTTGCTGCAAGTCCCGGAGCGGCACTTGAATTGACGGAAAATCACGTTAGCGAAGAAATGATAGGTTCTGCAGAGCTTATCGTATTAGACGGATATATTCTTGACCGCCGTCCTTTGGTTCAGCACATTTTATTAAAAGCAAGCCGCAAGGGAATACCCGTTGCGCTGGATGTCGCTTCTGTAATGCAGGCAAAAAGCAAGGCAGAAGAAATTCTAACATACAGCCGGCAATTCCCTCTTATTGTTTTTATGAATGCAGATGAAACTTTAACTTTTTGCAGCGAAATAAGAAGAAGCGGCAATGATGACGATCTTAAGTTATCGGAAAAAACAGATAAAGAAAAAGAAGCGTTAATACTGCGCGATTTCAGCCCTATGTTAAAAATAATTACAGACGGAGAATTGTTTCCCATTGTAGTTGTTAAATTGGGAGGAAGAGGTGCAATCGTTTTTGCAGGCGGCAATATGTACAAAGAAGAAACTTTTACTGTCGTTGCACGTAACACTATAGGCGCAGGAGACGCTTTCTGTGCAGCGTTTATCTCTGCATGGATACGCGATAAATCAATTTCTGAATGCACATCGCTTGGCAACAAAGTGGCAAGAGAAATACTTGAAGTGCCAGGAACGCATATTAAAAGCGGAAAATTAAAAGCATTTGCAAAAATTTTTCAGAAATAAAAAAGGAGCTGCTCTTTTAGAACAGCTCCTTATAAATTACTTTTTCTTTACTACCAGCCGAATTTCAAACCGGCATTTAAACCGATTCCTGAACCCCAGCTTTTAAGAAAGTCCGATGACTGAAGGTTTACACCGATGTTAAATTCAAAGGCTCTGAAATTTAAAGCCAGATCAGCATTGTTTTTCCAAACACGGTCTTCTTGGCAAATCCCTACTGTTAAGATTAATAAATTTGCAAGACTTAAACGCGCTTTAATACCAAGCTCCAGCGATTCGGGCTGGACGTTGTACTGCGGGCTGATTGCAAATCCAACTATCGGGGTTAATGTTAAAAATTCGCTGCCGAACGGACGCCAGTTTGCCCAGATAACCATTTTAAAAGGACGGTAAGCTTTTTCTTCGCCTTTTCCCACAGAATCTGATGTTGAAAAGAAATTATCTAAATCAAAATTACCGCCGGTTAAATCAATTGGTTCGTCTATACCTATAGTGCCTGTNTAACGCGCATAATCTCTTACTGTGGAAGAAACAATCGGAATACTTTTAAAATCGANTCCTACATCAAAATCCAAAAACGGCAGTAATTTGCTTATTCCAAGTTCTTTNGCAAGAGGAAATTCAACTCCTAAACTGATATCAACACCGGGAGATGCNGTAAGATTAAATTCATCAGGGATAAGTGATGAAAGTTCACTTCTTGCAAATCCTGTATATAAACGGAAATCATAANCGATTGCCAGCTGGGTGCCTNCATCTGAATTTATATATTTATAAGAAAAAGCGTCTCGTTTAATATATGCAACAGGATAAAATACAGTCGGGTTTACCTTTACTTTAAATTTTTGAATATGAAAGAATGTGTCTATTCCCGCTAAAGCAAAGACAGCGGCGCCTAAATCGGATTCGGATTTTGATGTTTTATTAAAAGAAAGCATATCTCCGTGAAGATCGATAGCCCCCACTGCATCTACACCGATAAATAAACCGAATCCCCATTTTTTATGCGCGGGACTAAATTTTAAATAAAAAGGAGTAGCATCCATACCAAAATTGATTTTAAAACCTTTTCTTAAATCGTCAAGATTGATAACCAATTTTTCTTGAAAGATTTTATCAAAAGATAAAAAATCGTTAGATACACTAAAACCTGCATTAATACCGACTTCAAATGAACGATCTCCGATCCTGAAAGGTTTCGGCGTTTCATCAAAACCTCCGATATAATCTTCCGACTCTTCTGCAAAGATGATTGCATTGCTTGGCAGAATGAATAAACAAATAATAAATAAAAATAATGTAAACTTTTTCATACTACCTCCTATAATGTATAGTCTATATTTGTTTCGATAGAAACAGTGGTTATTTTACAATCTCTTGGAATTTTTATACTATCGCCTTCATTAAACCCTAACATAAATTTAGGAGTAGAACCGCTTATTGATTCCATATCCGATTTTGATAATTGAATTTTTATTGAATCGCTATCCATTGCGCCGCTTGCAATAGGAGCTATATCCCCTACCTCCATGTAAAGCTCTCCGTCTTTAAAAGGATTATTTTTCATACCTATTGTAAGAGTTATTTGCTCCATATAGTCGGACATACTACCTGCAAAATTACCAACAAATTCACCTACTTTAGCACCATTTAAAAAATCATCTAATGATAAATGGATATCATCTGCCGCTTCCAATTCAAAAGGCAGCCATAATAAAAGTTTCGCTGAAATATTTACAGGTTCATCTAACCATTCTGTTTGTATAGTTTTTACATTACCAGGCTCACTTGTAATTTTTACTTTTAAAAATATATAAATATCTTCGATCTTACCCTTTGCACATGCTGTATGATCACAATCTAATCCGCCGTCACAGCCTTTTGGTTTTAACAAGTCTCCAAAACCACCAATTACTAAACCCGGTAATTCTTCAATTCCATTAGTATATGTTTTGTCATTGCTGCTTATACCGCTAGGTGTAAGATCTAATACTGGAATTACAATCGGAGGTAACAACTCGATGTCATCTTCATCTTTAAAAACAATTTCCATATCAATAATTGAACAAATATCGCTTCCGGAAAAAACTAAACTTGCTTTAACATTTTCCAGATTAAATGCAAAACCGTAAAGAGATTCTCCTAATGCGGAAAGTGTTAGTACAATAGGAGCATTGGACGAATTGCTCGTATCGTACAATTCTCGTGTTCCATCTACTGTAATCTCATCTCCTACAATACCAGAAACATCAATACTGCCTAAAATATCAGGAAGTTCTATATCAGTTATATTAGATATATCAATTTGTAAATTATCATCGCTTAACTCAAATTCAAATGTTTCATTAAACGCATCCATTACAATAAGATAAGTTTGAACTTCTTCTTCATTTACACAATCAAGTAATTGAAGACCTTTCACGCTGTTGCCGTTTAATGCTTCGTCAATTTTTTCCTTAAATACCTTGCCAAAATCCATATTTACGACAAATTCAAATTCAGGGTTTCCGATAACTTTTATCTCGCTTGGAAGCGTACATCCAAAAATGGATATCGCTAAGACCAAAACAAGAAAATAATAGATTTTCTTCATGTTGTACTCCTTATTAATGAATATAACGCAGAATCTGCTTATAGTCTACTTTCATTTCTTTGATATCGGCATTTTGGCAACAAATCTACATATATATGCGCGTTTTGTCCATATATTATATTGCTTCCAGCAATTTATTTTTATCGATTCCCCAATTTTTGCCGAAACGGGATAAAAGAGAATCTGATAAAGCCATAAAATCCCAAAAAATCGATTGATTTTTCGGCGTATCTAAAGAAGCGTGCATATCTTTCAGGCCGCGATTTACGATTATTTCCCAAAAACGGGCAAAGTTTTTAATACGCTGTATCTCTTCAGCAGAAATTGATGATGTTTCTTCTATTTCATACGGCGGCTGCCTATTAAAACGCATGCCCCATTTTTCATTGTGCCGCGAAATCGGCGTACCGGGCAGTTGTTTTAAAATGCCAAGCTGGATTTCTACACCGGCTCTTTTCTCTGTTTCATTATTATCTGAAAGCGCCTGCCAGAGACGGTCAAAACCTTCGGCGAAGGAGGCAAGGTCTTCGCCCGGCAAGCCTGCGATTAAATCGGCATGAATAACAGCGTTTGTCTTTTCACGGAGAAATTGCAAAACTTCCATTTCTTTCTGCGGATTTGAAGGGCGGTGTATGCGGGCAGCAACATCTTTATTCAGCGTCTGTATGCCGATTTCAAGACGCAATGTGCCGGGCGGAAAGCGGGCAAGAGCTTTCATTAGTTCTGATTCATTTAAACCGTTCGGTTTTTTTAGATGTACAAATTCTGTTTGTGCGATCATTTCAAAATGCACAACAAAGGAGGTTTTATATTCATTCATTTTTTCCAAAAAAAAATTGATGATACGCAAAGCGTAAACTTCGTTTTCGCGTCCTGTATTTGCGTTAAATGTTCTATCCAAAAATTTAAAAGTTTTAACGCCTCTCTTTATAAGTACGTCCATTTCTTTTAAAAACGCATCAAGAGGGAATTCCCTTACCTTTTCTTGTTTTGTATCAGCAGGGTTATCAAACTCTGTTTGCACATCAACGGCGCTCAAACAAAAATCGCAGGCGAAAGGGCATCCTCTGCTTGCTTCAACATAGATCAATTTTTTTTCAATATCTTCGTCTGTATAAAGATGATACGCGCTTTTTATTTGGTTTAAATCGACAGGCGGGGCATTAATAAATTGCGTTTCTGTTTTTTGAATTATCTCTTGCGTTTCTAAAGAACTGCGCGAAGATGTTAGTGTTTCGCATAACAATCTAAAAGCGTTTTCCCCTTCACCGCGAATCACATAATCTGCATACTTAAATATCTTTGCATCTTTATGCAAATGCGAAACTTCAGGACCGCCAAACACAATAACAGGTCTTGTTATCCAAACATTTTCCAGCGCTTCGAGTAATTCTATAGTGGCGCTATGATTCCAAATTGAAACAGAAATCCCTAAAATAGACGGACTTTCTGCAAGGAGCGCATCAACCTTTTCAGCTAAGGGCTGGCGCAAAGCGAACTCAACTATTTTGCAGGTGTTTTCTAAATCACCTAAGTTGGCTTTAAGGAGACGCAAAGCAAGAGAGGGGTGAATCCATTTAGCGTTGATGGCGGTTAGTATTATTTTATTCACATTTCTTTTAGATACCAAACAATCCAACTGTTCCTGTCTTCCATTCTTCGAGCGCTTCCATTACGATATCTTCTACTTCAAACCAATTGTTTGCACGAGGTCCTTCCAGATCGCGGTTGGTGGAATTACTGAATACTATCGCTTTACAATTTTGATTACGTAAATTTAAAATGTTTTCGGGAGCATCGTCAATGTAAACATGAGCGCCGACTGCGCCTTTGTCTTTCATAAAACATAAATCCCAGTAGGGGATGTCGTAATTGTCAAGCCAATCAATGGTTTGTTTGATCGAAGTGTTGTGAAAATATTTTATAAAGAGACGGTGTGTTATGATGCGGATACGGATACCATGAACAGATAATTTGCGCAGAATTGTGGGGGCATGCTCTATCGGTTTCATGTCGCGGAAAATATTGCGTTGAGTTACGGCAAAACGATGAAGTCTTTCATAACCGAATTCATCAATATCCCATTCTTTAAAACCATATGTTACTTCTTTAGTCAGAGTCTCTATCGGTTTGTTTAACCATTCTGCGGCTATTTCACGAATCGATCCGTAAAAATCGCCGACTACTCCGTCTAAATCGACACCAAAAATAAAACTGCTGTTATCCATAAACTATTTTATTTCCTTAGAAATTAATATTACCATACTTCTTGCATTAACTGAATATTTTTTTTGAGAAGCAAGACGCTCTTCGTTTCCCGGTGAAAGAATATCGTTAGGTGAAGATTTTCCCGTATCCGTTTTTCGCCACCATTCTTTTTTCGGAGGAGGGACTGCAAGAGTAAAATTTTTAGGTTCAATAGAAGAATTAAACATTATATAAAAATCATTATCGTCTCTGTCTGCAAGGGTATCGGCTTTTGTGCCTAACAAACGCAGAGCAAGATATACGCCGACCACATTCCAATCAGGGACTTCGCCTTTGTCATCATACCATGTAATGTCCGGAATCCCTTTATACGTGCCTCCCCTGCCTGTAAAAAATTCGGGACGCATAAAACCGGGATGACGCAGACGGAAAGCGATTATCTCTTTTACAAAACGGTAAAGCCCTGCGTTTTTTTCAAGAAGAGACCAATCATACCATGATATTTCGTTATCCTGACAATAAGCGTTGTTGTTACCGTTTTGAGTGCGTCCGAATTCATCGCCGCCCAGTATCATCGGTGTGCCTAACGACACCATCATAGTGCCGAAGAAATTTTTTAACTGCCGTTCGCGGATCGATGTAATAATCGGGTCATAGCAAATACCTTCAACTCCGTAATTATAACTTGAGTTATTATTGCTGCCGTCGCAGCTGTTTTCTCCGTTTTCTTCGTTGTGTTTCTCGTTATACGAAACAAGATCATACAAAGTAAAACCATCATGGCTTGTAACAAAATTTATCGAATGGAAAGGTTTGCGTCCGTCCCTCAAATACAGATCGGAACTGCCTGCAATTCGTGTTGCAAGAAAACGTGTTTCTTTCTGATCCCCTCTCCAGTATTTGCGGACATTGTCGCGGTACATATCATTCCACTCAGCCCACCTTCCGCCGGGAAACCATCCCACCTGATACGCGCCGCCTGCATCCCACGCTTCTGCAATTATCTTTGTTGCGCTTAACACCGGGTCTTCTGCAATTTGTTCCAGAGTTGGAGGATTCTCCATTATACGTCCTGATTGATCGCGTCCCAGTATCGATCCTAAATCAAAACGGAAACCGTCAACATGCATTTCCATAACCCAATAACGCAAACAATCCATAATAAATGTGCGCACAACAGGATGATTGCAGTTAACGGTATTTCCGCAGCCGGAATAATTTTGATAATAGCGTTTGTTTTCGTTTAAGATATAATAGATCGAATTATCAAGCCCTCTAAAAGAAAAAGTAGGGCCTTGTTCATTGCCTTCTGCAGTATGATTAAATACGATATCAAGAATAACTTCGATACCCGCTTTATGCAGTTCTCTTACCATCTCTTTAAATTCTTTTACCTGAGCGCCGGGAGTTTGATCTGATGAATAAGAGCCTTTAGGTGCAAAAAACGCAACCGTAGAATAACCCCAGTAATTAGTCAATCTTTTTCCTGTTACCGGAGATTTGCGGATAATTTCGTTTTCGTTAAATTCCTGAACAGGTAAAAATTCTATGCTTGTGATTCCTAAATCTTTAAAAAAAGGAATTTTTTCGATAACACCGCGGTATGTGCCGGGATGCTGCACTCCCGAATTAGGATTGGCGGTAAGCCCTTTTACATGAGTTTCATAAATTACGCTGAAACGCAGCGGATAATTGATAGGCTTATCGCCTTGCCAGTCAAATGTATCATCAATAACAATACATCGCGGTTGATGGGCGATATCATTATTACATGAAAAAGTAAGATCAAGTCCGGGCTTGTCCGCATTAAACCCCTGACATTTTCCGTAATCCCAGCTGCCGGTATCGGTTATAGCTTTTGCATAGGGATCTATTAAAGTTTTATTAGGATTAAAGCGTAATCCTTTCTCCGGATTGTACTGACCGTCGGCACGTAAAAGATAACAAGTTCCGGCTTTCAAACCTCTTATAAAACAATGCCAAATATTTCCGGTTTTATTTTCTTTTGCAGTAAGAGGGATTTCTTTGAAAGGGCTGTCCGGGTTTGCAGACTCAAAAATTATAAGCGTTATTGCAGAGGCGTTTTTGGAAAAGACAGCAAAATTAACACCTTCATTGGTTAACGAAGCTCCAAGCGGCAAAGCTTTTCCTTTCTCTGCTGCAAGATTTATAAGAGTCATGTGTTAATTATACTACAAAAAAAAAGTATCTTCAACGTAAAAAGATTTCTTTTTAATTTGATCTATAAGATATATCATGTTAAAATGCACATTAAGAAAATTTATTTTCGTTAAAACTTTTATAGAGTAAGGAGAAGTCTATGAAGAAATTAGGATTAATTATTACGATTATCACGATTGCTGTCTTGGCAGGCTGTGCCAGTTCAGGCTCAAGCGCACCTGCTGAGTTACCGCCTATACCTGAAGGGGCGCAAAGGATAGCCTTAGAAAACGGCGCGTATGCAATTTTTAGGTTTGATCTTCCGGAAGGCATGACGTGGGGCAATTACAATAAATTAACTGCAGAATATATGATAGATGAAACAAATTTAAAAAAGAGAATTCGTAATGAAAACAATGTCCGTTTAATGGGAAATTATGCTGAAACAACTTTTGTAACTACAGACGGAAATATGTGGGCAAATCTGGCTGACGAGACCGGTTTAAACGGACCGTATATTATGGACAACACATCCAGAACATTTGCCAGTATGGGAGCTGTTGCAGATCAATGGTTTACCGTAACATACAACATCACAGGATCGGCAGGACATGCTCAATATAAAAGAACAAATGTTCCTGCAGCAGGGGCAACAGGGCCTTTCTTTTTCGGTATCGGTATTTCTGCTCATGAGCCCGGCAGGCGCAGTTCAATTGTTCAATTTGTAAGAAACGTAACTTTACATCATTCAACAAATCCTGAATTGAATGTTGTCTCGGAAGGTTCCGGCTTTGATCAGCCTTCCTTTGCATCTTTCTATCCGATAATGTCAAGACGCGAAGGCGGAAATTAACATTTAGTTTTTAATTCAAACCCGGTTCGTTTCAAACGTCCGGGTTTTTTTATTTCTTATTGATCAGATTGACTGAAAAATCCGTCCTTCCAATTAAAACGGCTTGAATTAGGGAGAGGTGAGTTTTCACTGACAGAGCGCATTAAATCCTTGTATTCTGATTTCTTTACATGCTGACCGCTCAGATCGATTATAAAACGCTTAAACCCCGCATCATTTAAAAACGGAATCTTATCAATAATAGAAAAATATTGACTTGGATAAACACGGGAGCCTTCGCGATCTGTAATTAAATCGAATTCTTCTTCCCTGTTATCTGCAAACGATTTTATTTTAATTGCGCTCAGATCAGCTCTGATATTGAATAACGGAATCCACGAAAAAACTGTAACAAAAAACTTTGAATGTAAAATGTTAGAAATTCTGCTTTGTGCGGGAGGCTTCGCTGCATAAACAGAATTTGCATGATGCTGTTTTTTGCCGCTGTCTGTCCCTAATGTCCTTTCTAAATTTTGACGGTTATTTTCCAACGGAGAAATAAAAGCGCAAACCGGGTTTGCATCCGCTCCAAGTGAAGCAACAAACGATAAAGCCCATGAATTAAACATATAAAGCCACGGTCCTGCGATCAATCTTGCTTTATCAATGTCTCTGAACATCGAAAAATGACCGGGATTATTTACTATATATTGATAATAACCTTTTTCACTTAATAACTTTATTTCCTCTGCCATAGCTTCGTTTTCATAATTTGCACTAACAGAGTTTGCACTAACTGGGTTTGCACAAACAGAGTTTGCAATTGCTTGCGGAAAAAACGGATCTAAGGTTAATATAATTTCTGACGGTTTAAAAGGCAAAGGCGGTTTGTTATCTGCCAATAAATACTTGGCGTTTTTTACGGAAAGGTTCAACATAACTTTTTGCGGACGCGCTGATTGCACAATGTATAAGTCTTCAGGTTTAGATACGGCAACATAAAGCCCTTCAGGAAAAATTTCAACCTTTTTGGATTTTCTTCCCGCCTCTTCCCTTTTTGGCAGTTCAATTTTCGGTATGGGAGCTTTTTCCCTGCCCGGTCCCTTTCCGCCTGATACTTGCGTTATAATTTGCGCATAACGCTTTGACATCTCTTTTGTTTGTATCAGATAAACATGATCGCCTAATTCACACTGCGTGCTTTCCGGAGCGGAGATCCAAAAACCTCCGTCTCTTTTTTCTGCGAATGTTAATTTATAAGAGCTTCTCCCTGAATCATCGCTGCGGTGTATTCTAACTGAATCGCGTGCAGAAATAGTCAGTCCGCGCGGAGGTGAAATAAGAGCTAGTCTTTCATCCCCTGTTCCTTTAATTTTATTAATTGTTCCAAGACTGATACCTGTGCCGCCGTCTTGTTCGGGATTTAACCAATCTGAATTGTTTTGCTGTGCGAAGCATGACAGTCCGCTGTTAAACAAATACTGTGTTTTTGGACGAGCAAAATCGTTACGCAAAATTCCGCGTCCTTGTTCAATGCTCTGCTGTATTTGATCTTCGCCGCCGTTCATAACAGCGTCTGCAACTAATCGGTATGCGGAAACGACAGCACCAACATAAGATGCGCTCTTCATGCGCCCTTCTATTTTAAGCGCTTTAATTCCTGCGGCAAATAATTCCGGCACTTTATCAAGCAATTGCAAATCATTCGGGCTAAAATAGTATCCCTTTTCATTTTCCTCCTCTCTGCTGCCGCCAGATCTGTTTACTTTGTGATACAATCTGCGGCAAGCCTGCGTACACATTCCCCTGTTTGCAGATTTACCGCCTAAAAAACTTGAAAACAAACATAAACCGGAAACACATATACAAAGCGCGCCATGAACAAAAACTTCTAATTCTAAATTGGTTTCCGCTTTTATACTGCGAAGTTCTTCAAGGGAAAGCTCTCTTGCCAGCACAACACGCGAAACACCGTGACGCGAAAGCGCATTCGCACCTCTTGCAGAGGCTATATTCATTTGTGTTGATGCATGAAGTTTTAAAGACGGAAACTCAGCGCGCGCCATTGCGATAACGCCGAAGTCCTGCACAATGACCGCATCCGGTCCCTGATTGGCAAGATACTTAAGTAATTGATACATTCGATCAGCTTCGCGCTGTTCAAAAACAGTGTTTACTGTAACATAAACTTTTTTTCCCATTTTATGCAAAGAACGCAATGCGCTTTCAAATTGAGCGTAAGTAAAATTAGTGCTTCTAAGGCGTGCATTAAAATCTTTTAATCCCAAATAAACAGCGTCTGCACCTTCCCCGATAGCAGCATCAAGCGCTTCAGGCGATCCGGCAGGAGCAAGTAATTCAATCGTTTTCATTATTTAAATATATCAGTTTTTAATATCAGTCACTTCTACTATATATAGCGTCTGCTTTAAAATAGTACCGCTATATATAGCGTAGGTGAGTGTTACTTTATAAATATTTTATATATAATCTTATAAACAGCCCTTTTAATCTTAAAAAACCCCTACTTAAAGTTGTAATAAATCTTTATATTTTAAGTATGAAACTTGTTACTAAGCTAAATAAAAAACTGAAAAAGGCTTTTGACGGCAAAGTCTGTGCCATGCTGAGTGACGGTGTTTTATACTTAACAGGAGAGCTTCAAGATTGGGCTGATGTTGTCCGTGCAGGATTAATGTCAGTAAATAAAAAGCACTATACAGTCGTTAACAATATTTGTTTTACAGGCGGTGAAATACCGCAAACAAAAATTCCGTCTTTTGCAAGTAATACTCTTGACGGTGAACAACCCGATGTACTTATTATCGGCGGAGGCGTGATCGGCTGCGCTATTGCCCGCGAACTTACACGTTACAAATTAAATATCATCCTTGCAGAAAAAGAACACGATGTGGCACTTCATGCTTCAGGCAGAAATGACGGAATGATACATCCCGGTTTAGATTTGCATAGCAATCAATTAAAGAAAAAATATAATGATGCAGGTAACCGTATGTTTCCTGATATTTGCAGAGACCTTGATGTTCCGTATAAAATGACAGGACAGTATCTTTGCTTTACAGATATTTTATTGTTTCCTTTGGTATTTGCATCGCTTCTTGTTTGGAAAAGAAAAGGCATTCCCGCTCAATTTGTAAGCAGACGCAAACTTTCAAAAAAAGAACCTAATTTAAGCGATAATGTAAAGTTCGCTCTTTTTTTTCCGACTGCAGGTGTTGTCTGCCCTTACGGACTGACAATTGCGTATGCTGAAAATGCAGCGGATAACGGCGCCAAAATTTGTCTTGATACTGCAATCATCAATATGAATGTAAAAGACGGAATAATAAAAAGCGTTTCTACAAATCGCGGAGTAATTTATCCCAAATTGGTGATAAATGCCGCAGGTGTTTTTTCAGAAGAAATCGCATGTTTTGCCAACGATCATTTCTTTTCGATTCATCCCCGCCGCGGCACCAGTATGATCTTTGATAAAAAAGCGTCCGGCCTTGTTAATACAATTGCGTCCCCTTACACAATTTCCGAAGCGGCTTTCGCTAAAGGCAAACATTCAAAGGGAGGCGGAATAATTCATACGATTGACGGAAATCTGCTTGTCGGTCCTGATGCTGTAGAAACTTTCGAGAAAGAAAATTTTTCGACAGACAAAGAAAGTTTAAAATTAGTTTTAGAAAAACAAAAATCTGTTTCCAATCTTTCAGAACGTGATATAATAACTTATTTTTCAGGTATTCGTGCCGCAACATACGAAGAAGATTTTATTGTATCATACGGAAAATTTACAAAAAATATTATTCATGCCGCAGGTATTCAATCGCCGGGTCTTACCGCCGCTCCTGCAATTGCAAAAGATATAGCGGATTTAGTATCGGAATATTTTAATGCGGCTATTAATACAAGATTTATTCCAAAACGTAAAGCGATTATACGGGCGGCGGAATTGCCGGACGAAGAAAGAAACGCATTAATAAAAATTGACCCCGATTACGGAGTTATTATTTGCCGATGCGAAGAAATCAGCCGCGGTGAAATATTGGCTGCGCTTAGAAGAAGCGTACCATGCGACACGCTGGACGGAGTTAAACGCCGCGTGCGACCTGGTATGGGACGCTGTCAGGGAAGTTTTTGCGGACCGCAAGTTGCGCTGATTATTGCGGCAGAAAAAAAGATATCATTAACAGAAGTTAAAAAGATGTCCGAATACAGTGAGTTATTGCTCGGCAATAACAAGGAGAAAATATGTTAGCTGCTTTTTATGATGTTATTGTAATAGGTGCAGGCCCTGCGGGTCTTGCTGCCGCTCTTTCTGCAGATGAAAGAGGAGCAAGAACACTTCTTGTTGAACGTGAAGCCCATCTCGGCGGGATTCTTAAACAATGTATTCACGACGGATTCGGTCTTGTAAGATTCGGAGAAAAACTTACAGGACCTGAGTATGCACATAAATTTATTTCTATGTTGCCGAATAGAAACATAGAAATATCTGAACTTACTTTTGTTACGCGAATAGATAAACAACCGTTCGGTTTTAATCTGACACTTATAAATATGGACGGTGTTATTGTTACTTCTTGCAAGAGCATCATTCTTGCCTGCGGCTGCCGGGAGCGCACATCACGTCAAATAGGGGTTCACGGCAGACACGCTTCAGGAGTGTTCACCGCAGGTACGGCGCAGTATTACACAAATATTTTAGGTAAGCTTCCGACAAAACGCTGCGTTATTCTCGGTTCGGGAGACATCGGTCTTATTATGGCAAGGCGTTTAAAATTGGAAGGCGCGGAAGTTCTTGGTGTTTACGAAGCGAAACCTGTACCGAGCGGTCTTACACGTAATGTTGCTCAATGTCTTGAAGATTTTGACATTCCGCTTTTTACAAATAAAACAGTAACGCGTGTGCTCGGCGAGGGACGAATTTACGCTGTCGAAATTTCATCTGTTGATGAAAACATGCAGCCGATTCAAGGCACAGAAGAAATTGTAGAATGTGACGCGCTAATTCTTTCTGTCGGATTGATTCCGGAAAACGAACTTGCAGAATGTCTTGGTGTACCTATTGATGAGCGGACAAGGGGACCAATCACCGATCAGGATTATATGACTATGCTGGACGGGGTATTTTGCTGCGGGAATGCATTGCATGTCAGTGATCTTGTTGATTATGTATCGGAAAGCGGAGAAGCGGCAGGACGCGCCGCAGCCCGGTGGGCTGCAACGGGTTGGGTATCTGTACGCAGAAACGAAAACCGATTGTATGCTGACGTTAAACCGGATGATAATTTATTATATATTGTACCGCAAAAGCTAAATCTTGAAAGAACGATTTCGTCCGCAACTGTTTATTTCCGTTCTAAAAATGAAATGGGAAAGACAATGCTCAATGTAACTCAAAACGGACGCGAAATATTTAATAAAGTATATACACATCTTCGCCCTCCGGAAATGGAAAGAATAGTTCTTGATTTTGATATTAATATCGAAAACGGAAACTCAATTGATTTTTCTTTATCGAGGGTTGCATGAAGAACATAACCTGTATTACATGCCCGATCAGCTGCAGAATAACGGTTGATATTGTAGACGAGATTCACATTATCTCCGGAAATAAATGCTCCAGAGGACGCGAGTATGCAAAAACGGAAATGATGTCTCCTGTCCGTTCGCTTACCACAACAGTAAAAACAGTTTTTCCTAATATGCCTGTTCTTCCAGTCAAAACAAACAGAGATGTGCCAAAAGAGATGATACCGGAAATTATCAGCAAATTAGCAAATGTTTTGATCATAAAAAATATTAGTATCGGAGAAATAATCATTTTTAATATTTTAGGATCAGGATGCGATATAGTTGCAACCAGCGAAATAAAGTAGGTTGTTATGAATAACGGAAATCCGGTTGTATTAACGATTGATCTTGGAACACAAAGTGTAAGAGCAATGCTCTTTGATAAGCACGGCAATATTTTGTGTAAGGTGCAGCATAAATATTTAAATCCTTATTATTCACTTAATACCGGATGGGCAGAGCAGAAACCGCAAGTATATTGGGATGCAATTTGTTTTGTCACCAACCAGCTTAGAAATGAAGCGAAAGGAAACACTTGGGATCAAATAATTGCTGTAACAATCACAACGATGCGCGACACCTGCATTTGTGTTGATAAGACAGGTAAACCTTTAAGAGATTTTATTTTATGGCTTGATAAACGTCATAACGAACCTAAGCAGCCTCTTTCTGCAATTAATAATATGCTCTTCTCGCTGACAGGAATGAAAGATACAGCGGAATTACAAAGAAGAGTTTCTGTATGCAACTGGATCATGGAAAACGAAAAAAAAGTTTGGGAAAAAACTTATAAGTTTCTTTTTGTATCAGGTTATCTGACATTTATGCTGACAGGAAATTTTATCGATTCGGTTGCAAACATGATAGGTCACATCCCTTTCAATTCAAAAACACGTACATGGATGAAAAAAAACGAATTGGGACGATGCATTTTTAATATTGAAAAAGAAAAGCTGATCGATCTTGCCGAACCGGGAGAAACACTCGGACACATAACATCACTTGCCTCTTTGCAAACGGGAATCCCGGAAGGGTTGCCGCTCATTGCAACAGGATCGGACAAAGGCTGTGAAACGCTTGGGCTTTCCTGTTTAAAACCTGACAGTGCGGCAATCAGTCTTGGAACGACAGCTACAATTCAATTTACGATAAACCGATACATGGAACCTCTGCCGTTTATCCCCGCGTATCCTGCGGTTTTAAAAGATCAATACAATCCTGAAGTACAAGTTTACAGAGGCTACTGGCTAATCTCATGGTTTAAAAAAGAATTCGCTTCCAAAGAAGTTGAACAAGCTGCAAAGTTAGGTGTAATGCCGGAGACGCTTTTAGAATCGTTATTAGATCATATTCCTGCAGGCTGCGAAGGGCTTGTCTTCCAGCCTTATTTTACACCCGGTGTTATTATGCCCAAAGCAAGAGGCGCAATCATCGGGTTTTCTGATGTGCATACACGCGCTCACATTTACAGAGCGATAATCGAAGGAATCAATTTTGCATTGATGGACGGGCTTTACACCATGCAGAAGAGAGGAAAAGTCGGCATAGAAAAATTATTCATTGCAGGCGGCGGTTCGCAAAGCGAAGGGATTTGTAAAATCACTGCAAGTATGTTCGGCTTACCTGCATACAGGATACAAACTTGTGAAGCTGCCGCGCTCGGCAGTTCCATCGTAGCATTCGCGGCAAAACATATATATGCAGATACTTACGAAGCTGTCGCGAAGATGATACGCATTAAAGATGAATTTCTGCCCGATCAAAATGATCATAAAACATATAAATATTTATTTGATGAAGTATTCAGTAAAATATTTGATAAACTATTGCCGTTATATAAAATAAGCGATATTAATAAAAACGGAAATCATAAGGAGGAGAAAAATGTCAAAACCGTATAAAGGATTTGAACCAAAATGGATAAGGGGAGAGTTCCCGAAAAACTCATGGCGTTCGATTTTTAAATGGGGCGCGCCGCTTGAAATAAAAGCACCCAAAGAATCTCTTTATAAAGTTTTAAAAGAAAGATTTGAACTGGACGATAACTTTTTTTCCGAATACAAAGTTGATTTAGGTTTTGACGAAGTAAAAATTGATAACCCCGTCAGGCTTTCACAGGAAGATATCGATGCATTTAAAAAAATCGCAGGCGAAGATTTTGTCAGAACAGATGATTACTCACGTCTGTCTGTGGCATACGGAAAAACAATGTATGACATAATGCGTCTTCGCCGCAAACAAGTGGATGCAGTCCCCGATGCGGTTATCTACCCTGATACAAAAGAGCAAATTGAAAAAATAGTTGCGTATTGCTCTGCAAAAAAAATTCCGGTTTATGTTTACGGCGGCGGCTCTTCCGTCACCCGCGGTGTTGAATGTATTAAAGGCGGCATTTCTCTTGATATGCGTTTAAGGTTTAACAAGGTTGTAAAATTTAATGAGATAGATCAATTGATAACGGTGGAAGCCGGCATTAGCGGACCGAAACTTGAAGAAGTTTTAAACAACGCGGAAAAACTTTTTAAAGCAAAACGCGCTTACACCTGCGGACACTTTCCGCAGAGTTACGAATACTCATCTGTCGGCGGCTGGGTTGTAACAAGAGGAGCGGGGCAAAACTCAACTTACTACGGAGTTATTGCCGACATTGTGATGGCGCAGGAATATGCAACACCTGCCGGCGTTATAAAAACAGATCAGTATCCGCGAAAAGCGACGGGTCCTGACATCGGGCAAATTATGATGGGAAGCGAAGGCACATTCGGAGTTTTGACTCATGTAACGCTGCGTTTCTTTCGTCACATGCCGGAAACAATCAAACGTTTTTCATATATGTTTGCAAATTGGGAAATCGGTCAGGAAGCTGCAAGAGAGATCATGCAATCGGAAGGCGGATACCCGTCTGTTTTCCGTCTCTCCGATCCGGAAGAAACAGAACTTATGATGCGGATGTACAATGTTGATGAAAGCCCGCTGCGTCATCTTTTTAAAATGAAAGGTTTTAAAGAAGGAGAAATGTGCCTCTATTTGGGTTTTACAAACGGCGAAAAAGGTTTTTCAAAAAATTGCGCAAAGAATGTACACCGTATTTGTAAAAAATACGGCGGCATGAGTCTTACAGGCATCGTAACAAAAGCGTGGGAAAAAGGGCGCTTTAACGATCCGTATCTTCGCGACACAATGCACGACTTCGGCATTATCACCGACACGATGGAATGCAGCGTTAACTGGAGCAATATGAGTCAGGTGCACAAAGATGTCCGCGCATTCTGCAAATCAAGACCAAAAACAATTTGCTTAACGCACATGTCTCACGTCTATCCGCAAGGAGCAAACCTCTATTTTATTTTCATCGTGCAGATGACAGACCCCGATGAATTCCGCAAATTCCACGCAGGCATATTGGACGCGATTCAAAAATCAGGCGCATCAATGAGTCATCATCATGGTATAGGAAAAATGTTCGCACCTTGGCTGGAAGGTTCAATCGGAAAAAATCAATATGAAATTTTTAAAACCTTAAAAAAGCACTTTGATCCCGATAATATCATGAATCCGGGTGGAACGCTTGGTTTTGATATTCCCGGCAGCGAGAAAAGGTTTTTGGGAAGTGCTGTTTAGGGTTATAATTAACCCTTTACAAATCTGTTAAACCACAGTTAAAATAAATAATGAATCAAGATAACAAGAAATTTATAGTTTTGGTCGATGATAATCCGGTAACTTTACAGAGCGGAATGAATGTCTTATCGGGGAATTATCGGGTTGCCACAGCTCCTTCTGCAATTAAACTTTTTGAATTATTAGAAGCAAATCAACCGGACATAATTATTTTAGATGTGGATATACCGGAAGTTAACGGATATCAAATTATTCAAGTTCTTAAATTCAGAGCCGATACAAAAGATATTCCTGTAATTTTTCTAACCGGAAAAACAAATTCAGAAGATGAAGTTATGGGCTTGTCACTTGGAGCTATAGATTATATAACAAAACCGTTTCAGCCTTCCCTTCTTCTTAAGCGCGTAGAAATGCATTTGCTCATAGAAGAACAAAATAAAAAGATCAAAAATATTGTCGGATTACATGATACTCTGATAAAAACAATGATGGAACTGGCTGTGTGCCAAGAAAAAATTTCCGAAGGCAGTATTAACGAAGTACAACAGCAAATTAGAGTCCTTTTGGATCAGATAAAAATAAATAATTAACATTTTTTATTTTATATAAATATATTGTAATATTTTCTTGCGTTATCTGTAAAATTATTATAAAATAATGATTGTAATGCTAAGGCTCTTTTCCTTTTTGGAAATTTATAGAAAATTATTATTGCAATATTTTATGGTTTTTACCGCTTTTATTATAATGGTGGTTATAAGCTATTATTTTTGTTCAAATATCGTTCGGGAAAACATTAAATCTTACGGTGAAAAAGCCGTATCGCTTTCTGTAGAAACAATCAATGCATATTTAAATAATTACTCATCAATATTAGATAACCTTGCTTTTATTATTGAACGCTTACAAGAAAGTAATGCAAACATAGAAAGAATGCAGGAAGAAGTATCTGCATGGACAGAGAAGATGCATTTAGACAATGATATGGACGAGAATATTAGCTTTTTCGGATTTATAAATAATAAATTCATAGACGGAAATAATTGGATACCTGCCAGCGATTTTAATCCGCAATCAAGACCATGGTATACAGGTGCATTGACACATAACGGTGAAATTTGTTTCAGCGAACCTTATTTTGATGCAAAAACAGGAAACTACGGTTTGAGTTTATCAAAATTAGTTTTTAATAAAAACAATGATCCCTTCGGAGTAATTGGAACAGATATATTTATTTCAGATTTAGAAAATTATGTGGAAAGTATGCATTTTCTCGGCAACGGATACGGCGTTTTATTTGATAATCAGCAGCGTTTTGCAGTCCACCCTAACGAGGAATTCATCGGAAAAAAAATAATAGAAATTGATGACGGCAGCGGCGAATTTATTAATATCTCTAATCGCTTGTCGGCAGGAGAAGAACTTTTTGCATTTCGGTATTCTTCGTATACGGACGTTGACAGTGTTTTGTTTATAAAACAGCTTAATATCGGCTGGTATCTGGCAATTGTTTTGCCTCAGAATGTTTATTATTTTGATATTCAAAAAATGCAAATAGTAATGATACTTGCAGGTTTTATCTTAGCGGTATTGTTATGCGGAGTGTTATCCTACATGCATGCCAAAGTAATTCGCTCAAAAGAAGAAAGCAGAATAAAATCATCGTTCCTTGCCAATATGTCCCATGAAATACGCACTCCAATGAATGCAATTATAGGAATGTCCGAGTTTTTACAATATGAAAATATTAATAACCGTCAAATGAATTTTGTTAATGATATACATTCTTCCGCAAAATCGCTTCTTACCATCATAAACGAAATTTTGGATTTGTCAAAAGTAGAAGCGGGAAAACTTTCATTAATTCCTGTTCATTATGATTTTTATTTATTTCTTGATGATATCAAATCAATGTTAAAATATTTGACAGATAATAAAGGGCTTGGTTTTAAATTTGATACTCCCGGTCATTTGCCAAGATATTTATACGGCGACGATATACGGTTAAAACAAATATTAACAAATATCTGCGGAAATGCTGTTAAATTTACAGGAAGAGGATATGTCAGTCTGCGTACGATTGCTTTAGAAGAAACATTATTATTTGAAATTCAAGATACAGGGCGCGGTATAAGTAAAAATGAAATGCAAACTATCTTTGATCCTTTTGAACAGTTTAATGTTAAACAAAACAGAGGGCTTATAGGAACGGGGCTTGGTCTTTCTATCACCAAAAATTATGTAGAAATGATGGGCGGAAAAATAATGATAGAAAGCGAATTAGGAAAGGGAAGTACTTTTATAGTAGAAATACCAATAATTAAAGGCAATGCACAAGAAATTAATACCGAAGAAAAAGAAACAAAAGAACAAAAAATGATCGCTCCGCAAGCAAATATTTTAGTAGTTGATGACAATGATTTTAATTTAAAAACGATAATCGCTCTTCTTAGTTTGTTTGAAATTAATGCAAATGCAGTATCTTCCGGAAAAGAAGCTATTGAAAAAATTAAAAAAGAAAAGTTTGATATTATTTTTATGGATCACATGATGCCGGAAATGGACGGCATTGAAACTACAAACGAAATAAGAAAACTCGGTGTAAAATATAATAACCTTATCATTATCGCATTAACAGCAAACGCTATTTACGGTGCAAGAGAAATGTTTTTATCAACAGGTTTTAATGATTATTTAACAAAACCTGTTGAAGTTTATCAGCTAAAAAATATTTTGGTTAAATGGCTTCCAAATGAAAAAATAACAATTATCGATCAGCTCGCCGGCGAAAAAAAACTTTCCGATTCTGAAATGGAATTCCAAAAAACACTTCAAAGACTCTTTGTAAAAAATAACCGTGACAAATACAAAGAAATTTCCGCCGCTCTTGCTGAAGGAGAAATTAAAAAAGCGCACAGACTTGCGCACACATTAAAAAGCAATGCAGGGCAAATAGGAAAAAATCAGCTTCAAACTGCCGCTTCTGAAATTGAGCTATATCTTATGTACGGTAAAAATCATGTCAGCAAGGAACAATTAAGAACCCTTGAAATTGAATTAGACGCTGTATTAGATGAGCTTTCCCCTCTTATGGCAGAAAACCCGGCAAGTATAATAAATAACGATATACTTTTAAACACCGCTTCTTTAAAGGAATTACTGGATAAACTGGAAATATTGCTTAAAAGCGGTAATCCTGAATGTTTAGAATTTGCAGACTCTCTTAAGACGTTACCGGAAACAAATAAACTTGTAAAACAGGTAGAAGATTTTGAATTTGACAATGCTTTTTTAACTCTTTTAGATGTCAAAAAACGATTTAATTGTGTATAATAATAAAAAGGGTGATTTTTATGAAGATATTGTATGTTTTTCTTGTGACTTTTTTGGTTTTATCATGCGGCAACCCGTCAACACAAAAAACCAATGAACCTTTACCGTATGCATCATTCCGGGATATTCCCGGCATAACATATGAAGAAAAAAATGAAATTGAAACTTTGCGCGTTTCTTTAGAAATGCAAAACCGCAGTTTCATTTACGGCATGACACAGAGCAATGAAACTTTTATTAATACATCAGGTGAAATCGGAGGATTTTCTTTAAGATTTTCTGATTACTTATCTGATCTTTTTGGAATTTCATTTACTCTGAAAATTTATGAAATAGAGGATTTATTAGAAGGGCTTAATAACGGAGAAATCGATTTTACAGGCGAAATACATTTTAACGAAGAAAATAAAGCGCTTTATTATTTAACCGATCCTATTATTCAACGCATAATTTCTGACGATCTGCCGCCTGTTTTTATATCAGTTTCTTTAGCAACAATAAATCCTGAGCTTAAACCTATAATATCGGCGGTGCAAAAAATAATTAATAATGACGGACGGCGTTACATAACAAAGTTATACAATCTTGGACTTCAGGATTATAGAAAGAACTCTTTCTTAACAAGTTTAACCGATGAAGAAAAAAACTTTTTACTAAACCATAAAGAAATTCCGTTTGCAGCTGAATATTACAGGTATCCTATCACTTTTTATAATAAATATGAAAAGCAATGGCAGGGAATCTTTTTTGATGTTTTAGCGGAAATGGAATCCTTTACCGGTTTACAATTTAAACTTATTAATAATGAAAAAACCGAATGGCATGAGATACTAACCATGCTTGAAACAGGACATGCACACATGGTTTCCGAGCTTATCCCTTCGCAGGAAAGGTTAGGCAGATTCCTTTGGGCAAAAACTCCAATCATGTCAGATAATTTCGCATTGCTGTCAAAAAATGAAACACCAAACATCGGCATTAATGAAGTAAATAATGTAAAAGTGATCTTACCCAAAAGCACCGCTTATGCAGATATGTTTAAATATTGGTTTCCTGAACACAAGAATTACATTGAAATTGATGACCACGATTTGGCTTTTAAGGCATTGAGCAAAGATGAAGCTGAAATGATAATGTTCAGTGTAGCTCATCTTCAGGCAATAACTAATTATATGGAATATGCCGGGTATAAAGCCAATTTGGTTTTTGATTATCATTTAAATTCTTTTATTGGAATTAATGTTAACGAAAATATTCTTTGTTCAATTATTGATAAAGCCCTTGCGCTGATAGATGTTCAAGATATAAGCGAACATTGGGTAAATACAACTTTTGATTACAGAGGAAAACTTGCACGAGAACAGCGTCCTTGGCTTATATATTCATCTATTTTACTTTTATGCGTTATTTTACTTTTAACAATATTAATAATAAGAAACACTAATGTAAGAAAAAATCTTGAAGAGATGGTTAATGACCGCACCGAAAAACTACATAAATATCAAAATGATTTAGAAGAAGCGCTTGAAAATGTAAGAGCTGCAAATAATTCAAAATCTATTTTCCTTGCTAATATGAGCCATGAGATTCGCACGCCTATGAATAGTATTCTGGGTTTTTCTGAACTTGCATACGATTCTGAAGCATCTCCCAGAACTAAAGATTATCTAAAAAAAATAAAAACAAATGCAGAATGGTTGTTGCAAATTATTAACGACATTCTGGATATCTCTAAAATAGAATCCGGCAGAATGGATTTGGAAATTATTCCTTTTGATATGCACGAGCTATTTACAAGCTGCAGGACTCTGGTTATGCCCAAAGCGGTAGAAAAAGGTATTATGCTTCACTTTTATGCAGAGCCGTCTATAGGCAGAAAACCGTTAGGCGATCCGACAAGATTAAGACAAGTATTTGTAAACCTTCTGACAAACGCCATTAAATTTGCAAATACCGGTATGGTTAAACTTCTTTCTGATATTGTAAACATGGATGATAAATCAATCACTATCCATTTTGAAGTAAAAGACAGCGGTATTGGAATGACAGCCGAACAAATTGCAAAAATATTTGATCCGTTTACACAAGCGGAAACCGGAACAACACGCAAATACGGCGGCACAGGATTGGGGCTTGCTATAACAAAAAATATTGTAGAAAAAATGGGCGGTAAACTTTCTGTAGAAAGCACTCCGGGTATCGGCAGTAAATTTAGTTTTGATTTAACTTTTCAGACAGTCAGCATATCAGAAGAAGAAAAACATGAAAAAAGACTTTTGCTTACAGAAATTGAAAAACCAAGCTTTCAAGGCGAAGTACTGTTATGCGAAGATAACACAATGAATCAAATTGTTTTTACGGAACATCTTGCTCGTGTCGGAATTAATACCGTCGTAGCTGAGAACGGAAGAATCGGCGTAAATTATGTTAAAGACCGGATTAGAAAAGGCGAAAAACCTTTCGATTTAATTTTTATGGATATACATATGCCGATATTGGACGGACTGGATGCAACAAAAGAGATTCTTGATTTAAAAATACCTACTCCAATTATCGCTATTACTGCAAATATAATGACAGATGATATGGACGTTTACAGTAAAAGCGGGATGCACGGTTGTCTTAGCAAACCCTTTACTTCTCAGGAATTATGGCGATGTTTGTTAAATTATTTTGAGCCGATAGATACTTCAATTTATAATAATGAAAAAACTGACGAATCCCCTGATTTAGAATTTCTGTTATCGCTTAAGCAATTATTTATTAAAAACAACAGCATCAAATATGATGAAATAGTAAAAGCTCTCGATTCAGAAAATATAAAAGATGCGTACAGGATTGCACATTCTTTAAAAAGCAATTCCGGTCAAATCGGTTTGATAAGCTTGCAAAAAGCCGCAACAGAAGTTGAAAACCACTTAAAAGACAATATAAATCTTGTCACTGTTGAAGACCTTAACTCTCTAAAAAAAGAATTAAACGATGCTCTTTTGCTGTTAACTGTACAGTTAGCGCAGAATCCGTCTAAAGAAGCAATTTATACTGTTCAAGATTGGATGGATATACAAACAGCGTGCGACTTACTTAAAAATTTAAAAAATATGCTAAGATTAGGAAATACAGAGAGCTTAAATCTTATTAATGGCTTACGCAAGATTCCTGCAAACGAAACGATAGTTGCTCAATTAAAAAGCAAATTGATCCAACAGATAGAAGATTTTGAATTTGAATCCGCCCTGATAACGCTTAATGAATTAATAAAAAACTTAGAAGAAATAAGTTCAGATTTAAACGATAAAAAGAACAACGGAACAAATAACAATTAATTATTTATTATTGATTCTTTGCCTTCGCNCTTCNTAAAGTAAAATTCCAGCCGCTACAGATACGTTAAGCGAATCAATCTTTCCTAAAGACGGNATTCCAACCATACCGTCACAGCGTTCACGTAACAAGCGCGAAATGCCGCCGCCTTCGCTNCCCAAAACAAGCGCAATTCTTCCGGTGATATCTTTGTCATAAACGTGATCGCCTTCCATATCGGCGCCGTANATCCAAAACCCTTCTTTTTTTAAATTTTCTATTGCACGCACTAAATTNGGCTCTTCTGCCTGTGCAACCCAAGATACGGCACCTGCAGAAGTTTGTGAAATAACCGCAGCATGCTTGGCGTTACGGCGGTTGCGGCAAAGAACTAAATCCACACCAAATTGATCGCAGCTACGCAATATTGCTCCGTAATTGTGCGGGTCTGTTATCTCATCAAGAATTAAAACAATCACATCACGACGGTCGCCTAAATCGGCAATAAAGTTTTCAAGACTAACATCCGCTTTTCTGCTTTCATCTTCTATTTGAAGAGCGATACCTCGGTTATCGGGAGCAAGCCCGTCAAGATCAAATGTACCGATGCGTTCAAGACGAATTTTGTTATCAATAGCAAGCGTAACTATTTCTTTCGCACGCGGACCGGATTTTGCTACAAACAAAGGACCGCATGAAAGTCCGGATTTTATTCTTTCTTCGATTGCATGAAAACCTGTTAAATATATCATATTTTAACCCCTTTATATTTTTGCACAAAAGCGCAAGGACGGTAAGTCATTTTTGCTTGCCGCAAACCTTCATTGCCAAGATCTTGCTCGCGGTTTATCAATGTAAAAAAACGCGGTAATGATGCCGCAAAAGCTTGGTTAATAAATTGATAGATACCTCTGTATTCATCTACCGCTTTTTCAAAATGAATAGCAAACATTTTTCCTCTGGAAATACTTTCTCCCAAACAATAAGCAACAGGCTTTCCGCTGATAAAAAAGACAGAACCTTTTAGTGTAAGAGAATCAAATAAATCCAATGCTTCTTTTGCCGCTTTATAGTCACCTTCGTTGTTTATGCCGCTTGCTGCGTTTCTATTAATCAAATCGCTGCGCCATCTTTCTAAAATTTCCATCGCGGCAGGAATTGTTTCTTTATTCATTGGTTTTTGTTCATTATCGGGATAAGCAAGTAAAAAATTGTTCACATGATTTTTCTTTTTATGAAATTTCTTCCCGGATAATTCCGCAAGTTCATTGCGGTAATAAAGATAATCAAAATTATCTCTGTCTTCTTCGATTAAAATTCCTTTTTTAATTACATTCTGCTTTAAAACTGTTTCCGAAATATTTTTCCAATAATCATGAGACGCAAATAACGATTCTAATGTTTCTTGATTCGGAGCAGCGCATGGTGTCATAAAAAAAGATTTTTCATTTTGTTCGCCGGAAATAATAAAACCGCCGTCAGGTCCGTTACGTGAAATGCGGTAATTATATTTTTTCCGGAAAAGATAAAGCCCGGAAAATGTAAATTCAGAAACTCCGTCAAATGTCAGCGAAAGACGCGGATGCAGTTCATTTTTTAATTCAATTTCTAAAGGCGCAAAATCCGGAAAAAAAGGAACATTCATAATTGTTATTTGCTATTACTCTTTGTATCTTCAGACTCGTGTTCGGTACTTGATGCTTCGCCGCTTTGCGGTTCGCTGTTATGTTTTGCTTTTTTATCCTTAACAGATTTACGAGACCCAAGCAAAATTGAAACAGGTTTCATAATAGGTATATTTTCACAAATTATTTTTATAATAACTGTCATTGGAACTGCAATAACCATACCGGCAAAACCCCAGATATAACCCCAAATAGAAAGCGAGGCAAGAATAATCAGCGGAGAAATTCCAAGATGATCGCCTATTATTTTCGGATCAAGCATATTTCCAAGAATCATATTTACAGAAAGAACAATAGCGACTATTAAAATAATAGGAGCGGGATTAGGCCAGAACTGAAGCAGTGCAAAAAGCGATATAATAACACCTGCGACAATACTTCCAAGTGTAGGGATAAAATTAAGAAGGAATTGAAGTACACCCCAAACTATAGCAAATTCCAAACCAATAAAATAAAACGCAACTGCAAAGATAACACCGTTCGCAAGAGAAATTAAAAACTTCGCGCCCAAATAACGTGAAACCTGAGTTATTACTTCGTTTCCCATACGATCTATGCGTCCGATTCTTTTTCTAAATGCATTTGTAAGTTTTTTTCTAAAAATACCGGCTTCCAGTAAAATAAATACCATAAATAGAACAACTAAAACCGCGCTTGATAAAAATCTTACAGAAATATTGGAGAAAGTGATGGTAACATCGCGAACCCATGAGCGTATCGCTTCTTGATCCCATAAGTTCTGCCAAATACTCACTGCTTCATCATTAGGAAGATCGAATAAACTTGCAATCCCGTCATAAATCGTTTTAATTCTGCCTTCGTATTGGGGATATTGCTCAACTATCATTCTTCCGGAATTAAAAAGTACAATTCCAAAGACATACATTCCAGATATAATAATTACAAGCACCAAAAGAATTGATAAAATACGCGGGCATTTAATTTTATCAAGGGCTTTTATTAATGGAAACATGACAAAAGCAAGAAAAGCGGCGATTGTAAACGGTAATATCACAGAAGATGCAATTTTCAGTACTGCTGCACCGATAATTATACAGACAAATACCATCAGAAAAAAAATTGCACGGCCTGAGTGAAAGGATTTTTGTGTGTTATTCATAATAACAGTATGCCATAAATATTAGAATTCTTCCAGTAGAATGATGAAAATAAATCGCTTGACCTTAGTCACTAAAATTACTATGTTTAATATAGACTGATAATATGGAACAGAAACGTTGTTTTGACCGCGCACGTTGCTACGCACGCTGTTTTAAGCTTCGCATCTTTTAACTTTGCAGCTAACCTTTTATCAGCAACTCCCCGGGTTTCCTCACCTCCTTTTCCCGGGGGGTTTTTTATTTAATGCTTACATTTGGAATCTTGTCCCGATTGTTCCGCCGAGACTCTTACTAAAGAAATTATACATCAAGGTTAAATCGATTCTTACTTTTGTTAAATTAAATGATATACCGCCGTAAGCTCTTAAGTTGTAATTTTCAGCACTTTTCATCGCTCCGAAACCGTTAGGTGAAAGATTTTCAAGTCCGAATGTGTCTTGCAATAAATCCATAACATCGTCAAGTTCAACAGCTCCGCCATTTACTGTTACATCTGTTTTTGCTCTATAACCGGCTTCTGATTTTGCATAACTGAAACCAATACCTGCATACGGAGTAATAATAAGAAGCGAGAAAGATGCTTGTGCTTTTACTTCAAAACAATGAGTATTCCAATCAAGATAAATTGTTGGATCTGCTATATCAAGTGAGTAATCGATTCCCAGATCCGGATCAGAAAATTCAAATGACGGTAATCCGCCTGCCGGAATACTTTTTGATAAACCGCCGGTTAAATAATTGTAACCTAATCCGACAGAAAGTTTTACTATCGGTATATTTTTAGGCAGCAGGGAATAACGAAGATCAACACCGAAGAGTAAGTATTTTAAACCCACATCAACATAAGGTAAATCGAACGAAGGAATCCAACCTACTTTTACACCTAAATCAAACGGCAGAATTATCCCCCCGATTCTGCCTTCCACGGTGTAACTTGGAAGAGGCAGCCCCAAACTAATTTCTATTGGGAGTTTAATATTAAACATATCCAGAAGCTCATTCATATCAACGATTGGAATAAACGTTGCACCAACCGTAAGACCCACTCCGAATCTGGGAGGGACACCGAAAAGCTGTCCGATATAAGCATCAGACCAATTTAATCCCATTGTCGAATTAAAAGGAAGAGCTTGTGCAATATTTGAAGAAAAATCTGATGCTGCATTTTTTAAATCCTCAAGAGATGTCGGTATCGGCAAATCTAAATCATCTGAAAAAGCGGTTGCTGAGACTGCTATCAATATTATTAAACTTATAATAAATATCCTGTTATTTTTCATTTTAATCTCCTAAACTGAAATTTATCGCATATATTCATTATATCACTAAATATCAAAAAAACAAAAAAATAGAGGTATTAAATTATTCTGTGTATAGAACCCTGTAGAAAAACCCTCTGCATTCTGTCATAATACCCTCAAACACATACAGGAGAACCGCGTGTACAAACAGGTAGATAACAAAGTAAATTTCCCCAAATTAGAGGAAGAAATATTAAAATTCTGGGAAGAAAACAATATTTTCGAGAAATCCATCATGAATAGGAAAGACGGGCAGGAATTCGTTTTTTTTGACGGGCCGCCTTTTGCCACTGGGTTGCCGCATTTCGGGCATTTTGTTCCGAGTACAATTAAAGATATTATCCCGCGTTATCAGTGCATGAAAGGCAAAAAAGTCGAGCGCCGTTTCGGATGGGATTGCCACGGGCTGCCTGTTGAAAACTTGATCGAAAAAGAACTCGGTCTTTCATCAAAAACCGCTATTGAAAATTACGGTATCGCTAATTTTAATGAGGCGTGCCACTCCTCCGTTTTGCGTTATGTGAAAGAATGGCGGCAAACCATCACCCGTCTGGGGCGTTGGGTTGATTTTGATAATGACTACAAAACTATGGAACCGGATTACATGGAAACAATCTGGTGGGTCATGAAGTCTTTATGGGATAAAGGTCTCCTCTACGAAGGTCATTACATTTTGCCTTACTGCCCGCGCTGCGCTACAGTGCTTTCAAATCACGAATTAAATCTCGGCGGTTATAAAGATGTCCACGATCCTGCAATCACTGTCCGCTTTAAAGTGACAGATAACAATTATCCGCCTGACACATATCTTCTTGCATGGACAACTACTCCCTGGACGCTTCCTTCTAATCTTGCGCTTACTTTGGGCGCAGATATAGATTATGTGCTGGTCGAAGATATTCAAGCAAACTCATCTTCACCTAACAATTATATTTTGGCAGAAGCGCGTCTTCCTGCATATTACAAAAACGAAACCGAATATAAAATTATTTGGCGAAAAAAAGGAGAGCAGCTTTCGGGTCTCCGTTACGAGCCGCTCTTTCCTTATTTTAAAGATGCACCTAACGCTTTCCGCACTTTTCTCGGCGACTTTGTCACTACTCAGGACGGAACAGGTATCGTTCACACCGCTCCCGGTTTCGGCGAAGATGATGCGCGTGTGTTAAAAGGGACGGGCATTCCTGTAATCTGTCCTGTGGACGCAGAATGCCGTTTTACTCAGGAAGTAACAGATTTTGCAGGGTTGTTTGTAAAAGATGCTGATAAGCCGATCATGGAAAAATTAAAAGCGGAAGGAAAACTTTTAAAGAGGGATCAAATCCTTCACGCATATCCTCATTGCTGGAGATGTTCAAGCCCGCTGATTTACCGCGCTGTCGGTTCATGGTTTGTCAGTGTTGAAAAAATAAAGCAGGATATGTTAGACGCAAATAATCAAATCTATTGGGTGCCAGAACATATCAAAGAAGGAAGATTCGGCAAGTGGCTGGAAGGCGCGCGCGATTGGGCAATCAGCCGCAGCCGCTTTTGGGGAAATCCTCTTCCAATTTGGAGATGCGATGAGTGCGGAAAAACAATTTGCGTCGGCAGCCGCGAAGAATTAAAAACACTTTCCGGCATTTACCCTGACGATCTTCATAAACATTTTGTTGATAAAATTTCTTTCTCTTGCGAATGCAGATCGGTAATGAAAAGAATACCGGAAGTTCTCGATTGCTGGTTTGAATCAGGCGCGATGCCCTATGCACAAAATCATTATCCCTTTGAAAATAAAAAGTTTTTTGAAGATCATTTCCCGTCTGATTTTATCAGCGAAGGTTTGGATCAAACACGCGGATGGTTTTATACTCTCACTGTTCTTGCAGCCGCTCTTTTTAAAAAACCTGCATTTAAAAATTGCATCGTAACCGGGCTTGTTCTCGCATCCGACGGCAAAAAAATGAGCAAGAGTCTTCGCAATTATACTGACCCCAACGAAGTGATTAATTCATTCGGCGCAGACGCATTGCGCCTCTTCCTTGTTCATTCTGCAGTAGTTAAAGCTGACGATCTCCGTTACAGCGACGAAGGTGTGCGCGAAGTGATGAAGAGCATCATCATTCCGTTGTGGAATGCATACAGTTTTTTTATTACCTATGCAAATATCGATAAGGTGACAGCAACAGGCGCGCCTGATAATTGCACCAATCCTTTGGATCAATGGATATTATCTGAAACTCAAACTCTTGTTGAAAAAGTAGGAGCGGCGTTAGACGCATACGATCTTAGCCGCGCTGTCGATCCTATTTTGCGTTTTATCGACTTGCTCAACAACTGGTATATCCGCCGCTCCCGCCGCCGTTTCTGGCGAAGCGGAAATGACACCGACAAACTTGAAGCATACGGCGCTCTCTACGAAGCGCTTAAAACATTGATAACAATCGCCGCCCCATTCATGCCGTTCACAACCGATGCAATCTGGCAAAATCTGCGGCTGGATACCGATCCGGAATCTGTGCATCTTGCAGATTTTCCCTCTGTAATAGAAAAACGCCGTGATGTCTCTTTGGAATTCAGAATGGCATCTGTAATGTCGGCAGTCTCGATAGGGCGGTCTTTGCGTTCGCAGTACAATATAAAAATGCGCCAGCCTCTTCGCAAAGCGGAACTTGTTACGCGCAATCAGGAAGAAAAAAAATCACTCATTGAGATGGCGGATATAATCCGCGAAGAACTCAATGTAAAGGAAGTGATATTTTCAGATAACGAAGAAGACCTTGTTGAATACGAAGTAAAAGCAAATTTCCGCGTACTTGGCAAAGAACTGGGCAAAGATATGAAAGCCGCCGCCGCCTGCATTGAAGCGCTAAGCCATGCAGAAATTCAGAGCGTAATAGAAGGCGCGACTCTTTCGATTAACGTACCCTGCGAAGGCGGTATACGGATGTTGGAATTAACAACAGAAAAACTTGATATCCGCCGCAACGAAAAAGCAAATTTGCGTGTTCTTAACGAAGGCACTTTAACGGTCGGTCTTGATACGGAAATCACCCGTGAACTTTCAATGGAAGGCGACATACGCGACTTAATACGCGGTATTCAAAATGCCCGCAAAGAAATGGGGTTGTCTGTAACTGACCGCATCGAACTTTGCATACACGGCTCTGATTCTCTTAAAGAGGCATGGGATCGTTTCAGCGATATTGCCGCAAAGGAAACACTTGCTGTTAAAACCGAATGGGTAAAAACAGACGGGCAAATCTCCATCGAAGCAGGTGAAGATACATGGCAAGTAAAGATTCAATTATCAAATAATAAATAAAAAAGAGAGAAGAAATCATGTTAAAAAAATTAAGTAAAAAAATTACGCTATTCTCTTTTCTTTGTTTTCTATTAATAATTCTTTGCACCTGCAAAACCATATCTAACTTTAACGATCCGTTCAATGAAGATATGAAATTTTTCCCTCTTGAGACAGGTGCATCTGTTTATTTTTTTGCAAATGTGCAGGAAGCGCGTTCTATTTTGGAACTTTTACCAATCAGGGAGTTAAACAACAATCAAGCGAAACAAATGCTTGATAAAACAGGTTTTGCCGCAGGCGCGTTGTTCCCTAAAAATAACAGCAGACAGTTTCAACTTGCAGCATGGGGAAAATATCCGGGTAATGCAGACATTGCATTCTCTGTTAATAAAAGCTGGGAAAAGATGCGCTCTGTTACAGGGCAAAATTACTGGCACTCTGCCGCTGACAGGCTTTCAATAGCAATGAATACAAGACAGGCGTTTATTGCTCAGTCTAAGACAATCGGTGCGTTAGGTGACATGCAGACAGACCCGTTTTCAGCCCCGCCGGGCATTAAAATCCCTGAAGGCTTTAATGATTTTCGCTTTAATAAAAATACTCCTGCTGCGAAAGCTCCTCTGTCATTATGGATAGGAAATCCTGCTTCCATGATTCAACAATTGTTCTCAGGTATAGCACGTTTTCCTGTTCAGCAGATTTTCATCAGTTTTTTTCCGCAAAATGAAAATCAATATGAGGCGATGATTAGGTTGCAATTGGAAAATGCTTCTCAGGCAAGAGGTATGTCGGCTATTTTAAATATTGCAGGCGGTTTTTCATCTGCATCCGCTGATATGCAGATTACCTCTTTATTTCTTGCCAATCAGCCTGTTCAGTATGAAAATAATTTAGATATAAAATCTGCAGTATTAAACAGAAGCGATATTGCAAAAATTTTATCAATGTTTTTTTAATATTGTTATATTGACCATAAAACCGTATTTTTGTTATCTTAATAAAAGAAGGAAATTCCATCATGCCGACTTATGAATATGAATGTAAAAGCTGTTCGCATAATTTTGAAGTTTTCCAATCCATGAGCGAACCTCCGTTAACAATTTGCCCCGAATGCGGCAAAGAAATCCGCCGTCTCATCTTCGGCGGGACAGGCGTCATTTTTAAAGGATCCGGTTTTTATGTTACCGATAAAGGTAAATCATCCAAAGCCGGGACTAAAACTCCGTCAAAAAAGACCGACAGCGCAGCACAAACAGACTCTGCGTGTTCTGCATGCCCTGCAAACGAAGCAGGAAAATGCCCTTCAGCACAAACAGAGCCGCGTGCAGGCGAAAGTTCATCATCAGAAAAAGCGAAACCCGAATCTAAATCAGCATAAATGAAAAAAAAACCTCGTTTTTTCTGCGATCATTGCGGTTACGAAGTCGGAAGGGACGTTAAATCCTGCCCAAAATGCGGACGTTATTTTGCGGCAGTCCGCTGCCCCTCCTGCGGTTATTCCGGTCCCGACGAAATGTTTCAGGGCGGCTGCCCCATGTGCGGTTATTCCGCCCCTCCGCCCGATGCGAACGTTAAACAAAATAAAAACCGTAAAGGCAGTTCTTTTGAACCGCTGCCTGCATGGACTTATATCGTTTCTGCAATAGTTTTGCTTGTTATTCTTGCGTTAGTATCTTATTTAATAACCCGTTAAGGGAAAATCAATTTGAATTTCTAGGTTGTGAATCTCTAAAACTAATAGTATACTTTAATAAATAGGAGGTCTAACGTGGACTACAATTTTATTATAGAAGAATTAGGGAAACCTGCAGTACATTCGCCGATTATCATGTCGAAAAATCTGGGAGATAAAGCGGCAAACTATGTCACAGAAAACGAGAGATTTGTACGATTAAGTTCGTTTATTATGCCCGGAGAACAGCCTGCTGTAGAAAGGCATCAGGTTCTGGAACGTGCAGGTCCAAGAGAATTTATATATTTTTCCCCCGTTCTTGTTCATGCAGGGATAGTCAGCTGCGGCGGTTTGTGTCCCGGAATAAACGATGTAATCCGGTCAATTGTAAGATGTCTTTGGATGCGTTACGGTGTTAAAAGAATCACAGGTTTCCAATACGGATACTTGGGAATGCTGCCTGAGTCGGGTATTGATTTAAAACCGCTTGATCCTGATATGACAGATGATATTCATAAAATTGGCGGCACATTTTTAGGCAGTGCGCGCGGAGGCGGCAAAGAAGTTGAAAAAATTGCCGATACAATTCAGAAGCTAAACATGAATATGTTGTTTGTAATCGGCGGAGACGGCACTCAGCGCGGAACAGTAGAAATCGCCGAAGAACTTGAAAAAAGAAACTATAAAGCGGCTGTAATTGGAATTCCAAAAACAGTAGACAATGACTTTGCATTGATAGACCGCTCCTTTGGATTTAACACCGCTGTTGCAAAAGCGGTTGAAGTTGTTTCTGCGGCACACGTGGAAGCGAAGTCGGCGATTAACGGCATCGGGCTTGTAAAATTGATGGGAAGGGATTCCGGTTTTATCGCGGCGCACACCGCACTTGCAAGTCACGAAGTAAACTTTGTACTCATCCCGGAAGTGCCGTTCAATCTTGAAGGATACAACGGTTTCCTGCATCATCTGGAAGAAAGGCTTGTTTCGCGAAAACATGCCGTAATAATTGTTGCAGAAGGCGCAATGCAGGATCAATTAATTACTGATAAAAAATATGATGCCGGCGGCAATGTTAAAATGGCAGATGTCGGAATTTATATGCGCAGCAGAATTATAAAACACTTTGAAGAGAAAGATATTGATATCTCTCTTAAATATATCGATCCAAGTTATGCAATCCGTTCCGCACCTGCAAACCCTGACGACTCAATTTACTGCGAACGTCTGGGCAATGCGGCGGTGCATGCGGCAATGGCAGGTAAAACAAAATTGATAATAGGGCTTGTTAACAACAGGTTTGTTCATCTGCCTATAAGAGTGGTAATTTCGCACCGCAACAAAGTAAACCCGGAAAGCAGTTTGTGGCGCGACACGATAGATGCGACAAATCAGCCGCCATTAATGGTGAACAGGTTTAGCTAGAAAGATAAAACAAGGTTTGCCGAATGCGAAACAAATTAACTGATGAACTCGCTGTCTGCGGATTAAACGCAGTAATAGCGTTAGGCGAATATCATCCAGAAACGATTAACCGCCTCTTTATGCGCGATGACCGTTTCCATTCATTCACCGGAATCTGCAAACAGCTCGCCGAACGCAAGCGTCCTTACAAAGTTTGCGATGATGAAGAGCTGGAACGTATCTGCAAAAGCGTCCATCATCAGGGTGTGGTTGCAATGATCGAAGAGCCTGTGATTGAACCGCTTAGCATGGAAGACTTTGATTTTTGGGTAAACGAAAAAAAGACGGGCGTTATACTTCATTCTGTCGGCAACGATCACAATCTTGGCGCAATCGCAAGAGCGGCGGCTTTTTTTGATGTCAGTTTCATCGTACTTAACGAAAAAGACTCTGCATTTGAAGATGAAGAATTGCGCTTAACAACAAGCGCATACCGTATCGCAGAAGGCGGTTTTGAACATTTAAAGGTACGAAGCGTTTCAAACACAAGCGCTTTTTTAAAAGATGCGTCAAAAAAACTTTTAACTATCGGTACAGACATCTGGTCACGGCGGCGCATCAGCGATTTAAGCGGCATAATTAATGACGAAAAAAAAGGCAGGCGCGGCATAGTGTTGGTACTCGGCAACGAAGAGACAGGACTCCCCGAAGGAGTGAAAAAACAATGTTCATGCTTGCTGCGTATACCCGGCATAGGCAATATTGAGAGTCTCAATGTGTCGCAGGCGGCGGCATTATTTTTGCATGCTATTTATGAAGCGTGAGTATGACATGGATTCAATAAACAGCGAGAATCTAACTTCCCGCGAACAGGAAATATTAAACTTACTGCTGGAAGGGGTTTCGTCTAAAGACATAGCTTTTAAACTTAATATTTCTCCAAGAACAGTGGATTATCACAGAAGTAATATTTACAATAAACTTAATGTTCATAATTATCAGGAACTTCTTACAAAATATTCATCAATAAAAAATAAAAAGACAGAACTAGAATCTCCTGCAAAAACAGAGTTTGCACAAACAGGGTTTGCACACTCTTATCCTTCAAAAATAAACAAGTTATACAAATTTTTGATTCCTGCTACGGTATTTATTCTGATAATTTCTATAATTCCATTATGGTATTTTACAATAAAAGCGTATTTCTCAAAATCGCATGGAGAAACGCAAGCGGCTCACGTTTTTATAGATCACACTTATGATACATTGTATTTAAGGGCAAACAGATATTCTAACGATGATTTATACGGCCAATGTTATTCCACTTTATTACAAGATATAAAATTCAGGCATTTTTACAGCGGTACGCTTGATGATCTTTTACCCATACCATACGATTGGTATACAGTAAGAATATCGGGAATAGCGGAGATGGAACTGGAAAATGTAAAACTCAATTTAGCGCTTTTACCATACGGCGAAGGTGACTGGATATATCTGGGCGGCGGCGACAATAGATATGTCAGCATCGGTCCGGGTTATTTTTCGGCAGAAACAGACATAAAAAAGATTTTCGTCAATGTTTCTGAATTGCCGCCGGGCGAAATTGTTTTTATCCTTGTAGCTGACCTTTTTCAAGTACATAATAAAAATCCGGAATATTCTTTTGATTCTGGTCTTAGAATACCTGATAATGTACCTGACCGTACGATTATAACGGCTGTCCGTAACTTCAAAATAGAGCCTGTTTTAACTCCTTAAGATTATAATTAATAAAAAATCTTTAAAAATCAAAAACCCGGTAAAAAACAAGTAGAAATACGAGGTCTATTATTTCTTGTTAGTATATATTATACTAAAAAATTATTAGTATAAAACATACTAAAAAAACAAAGGAGCAAAAAAATGAAAAAAACTTTTCTATTACTCTCTCTCTTAATCTTATCCTTAGTCATTTCAATGATAGGATGTGCATCTGCCTCAACAGCCGCTTCATCGATAAGCGGCAAGCTGACAGTCTGGTCATTTACCGATGAATTAGAAAGTATTATTAATAACCACTTCAAAAAGTATCGTCCCAATATTCAAATTAGTCATTCGATTACACCGGCAGATCATTTTCAATCAAGATTGGATCCGGTTCTTGCATCAGGGCGCGCAACACCTGATGTTTTCGCGCTGGAATCAAGTTTTGTCCGCAAATATGTGGAATCAGGTCATCTTCTGGATTTGACTGATATTTACGAAGCTAATAAATCAGAACTTTTTTCTTACACTGCCGAGGTTGGGACGTATAACGGCAGAGTTTACGCCTTGTCATGGCAGGCGTGTCCCGGCGCGTTCTTCTACCGAAGAAGTCTTGCAAAACAATACCTCGGCACTGACGATCCTGCCAGAGTGCAGGAATTCTTCTCTGATATAAATAAATTCATGGAAACGGGAAGGCAAATAAAACAAAAATCCAATGGTTCCTGTGTAGTTGTTTCAAGCAGAGGCGACTTATTCAATCCATTTGAGTATGCCAGATCAGAGCCATGGGTTGTAAATGACAAATTGGTTGTTGATCCGGCAATGGAACGGTTCATGGATATTTCAAAAGAAATAAATGATAACGGTTTAGACGGCAGAATTGGACAATGGTCAGAAGGATGGTTTGCCGGAATGAACGGAACCTTAAATAATGATCGCGGGCAAAATCTTCAGGTCTTTGGATACTTTCTTCCTACATGGGGTCTTCATTATGTGCTAAAACCGAATGCTTTGAACACATTCGGCGATTGGGCAATGATACAGGGACCTATTTCCTANCGTTGGGGCGGTACATGGATTGCNGCATGGAAGAATACTCCAAATGAAGCCGCTGCTAAAGAACTAATTCGTTATATTACAACAGATAATAATTTTCTTGAATCTTACGCGCTTACTTCAGGAGATCTTGTCAGTAACATAACAGTTGTAAATAAAATCAAAAATAAATTTAAAGAACCGTTCCTCGGCGGGCAAAATCATTATGCAGCTTTCGCGGAGATGGCGCAAAAAATTGACGGCAGAAAAATTCAAGCAACAGATGACGTAATAAATAACTTGTTTCGGGAAGCTGTGGAGTCTTATGTGAGCGGACAAAAAACCAAACAACAGGCTTTACAGGAATTTAGAAACGATGTTCAAAGACAATTGGGTATTAATCATTAGTTAGGGGAAGGGATGTCCGATTAGGAAAAATCAGGCGTATGAAGGATAATATTTTTCTTTCCTTTGTACGCCTTTCCCCCTCTAAAACGACTGCCTGCTAATCGGGCTACCAATCCAAACACCGTCACCTAAATAATCCAAGCGGTTGCCGTCTACAAGAACTTGCACATCTCTGACATTTGAAAATTCGGTGACTGTCCAAACAATTTGCCGTAATTGGGCGATATAGCCCTCTACGCCGAATGTATTAAAAAGAAAATCTTCGCTGAAACTGATATATGCAGTTGTGCCGCGAACTGTCGTTGATAAAACCCGTGTGTTCTGCGGAATAATATTGATGATGCCGCGGTTTATCTCGTCCGCAGACGGTCCTCTAAGCAAAGAGTTTAATACATCCTGCATGGGTGTATCTGATAAGGGTATCCTTCGCGTAACTCTTGATTGAAGTATCTGCCCGTCATTGTTTACTTGTGTAAAATAAATGTTTCTGTCTCTTGTTTGTACAGACGGAGCTGCAGGCTGTGTCTGCGGTTGTGTTGCCGGTGTGGGCTGTGACGCAGGCTGAGTTGTTGGAGTTGCGGTTACTGCCGGCTGGACGGCTGCAGGACGTTCTGTATTGCTTGGTTCAGCAGGTCTAATTACAACAGTTGTTGTTTCAGCAGGATTAGAAGATTCGGTTTCTGCAGGATTACTCAAATTATCAACCAATACAATTTTTTCAGCACCTGCAGGAGCTGTAACGCTTGTTAAAAAAATATTAAAATTATTTTTTATCTTTTCTTTATTTATTATATAAACACTGATTATTACAATGATAAAAATTATCCAAAAAACAACGAGTATCTGAGCTCCGCGAAAATTATTTTTATTTTTTTTTGTTGCCACTAAATTATGATACGGTAATATAGAAAATCGGTCAACGGTTTATGAGTTTCTTACAAACCGTACGTTTCTTACAAACCGTGGGAAATGCGCTTTATTGAAACTGCGTTTCCTGTGTCTGCATCAATCTCTGCAATAATGCCTTGTACCTTTCCTATTTTTTTATCCGATGCGGTTTCCATGTGATACATTACCATCTTGCGTGAACGCTCAAGACAGATTTTAGGATCCATACCGATAACGCTGTCCGAATTTCCTGTCATACCAAGATCGGTAATGTATGCGCTTCCTTTCGGCAGTATGCGCTCATCGGCGGTTTGCACGTGCGTGTGAGTGCCTGCTATCAATGATGCACGTCCGTCGGCATAATATGCAAACGCTTCTTTTTCACGGCTTGATTCTGCGTGTAAGTCTATCAATATGATTGGAAAAGCATAGGGAAAGGAAGACTCGTCTGATAAAAGCGGATGAATATCTGTCGCTCTGCCTGTTAAAATTTTTATAAGACGATCAAAGCATTGAAAAGGGCATTGGATTGGCGTCATCATTTCGCGTCCCTGAAGATTAATTACAACCCAGCTTGTTCCGTTTTTATAGACAGATGCAACCCCTACACCTGAAACATTTTGTAATGTTGCAGAGCCGGACGGGTAATTTGCAGGGCGCAGGATATTTCTTTCAGTTTCCAGAATGGTCCAGAAATCACGCTTTTCCCAGACATGATTGCCGGATGTTACAACATCGGCACCTGCGGCGATGATGCGGTTAAAATCCTTTTCTGTCATGCCGAAACCTTCAGCGGCATTTTCTCCGTTGACTGTGACAAAATTAATATTATGTTCTTTTATTATTTCAGGCAAATATGTTTCAAGAGTTTCTATACCTATTTGCCCTACTACATCGCCGATCATTGCGCATCTGACAGTGCGCTCGGCATTTACGAGTGACATAACAACCTCAATTTAATTTATTAACTATATTAAATATAGCACTGAGTTTAATATCACTCAACCTTAAACCTGGACATATCATTTCTTAGTTTAGAAATATTCTCCTTGTTTTCACATGTAATTTCCTGTGTTCTGGAAAATGTTTTGTTAATTTCTTCGGCATTTTCTGTCATATCATCTACAGAGCATGCAACTTCTGTTGTAATTTTTTTAAGAGCTGTGCTTTGATTTATAACTTCCTTGCTTTCAGTTGTCATATCAGATGATGATTTTCTTACCTGTCCTGTAACATTGTTAAGCTTGGTTACTGCATCAAGTATCTGACGGCTGCCTTCGCCCTGTTCTTCCATAGCATTGCGAATCTGCATTTCTTGATCGGATACAGTCTTTACTTCTTTTTCAATCTCGTCAAATCTTTCCAATACAACGCTTGTTGATTTTGTAATGGTATCTATCATGGTTTTTATTTTTTTCAGAATGCCGCTGATCGTCTTTGATTGCTTTCCTGAATTTTCTGCAAGTTTACGAATTTCATCGGCGACTACCGCGAATCCTGCACCTGCCGCTCCCGCGTGAGCCGCTTCAATCGCCGCATTCATGGCAAGAAGATTCGTCTGGCTTGAAATAGTCTGCATTACAGAGTTGATCTGTAAAAGCCCTTCAGACTCACGGGCGATTTCCTGAATGTCGGTTGCAACTTTTTGAATATCATATCTGCCGGCTTCGGAGGTTTTCGCAAGCGAATCAATATTTGCAGTATTTTTTACAAGTGTTTGCGTTACGGAATTAATATTGGCAAGCATTTCTTCAATTGCAGATGATGATTGAGCGACGCTTTCCGCCTGTATTGTGATATGCCCGTTCAAATCATCCATACCTTTAATAATCCGCTCCATAGAACCTGCAGCTGAATTAACTTTATCGGATTGTGATAACACTTGATTTCTTACGTTTTGTATATTGGTATTGATTCCGTCAATGTCTTTTTTTGTATCAACCATGTATTTTGACAATTCATCTCCTGTATCGCTCAAGACGAAAGTCTCTGCTTTTATATCCAAAAGAAGTTTCATCATTTTATCAAATGTCAGATTAAAATAATCACCTAACGTACCGATTTCATCACGTCTGTTTATTTGAATTCTTTGAGTCAGATCCCAATCTACGGCAATATGATCGAGCATAGTCACTATGTATTTCATTGGCATGATCATCCGTATAATATAAATATTAAATATTACAAAAATAATTGCGATAAATACAATCATCACAAGGAAAAGAAGAGTCATACTGGTGCCGATAATATCCGACAAATCAGGTTTTTCTATAGCGGCAATATACCAGCCAAGTGCAGGCAGCGCGCCTAAGGCGACTACGCCTTCACTAGTTTCAAAATATTTATTTTCACCGGGTTTTAATTCTTTTGCATCACTAAAAATTATTTTCCCTGTCTCGCCGAGCTCCTGTTCTATTGTCATCTTATTTGTTATTAAACTGGTATCTTTTGCACCTGTTATTTCGCCTAATGCGTTAAATAAATACAATATATCGGAGCTGTTATAATTTTTAAAAATGGAATTAACAAATTCTGTCAGGTCAATACCTGTTCCAACCAAACCGATAGGTGTGCGTCCGTAAAAAACAGGCGCGTTGATCCAAAGCATGATCTTTTTAAATTCAGCATTATAATTGATATTAAAATTATATTTTTCAGTTTCGTATAACGTCATTTTATACCAGTAATTATCAGGGTTTTCAGTATCAACTGTATAATGATCATTCTCTGAAAAATAAAATTCTTTATCTGTATCGCTTGACCAAAAAACATTGCCGCTTGCAAAACTTCTGCGGTAACCTTCTATTTCATCAAATGCAAGCCTTCTTAAAGCCGGCTCTTCCGGATTACGGAAGTGCTGGATTATTAATGGAGATGTCGCCATTTTCATGGCAAGCGCTATTTCTCCGTTTACCGACGCTTCAAGTTTTATTCTTTCGATTTCCACTGATTTTGTCAATTCATGACCGATATTCACACTCACGTAATTCCTCATAAAAAGGATGAATACCATACTTCCGCAAATTAAAATAATTGCAAACAAAATAGCGGAAAAAATCAAAACCTTGCGTCTGATTGTTGTTCTTCCCTTTTTATCGGTTATATTTTCCATGAAAACTCCTTGCTTTAATTATATTACTACATTATGTATAAAATTTCCATTATTAAATCTTCCATTGTTTGATCTGTTGTACGTTTTAAACTTTCGCGTTTTTTACAAGCAAATCTGTTATTTGTTTTTTTTAAGTCTGTAATTTTATTAACAATTATAAGTGTATGTTATCATCATTGTTTTTACATCTGTGATTTTGAAGATATTTATATTATTGATAATTTCAAAAGTTAATTGGAATGTTTGAATAAATCAATATTGAGGATGACTCCAAGAATGCATACAAATATACCAACACCTGCAAGTAATAAACCCATACGGTAATTATCGGCAGTTTGGCTGATTTTCTGCATAGTTATAAATTTTTAAAATATCGCTTCCAAATCAAACCCCCGCCGTGCGGTAATTTGACACTTTACAAAGGCGCCGGCACGCAGTTTCTCGTCGTTTTTTTCATCGCTGACAATTACTGTTGCGCCGTCTATGTCCGGTGCCTGACAATAGAGCCGTCCCAACCGGAAACTTTCCCCTTCTTCTTCGGCTGCGTCAATTTTCTCTTCAATCAGTATGTCTAAAGTAAGACCTGCAAACCGCTCCATGTTTTTTTCAGTTATCGGCGTTTGCCGCTCTTCGATTAGTTGTTTGCGCGTGACGGCGGTTTTTGCGGGAACTCGTCTTTTCATCGGATACGCGGCAGTTCCTTCTTCTCTTGAAAACGTAAAGCATCCAAGCCAGTCTAAATTTGCTTTTTGCTGGAAATCAAGTAAGGCGGCAAAGTCTTCTTCTGTTTCACCGGGAAAACCGAGCAAAAATGTAGAGCGTATAACAGCGTTCGGCAATCGTGTGCGGATAGTTTCGAGTAACGCAAGATATTTATCGGCTTTTCCTTTGCGGTTCATCGCAGCAAGTATTTTCGCCGATGCATGCTGGAAAGGGATATCAAAATACGGCAGGATACGTTTATCTCTTTCCATTATATCAAGTATTTGCAGCGGAAAGTGATCGGGGTGAATGTAAAGCAAGCGCACCCAAAAATCACCTTTTAATTTGGAAATCTCGTTTAGTAATTCCGGCAGTAACGATTCGCTTTTTGTTGCACAAACGAAGTTTGCTTGTTCTTTGTTATCTGTTCCAAAAGCGCCGATATCTTGCCCTATAATACACAATTCAACAATACCGCGTTTCAAAAGCGCTTTACATTCATCTATAATGCCGGGAATTGAACGGCTGACAAGTTTTCCGCGAATTAGCGGAATGGCGCAGTAAGAGCAGCAGTTGCTGCAGCCTTCGCTGATTTTTATATATGCCGATCCCGGCAACGATAACAAAGGCCGCTCTGCAAAAGGTAAATCCGCTTTTTGTTTGCACTCTGCGGAATACTCACGAATAGGGTTTGCGGAAAATGAGCTTGTACAAACTTTGTTTGTACAAACTTTGTTTGCACAAACAAAGTTTGCTAGTTCTGTAATTTGCGAGATATCATCTGTCCCCATGCAGGCATCGGCTTCTGTTAAACTTTCAGCGAGTTCTTTCGCATAACGCTGTGAAAGACAGCCTGCAAGAATTATCTTTTTATCGGGGTATGTTTTGCGCCATTCTAAAACCGCATTAATAGATTCTTGTTTTGCGCTTTCTATAAATCCGCATGAATTGATAATTATTAATTCTGCTGTTTCGGCATCGGCAGCATTTTCCCAGCCTTCTTTGTTCAAAAGAGCCATCATATTTTCCGCATCAACTTGATTTTTTACACAACCGAAAGGATCGAGAAAATATCGTTTTTGTTTTTTATTATTGATCATTCAAAGAGCTTAAAGCCGATATGTTTAGGTTTCCAGCCGTCTGTAAATAACGCGAATACCTTCTTCGTCTCTTACCCAGCGGATTTCTGCAACAACAACTTCACCTGCCGTTCCTATTTCTACAGGATATGCCCGCATTTCGCCGCGCTGACCTCTGCCGATAACTTGAAATCTTGCAGCAGAAGCGTTAGAAACCCAAATACGGATACCGTCATTTTGTGCCTGAATATCAAGTGCATCGTTGCGCTGGAAATAACGCTGATTAGTGCCTCTGCGGTCGCGTTCATTGAGAATTTCCCAGCGGAACATACAGTAAGCCTGAAATTGAATCTGTAATGTAAAGGGATATGCATCAGGCGATGGAGGAATAATTGTCATAATTGATGCGGTTGAACCGGGCGCTCTTTGTATTTGCTGAGAATACTGGTTTTCCGGATCAAGTCCTGTCAGTAAACTGGTATCCATTAAATAGAAATGCAGTAATGTTCCCATCTCCGGCTTATTTTTTGCGAAATCAGCAACCGTTATGCGCAACTCAGGAATACCGTCATTATTAAGATCGATGCTCGCTTCCTGGCTTAAATCCAGAATTTCCCTGCCGCTTGGAGTTCGGATTGTAACTGTTTCGCTTAGGTTGAAAAGCTCAATTTTATAACTTTCTGAATCTACTGTAAATAATACCGCATCGTTTATATATAAGCGTTTTTCCATAGAATTTCCTTCCATGATAAATTCGCTAGGTGTTCGTGCAGCAGGTTTTTCTTCTGCAGGTCTGTTTTGTCTGTAAATAATCAGAGAATAAATTCCCCAGCCTGCCGCGCCAATACCGATCAATATTAATAATAGTGGAAGCAAAAAGCCCGGTATTTTCGGCGGCGGTTTCAGAAGATGTTCAACAGGAACAGGCTGTTCTTGAATACGGAGAGCTCTGTAAAGCGCGATAATTTTTTGATCATCAAGATCAAGAAAAATGCTGTAATTCCGCAGGAAGCCGATGATATAAGGCTCTCCGGGAAAGACGCTGAAATTTTCCGCTTCAAGGGCTTCAAGAAAACGGATAGAGATATTTGTTTCGCGGCTTATCTGATCAATCGTAAACCCTTTTTCGTTACGTGCATTTTTTAATTTTTCGCCCAGAGATTCTTTCAAGTTTTTCCTCCGCCTTTACTCATTATCTCTGAATAAGAAATTGTTAAACATACTTGCTGTCGGCGGTGAATCGTAGATAAACCGCTGTTCCGGAATCCCTTGATTCGTTCTGATATTTGTAAAATCAAAACGCACATCAACTTCTGCTATTGTCCGTCCTTCAATCCTGCGGATCATTCTTGAATTTGGATCTATACTTAAAATAATTTCTCTGTATCCTTCTGCAATTGAACGTCTTGTCAATTTAAGTTTTACAACTCTCTCCCCCGAATTATCGTCTAAGGGTTCGGGGTTTGGTCCTGTAAGAAAAGATGTCACATAATTATTTCTTAATAATGATAAACCTTGCGCGCTTGCAAGCCCTGCGCCCTGATTTCTGCCGCGCGCTATATTCTGATTTAAAACAGCTCTGTATTCAGGCAGGTAGACAGTTAATATTTCGCCGTTATAAACAATTACCTGTTCTGCAGGACGTGTAAAATCAATCCTTATTAATTTTGGAGATAAATGGCTTACCCTTCCTATCATTTCCTGATTACCTGATCGTATAACGATGTTTGCTTCATAATCTCTGATTCCGGCGTAATGATCCGAAACCATTTTTAAGTAACCTTCTGCAGTGAGTATGTCCTGCCCGTAAAGAAATGCGCGGTTCTGCAGAAACGCAAAAGTCAATATAAATAAAAAAAACAGGGATACCCCTCGTTTTAACACAATAAACCTCGTCAATTAATTATTTGTCTGACTATATAACTTTAATGATCAGTCTTTTTTAATTTTAGAGAAATTTTTAAAATTTATCAAGATGTCTGATATTGATAAAATATGGTCATAAACTAAGTTTACAAATTCCTCAAAGTTGACAATACCCCTTTTAGGGTGATAATCTATCTAAACAGGTCCAGTAGCTCAGGGGATAGAGCGGCCGCCTCCTAAGCGGCAGGTCGGCTGTTCGAGTCAGCCCTGGATCAAGAGGGAAACCTTCGCCCATCTGCGATGGGTGGTTGAGGTTTAAACAAATGCAGCCATCGTATAATGGCATTACCCTAGCTTCCCAAGCTCGTGACGCGGGTTCGATTCCCGTTGGCTGCTTTTAAGAATTCTACTCATTATTTCTTAAATTAAATCAAAAAACGGGGGATAAATAATGGATAATTGGTATAACCTTGACAAAGAATCTGTGCTGAAAGAGATGAAATCTGATTTACATAACGGCTTAACTGCAGCAGAGGTTGAGAATAGAACAAAGGTATCAGGTCTTAATAAATTTGCAGAAAAAAAGAAAGAAACTCTTATATCGCAAATTTTCCGCCAGCTTAAGGATGTCGCTGTTATCATTCTGCTGATTGCGGCAGCTCTTTCATTTGCACTGGAAATTAAAGAGCTTCTTGAAGGTCATAACGTCACCTTTGTTGAGCCGACAGTTATTCTTGCAATAGTGATAATGAATGTGATACTCGCCGTTACGCAGGAGCGCGGTGCGGAAAAAGCGCTGGAAGCACTGGCGGTTTTAAACAGCCCGTCCTGTTATGTGATAAGGGACGGAAACAAACAAGAGATTGATACAACGCTTGTCGTTCCCGGTGACATCATTGTAATGAAGACAGGCGATCTTGTGCCTGCCGATGCGCGCATAATAACTTGTGAAAGTTTTGCGGTTGACGAAGCGTCCCTGACAGGAGAGAGCGAGCCTTCTGAAAAAAACGAAGAAACATTGACAAAAGAAAACGCCCCGTTAGGTGATCGTTTAAATATGGTTTTTTCAGGATGCCTTGTTGTTTCAGGTTATGCAACCGCTGTCGTAACATCAACAGGTATGAATACGGAAATCGGCAGAATCGCAGGCTACCTTAATCATACAAAGAAAAACAAAACACCTCTTCAGCTGCGTCTTGATAAACTCGGCAAGATGATTAGTACAATCGCGATAATTGCAGCTTTCTCAATTTTTATGATCGGTCTTTTAAACGGGCAGGATACTTGGGATTTAATTATGTTAGCCGTCACTCTTGCAGTTGCCGCAGTTCCTGAAACATTGGCGCTTATCGTTACATTGATGCTGACACACGGCGTTAAAAAGATGGTTGGGAAAAACGCGCTTATCCGTAAATTGCAGGCGGTAGAAACTTTAGGCAGCACATCTGTTATCTGCTCAGATAAAACGGGAACACTCACTCAAAATAAAATGACGATTAAAAGAATGTGGATTTACGGAGAAGAGCCCATAAGTGACACAAATGTAAATTCGCCTGAACATTACGAACTTTTAAAACGATTTTTACTTGCAAGCAATGTAACAGCAGAAAAAAACGAGCGCGGCGAAACTAAAATTATCGGAGACCCGACAGAGTCTGCAATTATGCGTCTGTCAATTAAAATGGGATTAAACAGAGACGATTTAGATGCGGACTACAAAAAAGTTGCAGAGATTCCTTTCTCGTCTGCAAGAAAAATGATGACGGCAATTTATAAAAAACCTGACGGACGTTTCCTCGTTTTAACCAAAGGCGCATTTGATAAAATTCCGTATATTAAAAAAGATTTAAGTTATGCAAAAGAATTGAATGATAAACATGACTCTTTCGCACAGGATGCGTTACGTGTCATTACGCTTGCTTCAAAAGAAATTGATTCACTTCCTGCAAAAGAAGATTTAGAAAAATTGGAAGCGGATTTAAACTTTGAAGGTTTTATCGGTTTGATTGATCCTCCGCGCCCGGAAGCTGCCGCCGCCATTAAACGCGCAAAAAAAGCGGGAGTGCGTACAATAATGATAACAGGCGATCACGCGGTGACAGCGTCTGCTATCGCAAGAGAGTTGGGTATCATTGCTGCGAAGGAAGGAATCATCACAGGCGAAGAGCTTGGAAAACTTTCCGATGAAGAATTTTTTGAGAGCATAGAATTTTATTCCGTTTACGCGAGGGTGTCGCCGTCAGATAAAATCCGCATAGTGCAGGCATGGCAGCAAAAAGGAGCTGTCGTCTCGATGACAGGCGACGGTGTCAATGATGCGCCCGCGCTTAAAGCGGCGGATGTCGGTGTCAGTATGGGAATTAATGGGACGGAAGTGGCAAAGAGCGCATCGGACATGGTTTTAACAGACGATAATTTCTCTACGATTGTGGAGGCAGTCAGCGAAGGGCGGCAGGTTTTCGCTAACATAAAAAAACTTGTTTACTTTTTAATTGTGTGTAACATTTCAGAAATCGTTGTGATGATCTTCGGGCAGGTTTCAGGATGGGGCGTTCCTGTAACACCCATCTTACTTTTAATAATCAATGTGTTAGGTGACGGAATTCCCGGTCTTGCGCTTGCAAAAGAACAATCTGACACGCGCATCATGGCGAGAAAACCTATAGACCGCGAAGAAAGTTTTTTCTCAGGCGGATTGATGGAAGTAATCATTCAGCAGACAATTATGTGCAGCATAGTAGTGTTAGCCGCATTTTACATCGGAAAATTTGTTGACATACAAGGCGCTTTTGAACCGTCTCATAAATTGGGGCAAACAATGGCGTTTCTGGTTTTAGGCTGGACATCAATTCTGCACATCTTTGTTGTAAGAAGCCGAGCATCAATTTTTAAACGCTCGCTCAAAGACAACCCGCAGCTTATTATTAGCGCGGTTATAATGCTTTTTGTGTTAGTCGCAATGGCGGCAATACCTCCTGTCGCTTCCGGTTTAGGTTTGGTTGCAATGGATACATATCACTGGCTTATCTGTATCGGTATTTCACTGCTGCCTCTTTTAATTGCAGAGTACGGTAAGTTCTGGGATAATTATAAATATCACGAAACAGAAAGATTGCGTGTTAAACAACAGAAGATACATTGATGAAGTAAGATTTTCTCATTCTAAAATCCAAAGATTCTGAAGAACAATCTTTTTTTCAGCAATGAGAATCTCTTTAATAAATTCTTTTCTAAACGGAACAAGTTTTTTCTCACCGCTTGGCATTTTTATTTCTGCCAGTTCGCCGCCGCCGCCTTCAATTATATCTGTAAGACTGCCTATTTTTTCTCCGCTTTCCGAGACAACGGACAGGCCTTTTAAATCTTCGATGTAAAATTCGTTTTCACTTAATGGAGCGGCTTCTTCGCGGTTTGCCAGTAACAAAGAACCATTTAGAATTTGCGCGTCTTCCGGGCTGTCTATGCCTGCAAAATGCATCAGTACAGACTGACCGCTTGCTTTGCTTTCTGCGATTTTAAGTGTACGCTCTTTTCCGTCTTTGCTGACAATTACTGATTGAAGTTTTAAAAGATGATCGATTTCGCCGGAAGCGGAGCGGACTTTTATAAAGCCTTTTACTCCAAAGGGTGCACCTAAAAAACCAACAATGAATTTTTCAATCATCACACTGCTTTAGCTGTTTAAACTATAATTTTCATTCAGTCTAAAATTTCCAACACTGTGTGTTTCCCGGTTCTTGCACCGGCAGCCTGAAGGACTGTTCTGATCGCCTTAGCAATCCTGCCGTGTTTGCCGATAACTTTTCCGATATCGCCTTCGGCTACCCTCAGTTCCAGAATCGTAGATTTTTCGCCTTCTACAATATTTACTTTTACCTGCGTTGGATCATCGACCAGAGACTTGGCCAAATATTCAATTAAATCTTTTTCCATATTGTTACTTTATTGTAAAGTTCTTTTTATTGAAAATTCTGCGGACTGTGTCGCTAACTATTGCGCCTTTGGCAATCCATGCTTTGGCTTTTTCTGCATCAAAAACTATTTGCTTTTCTTCAATTTCAATGGGATGATAATAACCGAGTTCATCAATAGTTTTGCCGTCTCTTGGTGCTTGTTTGTCTATTACCACAATACGGTAATAAGGACGCTTCTTTGTTCCGAATCTTTTAAGCCTGATTGTTGCGCTCATTTTTTCCTCCTAGTTGTTTTTCCGTAAACGGAAGCCTGATTCATTGGATTTTTTATTACGTTTTAAAAACGTCCGGCTCAGGCTGACCTTATTGAAAGTGTAGAGATTTTTATGTTGTTTGTCTAGTGTGACCTTTACCTCTCGGTATTTTTCCTTCTCCGTTGTTTTTGTTTTTCGGTCTCTTCAGCAAGCAAATCATTAATAAAATTTGTAGGGGTTTTTCCTATTATCTGTTTAAAAATTCTGGAAAAAAATAATTGATCTTCAAAGCCAACGGCTACGGAAATCTCTTTTAATGAACCTTGTCTTTGTTCTAAAAGTTGTACCGCTTTCCTTATCCTGTACTCTTCTAAATATTGCTGAGGCGAAATAAAAATTTGTTCCATGAAAATACTGTAAAGACGGCTGCGGCTTAGATTGATGCTGTTTGCAATATCTTTAGCACTGATAGGTTTACAATAATTAGCTTTAATATAATCAATAGCTTTTTGAAAATGGACAGTACCTGTCCATCCCGGAGGTACGACACTTTGATCAAGGGAATTAATTTTAACAAGTTTGGATAAGAAAGCGTAAAGAGTTGCGGTGGATTGAATCGTATTATAAACTTCCTGACCTCTCCATTGGTAAATAAAATCATATGCTTTGGAAACTGATACAGCATCATTATGTACAAGAGTATGAACCGGGTTTGTCGGTTCAAAACCCGCTGCATTTAAAAGTAAACGGGCATCAACACCGTCAAAACTCATAGCAAACATTTTTAAAGGAGCAGTTTGATCTGATTCGCAATGGACGGGAACACCGGGATACATGCAGAATATATCGTATTCTTTTATAAGATATTCTGTTCCTCCTATTGTGTAGATCCCCTTTCCTTCATCAATAAGGTATAGGGCGTAAGCGTCAGGGCGTTCAATGGGCAGGACGTAAGAAGGCGGGGTTGTAAAATACGACACTTCAAATAAGGAAAGAGAACCTAAAGGGCGGAACTGGTTCTTAAAATAGTAATGATAGATCGGTTCAGAAACAGATTGACTCATATTATAATATAAACGTATTTAAGCAGAAAGAGAAAGCTTATTTTGAATGATTTATAAGAGTTGTCAAACAGAGGATTTATAGTAAAATAAATACAAGGAGAATTTATTTATGGAAAAAATATCGAGTTTTCAAGTCGATCACCTTCGTCTAAAACCCGGAGCATATGTTTCACGAAAGGACAAGTTTAAAGACTTGGTTCTTACAACTTTTGATCTTCGTTATAAAGAGCCGAACAAAGAGCCTGTTTTAGATCAGCCCGCACTGCACACTATTGAACATCTATGCGCAACTTTTCTGCGTTCCCACAAGGAATGGAGCGCAAAAGTTGTTTACTTCGGTCCGATGGGCTGCCGCACAGGTTTTTATGTAATTTTAGAAGGCGATTTAAATTCTACCGATGTCCTCCCCTTATTGCTTGAAATGTACGGCTGGATAGAAAAATTTGAGGGAGACATTCCCGGCGCATCCCCTATAGAATGCGGCAATTGGCGGGAGCAGAATATCGACATGGCAAAATTAGAATGCCGCAAATACGCCGATCTTCTGCGAAAAGCAAAAAAAGAAAATTTAGAATACCCTGTATAAAAGCCTTATTCCCTAACCGTTAATTTTCTTATAAACTGCTAATATGTCAGAACTACAAACATATCAAGGAAAAGCAACGATGGAAAAAATCACCTCGCTGGCAAAGAGACGCGGGTTTGTTTTTCAATCATCAGAAATTTACGGAGGCCAGAGCGGCGCGTGGGATTACGGTCCTCTTGGCATTGAACTTAAAAACAAGATTGCCGCCGCATGGTGGAAGGAAATGACGCGCCTTCACGATAACATCGTGGGCTTGGATGCGGCGATTTTGATGCACCCCCGCACTTGGGAAGCGTCAGGTCACGTTGAAAATTTCACCGACCCAATGGTCGATTGCAAAAAATGCAAATCGCGTTTCCGCACGGACATGATCCCTGAAGAAAACCTCGCGTCAAAAAAATGCCCTGACTGCGGCGGCGAACTGACTGATCCCCGCAATTTTAATTTGATGTTCAAGTCACGCATCGGTTCTGCCGAAGACACTGCAAGCATCATATACCTGCGTCCTGAAACCGCGCAGGGAATTTATGTCAATTATAAAAACATCATTCAATCCAACAGAATGAAAATTCCTTTCGGTATCGCTCAGATTGGAAAAGCCTTCCGCAACGAAATTGTAACAAAGAATTTTATTTTCCGCACTTGTGAATTTGANCAGATGGAAATGCAGTACTTTGTAAAACCCGGANCAGANGAAGAATGTTTCAGCGATTGGCGNAAACAACGCTGGGCGTATTATGAAAAGATCGGCGTAAATATGGAACATATGCGCTGGCACAAGCACGATAAATTAGCGCATTACGCAAAAGAAGCATACGATATTGAATACCTTTTCCCGATGGGCTGGCAGGAACTTGAAGGCATACATAACCGCACAGATTTTGATCTGAGCCGTCACGCGGAATTTTCCGGCAAAGACATGCAGTACATCGATCAGGATAACAACAATGAACGCTACATTCCTTACATCATTGAAACTTCTGCCGGTCTTACACGTAACGTACTGATGATACTCTGCGACGCATACGATGAAGAAAAAGTCGCCGATAAAGGGAACGATGACGATTGGCGAACAGTCCTGCGCTTCCACCCCGATTTAGCGCCGATTACAGTTGCAATACTCCCGCTTATGAAAAAAGACGGACTTGCAGAAATAGCGCAAGATATCCGCGCCGAATTAAAAGACGACTATGCAACAGATTACGATCAATCAGGTGCGATAGGAAGACGCTACCGCAGGCAAGACGAAGCCGGCACTCCGTTTTGCGTAACAGTAGATTATCAAACCAAAGAAGACGGGACAGTAACATTGCGCTTCCGCGATTCGATGGAGCAGATTCGCGTACCGAAAGCTGAACTTGCATCACGTTTAAAGCAGGAAATAAAAGCTTACAAGAGAGTGAAATAAAATTGACTTGTTGGATTTTTGTTTATATACTGTAAATATATGGACGAAAAGGTTCTTTTTGAGAAGTTGGACAGAATTATTATGCTTCTGGAAAAAGCAACTAAAGAGCCATCTTTAGGAAAAAGAATAGCAGATGGTTCGGCAACAGGGATTGGTATTTTAGGTATTTTATCTGCTATTGAAATAATTAGATCTTGGATAGGAGGGTAAAAATATGGACTCTAATATGATATGGAGGATTATCTTAACGGTTGCATTGTTATTTTGCAGCGGTTTACTTTTTTACCTTGGAAGAAAACTTCGTTAGCAATTTTATTTCTTAAATTTTTATGTTCCTAACCGTCTGCCTTAACCCTACAATTCAAAAAACACTCCGTTTTTCTTCGGTAATACCCGGTACTGTTAACAGAACAGGAATACACCGTCTTGATGTCAGCGGCAAAGGAATTAATGTTACACGTGTTTTGACCCAGCTGGGAAAAAAAGTGTTGCACCTAACACAACTTGGCGGTGATTTGCGTCCGTTGTTTTTATCGTTATGTAAACAAGACGGGCTTAATGTTGAGTGGGTTGAGAGCGACAGCCAAATACGTTTTTGTTACACGATCATAAATGAAAGTGACGGCAGTGTAACAGAGTATGTTGAAGAATCAGAGGCTGTTGATGAAGGAACAGAGGAACGTTTGTTGAAAGAGTTTGATTCTGTTCTTTACGGAGCGGCAGATTTAAAGTTTCTGATAATTTCAGGAACAAAAGCGGCGGGTTTTTCTGATGCGGTAATTCCCACGATGGTAAAAAAAGCAAAAGAAAAAGGTTTGAAAGTTATTCTGGATATAAAGGGGAATGATTTAATTGAAAGCCTAAAATATCAGCCCGATGTAATTAAACCCAATCTTTTTGAATTTGCTTCTGTATTTGCGCCTGAGCTTATAAAAGATAACGATCTAATAAATGAAAACATTAATATAAAAGAGAGAATAAAATCGATAGTGCTGGAAATGACACATAAAAATAAATGCTGTATTATTTTGACCAACGGTAGCAAAAAGATATATGCAGCAAAGGAAGATAATTTTTTTGAAGTTGATGTTCAGCCAATAAGAGCTGTAAACTCAATAGGCTGCGGAGATGCTTTTACAGCGGGTTTTACAGCAACGCTGGAAACCGGTGCAAATTTTAAAAATGCAATAGAAGAGGGAATGCGCTGCGGATCGTTAAACGCAAGTTTTGAGAAACCGGGTGTAATTTCCTAAGCTTAAAGAAAGCTTTGATGAGACAAAGCTACTACTGCCGCATATAGTGCTGCTTTTTTTGTTATACGCTATATGTAGCGTGGATGGCTGTCATCTTTTCTACATTTTAAATTTTCACAATAGTCCCTTCACGTATAACTTAATTTAATGGCTTCCATCACCTATCAATCCTAAACGCAACATTAAACCCATAAGAACCGGAATACACCTTATTACCGTCAACTCTGTAAGCTACATTATAACCATAACTGCCGGAATATATTTTAATTATTTTTCCTGTCTGATTATTGTCAGTATTAAGATTATCAAAATCACAGGAGAAAAAAAATGGTATTAACAGAAATATGTATATTTTTTCATAAACCCTTAATTTTAAATTCTGCTTTTTTTGATTCTTTCACAATTTATTATTATCATTTTTTTAAGATTTAGTAACTCCCCGCGCTATTACCATTATTTTTTAATTGACGAATCCGCAAAAATACCTCAATAATATAGTAATAATCAAACATGGAGGATTATAATGAGTATTATTGAATATGTGGAAGCACGTGAAATTATAGATTCACGCGGAAATCCCACTGTAGAAGTAGAAGTCTATCTCGAAGACGGTTCAGTAGGCAGGGCGGCAGTCCCTTCAGGCGCTTCAACAGGCGCTTATGAGGCGGTTGAACTTCGTGACGGCGATAAAGATCGCTATTTAGGCAGGGGTGTTTTAAAAGCAGTCGAAAATGTAAACAACATAATCGCCCCTGAGCTGATCGGCTACGATGCATTAGAACAGGTCGATATCGACAGAACTATGATCGAAATTGACGGAACAGATAATAAAGGCAAACTCGGCGCAAATGCGATCTTGGGCGTTTCAATGGCGACAGCGCGCGCTGCTGCAGAGTTCCTTTGCATACCTTTGTATAAATATCTTGGATCATTCCATGCAAATCTTTTACCTGTCCCGATGGCAAATATCATCAACGGCGGAAAACATGCAGATAACAAAATTGACTTCCAAGAATTTATGGTGATGCCGGTCGGCGCTCCTTCAATGAGGGAAGCTGTACGCTGGACGGCGGAAGTGTTCCACTGCCTGAAAAAAATTCTTCATGACGCAGGCTTAAACACCGCTGTAGGCGATGAAGGCGGTTTCGCTCCCGATATCGGAAACGATGAAGCGCTTGACTACATAATGAAAGCGATAGAAAAAGCAAAATTCAAACCCGGCGAGCAGATGATGATCGCGCTCGATTGCGCGAGTTCGGAACTTTTTGATGAGGGCGGAAAAAAAGGTTATAAATTCTGGAAATCAAATCCGAGCAAATTATTTTCAGCTGATGAAATGATCGAAATCTATACCAAGTGGGTAAATAAATATCCGATTATTTCAATCGAAGACCCGCTCGATCAGGATGATTGGGACGGTTATGTGAAATTAACAAAGAGTCTCGGTTCAAAAGTACAGATTGTCGGTGACGATTTCTTTGTTACAAACACAAAACGTCTTGAAAAAGGAATCGCGATGGGCGCATGTAACTCAATCTTAATTAAAGTAAACCAAATCGGCACTGTAACAGAAACTTACGAAGCGGTTGAAATGGCAAAGAAAGCCGGTTACACAGCGATCATTTCTCACCGCTCAGGTGAAACAGAAGACAGCTTTATCGCTGACCTTGTTGTCGCGCTTGAAACAGGTCAGATCAAAACGGGTTCAATGAGCCGCACAGATCGTGTTTGCAAATACAATCAGCTTATGAGAATCGAAGATGAGCTTACCGGCATCAGCGAGTACGCAGGTAAGAAAGCTTTTTACAGTATTAAAAAATAATATTATAAACCACAGAGTTTACATAGTTGCGCATAACGCTATGTAATTCTGTGGTTTAATTTTTTATGTCAGATCAAAGCGTAATACCGATAGACCAGCTTCCGCCCATTAAACTGCCCTTAGTTGCACTAATGGGGCGTCCTATTTTTCCCGGAATTTTTACACCGATAATGATCGGCAACCCCACTGACGTTAAAGTTGTCGAAGATGCCCATTCAAGCGACGGGTTTATTGGTCTTGTAATGCTGTTACACGAAACTGATGTGCCTGATATTAACGATTTATATCAAGTAGGAACAGTTGCAAAAATAGTAAAAAAAATTAATCTGCCTGACGGCGGCATTAACATTTTTATTTCTACATTAAAACGTTTTAAAGTAAAGAAAACTTTACACCCTTGTAACCCCATAGTAGCGGCAGTAGAATATCTTGAAGACGAAGAAGATAACACAAGCGAAGTAAAAGCGCTTACCCGCGCTTTAATTTCCGAAATGAAACAAATTAGCGAAAATAATCCGCTTTTTTCCGAAGAGATGCGCCTTAATATGATCAATATTGATCATCCCGGAAAAATCGCGGATTTTATCGCAAGCATTTTGAATATTGATAAAGCGGAACAACAGCGAATACTGGAAATACTGAATGTCCGCAAACGCATGGAACAAGTATTAGTATTTATAAAAAAAGAACAAGAGCTTTTACGGATTCAAAAAAAGATACAAAGAGAACTAAACGAAAAAATAGAAAAATCACAGCGCGAATATTTTTTAAAAGAACAGCTTAAAGAAATAAAACAGGAACTGGGTATGACAACAGATGCCAGAAGTTCTGATTATCAGCGTTTTAAAGATAAATTCGATGCTTTTAAATTTACAGGTGAAGTTAAAGAAGTAATAGAACGAGAACTTGAAAAGTTCTCATTGATGGAACCTAACTCCGCAGAGTTTACCGTTACGCGCAATTATCTTGATGTAATTGCCTCTCTCCCCTGGGGAGAGCCCGCTCCTGAAATTTTTGAATTTAAAAAAGCGATGGAAATACTGGAAGAAGATCATTACGGTTTAAAAGATGTAAAAGAGCGCATAACAGAATATCTAGCGGTGAGAAAACTGCGAAAAGATACAAAGGGATCGATCATCTGTCTTGTAGGACCTCCGGGAGTGGGAAAAACATCACTTGGAAAATCCATCGCACGCGCGCTCGGCAAACAATTTTTCCGTTTTTCTGTCGGCGGCATGAGGGACGAAGCGGAAATAAAGGGGCACAGAAGAACTTACATCGGCGCACTGCCCGGAAAAATTATTCAAGGATTAAAAATCGTCAAAACAAAAGACCCTGTTTTTATGATAGACGAAATAGATAAAATGGGTGCAAGTTATCACGGCGATCCTGCAAGTGCCTTACTCGAAGTTTTAGATCCAGAACAAAATTATGCATTCCGCGATCATTATCTTGATCTTCCGTTTGATCTAACTCATGTGTTTTTCATAGTCACTGCAAACACATTGGAAACTATTCCTCCTGCGCTTCAAGATCGAATGGAGATCATACAAATACCAGGTTACATCGACATTGAAAAACTTGAAATCGCAAAACATTATCTTGTCCCTAAGAGCCTTGAAAAAAACGGTCTTAAAAAAAGTCAGGTGAAATATACAAAAGACAGTCTTTTATTCATCGCCAATTCTTATGCGCGAGAAGCGGGCGTGCGAAACTTTGAAAAAAACTTGGATAAAATTCATCGCAAACTTGCAAAAATAATCGTAGAAGCTTCTGCCGAAACCTCCACTTCAATAGAAACAGACACTACCATCGAAGCAACAGTAACACAAGAAGAATCCAAAGTAAACAATGAAGAAACTTCCACAACTATTAAAAAGAAAAAACCGGCACAAACAGAATTTACAAAAGCTCAATTTATTATCGATAAAAAATTTGTAGAAAAACATTTAGGCAAACCTCTCTTCCGCGAAGACGACATAAAAATTGCAGATAAGCCGGGAATGTCAGTCGGGCTTGCATGGACAAGCATGGGCGGAGACACCCTTGTGATAGAAGCAACCTCGCTTCCCGGCGCGGAAGGTTTCACCCTAACAGGCAAAATGGGCGACACAATGAAAGAGAGCGCAACAATTGCAATGACAGTTGCGCGTAAACTTGCAGTTGAAAAATACGGCATTAACACTGAATGGTTTGAGAAAAACCACGTTCATTTGCATATCCCCGAAGGCGCGACACCCAAAGACGGACCTTCAGCGGGCATCACAATGGCGACAGCGTTGCTTTCTTTGGTACGCAAAAAAATTATCACTCCAAAACTCGTAATGACAGGGGAACTATCTCTTACAGGGCTTGTCCTTCCTATCGGCGGCTTGAAAGAAAAGACCATCGCAGCCCGGCGCAACAAAGCCAAACATATTATTTTCCCGAAACAAAATGAACGCGATCTTGATGAGATACCGGAGCATGTTAAGAAGGGGATAGAATTTCATGCGGTTGAAAGGTTTGAAGAAGTGTTAGCGCTTGCGTTATGTGAATAATTTAAATCAATAAATAATTACACACCTAAATATTCCCCTAGAATACAAAATACTCCGTCAGTTAAAGGTTTCTCATTGTCCGGTTTGTTTAAAACATTACGGTTAATAAGTTCTTCTGCAATAAATCCTATAATATTTTGCACATAACCTGATACAAAATTATTTATCTGACTGTCAAGTCTTTTGGGAGCACTTAATTTAAAGTTTTTATAAATATCAATTATTATTTCAGTAAGCATATCATCAAGTTTTGTATTAGTTTTTTTAAAACTTTCAATTAAGTTATCATATTGCTCTCTTTTAAAAATGCAATAATTTATCTTATATTTGTTTTCATCTTTAACAATCAAGTTATTTTTAATCAAATTCACTTTATCATCATCGGATAAAAAGTTATCAGATAAAATACCGTTTTCTATATTTGTAATTTTTATATTATCGTGAAGCCAATTTGTAATTTCATAGTCAACACGTTTATAGTTATTAAGTACAAAATAATATATTAAATCTTTTGCATCACCTGTTATGTTTCCTGATATGTAATAACCGTTATTAATAATATCAATGTATTCATTCTCATTTTCAACCTCATTTGCAATAAACCACCCAAAACCGCCGTCAAGACGGGGAGGTAATGGATCGTCTTTTATATTTAATCCATTTTTAATTTTATTAATTTTCCCGCGCAATATTGCAGGAAGTACGATAAAGCCGATTTTTTTTAAAGAAAATTCGGGAGCATAAAAACCTATTTCTGAAAGATTAATATTTTTATCGTTAAAAAGTTCCATAAAATAATCGGAAATATTAGAAATAAAAGAGGTAAATTTTCCTGCAATTTTCTTTTTATTACTCATACTAATTATAATAAAATTTGTAACATATTTATTTCCTTCTTTTACAATTGCATCACCGTTAATAAGTCTTGGAATTTCATCTTCTATGTACATTGCAGGAATCCCTGTTTTCAGGCTTATTTCTTCAACCGTAAGTGATTTTTCATAAGCTGCATCACATATCGCGCGTGCAATCTGGCTGTTAAGATATTTATTAGGATCAAAGAATCCGCCATTGCATATTTGTATAATCCAATTTTTTCTTTTATATATTTTATCCATTTTACCTTCTCCAATTCTTGATCTTATTTTTTTACGGCTGATGTTAAGCCGCCATTTCACTGTGGCTTCGGTTATTGAATATTTTTTTGCGATTTGTTTTACCGGTATTTGTTCTATGTAATAATCGACAAAAATATCACGATATTCAGATGATAGAGTATGAAGATATTTAAATATTTGCTGATACTCATCAATAATAATTAATTTATCAATAAACTCATAATCATCTATAATTTGTGTAAAATCAAAATCAGATAATATTTCATTACGTTTATTGTGTAAATTAATAAACCTTGCATATCGGTTATGAGCAATACGCCATACCCAATTTTCAAGTGAATCAATTTGATATTTTCCAATACCATTTAAAATATGAACCATTATCTCACTTGCCAAATCTTCTGCATCAAAACGATTATTTAAACGCTTATTGCAGAAGTGAAATACAGGTTCAATAAATTTTACGATATCGTTTTCATCCCACTTCAATATTTGTCCTCATTTTTATTTATAAGTCCTTATTATTATAGTGTTCTTGAAAATAAAACGGATAGGTGTTTATAAAAATATTTTATATTTCAACTTTTATTTATATATAAAAATCTTTACTTAGATCTTTTCTAAAGTATTCTTTAAGAATATGAAATTTATAGATTCTTTCAATGTTATAAAACAGCGGTAATCCGTTCTTGAACCATTTCTCTAATAATCTGTGCAGGTGTTTTATGATCGGCTATTGCTTTAGTATTTATATAGTTTGCGGTTACATTATCAATAGTTATTGTATGAGCGGTTTTTTTACACTGAGTAAAATAACCTGTTCCGCTAGGACCTGGTTTTGGTGGATTCTCTGTCCATTTCTCATCTAATCTTTGCGCTTCTTCGTCAGTCATTTGTGCCATTTTTACTCCTTAGATTCTAATAAGTGATGATAGATATTCCTGCACGGCATTGCATGGAATACGTTAATATGATAATCGCTTATATAATTATACAGGATTTCAAGTGGATTTGCATTGCGGTCAAAACCGATTAGTAAATATTTATCTCTGGCATCATCATCATTTGGTTCGTCTAACAGACCGTCATATACAGCAGTATCAAAAGCTTGATAAATATCTGCTTCACAAACTGAATGATTAAAAGCAGCTGGATTGAACTCAATAATAAAATCCATGTTTCAAGCATATCCTATATTTCATGAAAATAAAAGCTACATAATAAATAAAAAATCTAAAAATAATTCTTCGCAATAGGATCATCGCTGTCAATTTCAAGCACTCTCCTAAAGTATGCATCAGCCTCATCTTTATTCCCGGTTTTAAGAGCCAGTATCGCCAAGTTGGAAATTATCTTTACATTTTCAGGATCATCTTTTAAAGCGGTCTCAAGTTCACGTTTCGCACCTGTATAGTCTGATGTTTCCATCATGCAAATCGCAAGTTCATTTCTTGTGTTTGTGTTACCGTTATTCTCACTGTCCAATTCAATCGCTTTTAACAAAGAAGCTTTGGCATCTTCCCATCTGCAAAGAATACGCAAAGCCCATCCTAAAATGAACCAACCGCTCCAAACATGGGGATAACTTTCAAGAAAAATTTGAATCAAAGACAACGCCTCTTGCGCTTTTCCTTCTTTTACAAGGTTATATGCTTTAAAATAATTTTCCTCTGCTAAGCCTTGCTCTTTCATTTTATTTAATTCATCTGCAATGTCAGGACGTAAAAAAAGAAGAAGTTTGCAATAATAATCTATCCATTCTTGTTTAACCTGCTTTTCTTCAATGACGCGTAACATACCGGAAAAAATCATATCCATAGTAAGATTGGCTATGCTAATGTTTATATCTTCATTATCACTTTGAATTTCTGCAGGGATTGGTATATTTAAATTAATTTGAAAAGTATCTTCGCCGTTCTTTAACTGTTGCGGGAAATTCTCTTTTACAGATAAGAAAACAACACGGGATTTCATTATTGGTTGCTTTGGAATTCTTGACCTTCATCCAACATACCGCGGTAATCTGCGCGATTCGAAGAAATCATTTCATTAAGACGTATTTTAAAACCCATTGGGACTGTCGCTTCATTAAAATTTAAACCAAGAGCGATCATTTCTTTTTTTCCTTCAACTTGTTCTGCACGTACAAATGTTCCTTTGATAGTAAAAGCTTCTCTTGGATCGTTAAAATCAATGCGTATTGCGGCTTCTTTATCAACCAGAAATTTTGCAACACCCATCATTATTATTTTTGAGCCTGAAAAAGAAACGTCTCTTAAAATACATCGTCTTGGGACACCTTGAATAAAAACAGCGCTTTCTGTTGACAGAATATTTAATTTTCGTAAATTGTCCGGCGTTAATTGAATACGAACATCTTTGCGTTTTGATGAATTTACATTTGCATCAAGTACACGCCCCATAATTTCAATAAAATCATCAGGCGGGCGGTTGGAAAATTGCAGTGTAAATAAATTTACATCCTGCGAGCTGCCGTAAGGAGCGGTTGCAAGAACACGCGCGGCGACAAAAAATGTTACAGCATTTGTTTCTCCGGTCGGTCTGAAACAAAAACGGAGATTAACAAAATTATTTGTTGCTTGAAGCTTGGCAAGAAGACCTGTTTTTACATTGGCAACGATTTTTGCATTTTCAAATGAAGCAGAATAAACAACACAGGGCCAAAAATCATTTCCGCATTTTATATGAATCTGCTGAGTCAAAAGCCCCGTTACCTGTATAATTTCTTTTGTAAAAGTGACAGATATATCCTTAAAGCGATCGTAATAAACTGAAATTTTCTGGCTTGTGACTAAACCACCCATGTTATATAACTATAAACGCTAAACGATAAACTTGTCAATTCCCGAATATTTGCGTTTCTAAAGAAGCGCGCACCAGAGAATGATAAATTTTTATTAATTTTAAGCAGATGCTTCCGGAGCGGATTCTTCTTTTTGTACAACTACAGGCAGACTTTTTGTACCATTCTTAATTGCGGCTCTGCAAGTTTTACATATTTTAAATTTTTTTCCACCGGCTTCTTGTTCATAAAGAATCTTGACATTATTTCTTTTGCAAACAGGACATTCACCCCGTCCGCGCGCGAACAATTCTCTTATACTTCTGCCTCTATGCGGTTTAGACATTTATTTCCCCTTAGATTTTCCTGGTTTTTCTTTGGACTGTGCATCGTCCTTTTTTGATTTCTTTTTACCGTCATCGGTATCAAGTTTATAATCAACTAATTCAAGAATAACGATTTCTGCGGCATCACCTTGCCGTTCACCCAATTTAATAATCCGGGTATATCCGCCGTTACGATCTTTCATTCTTGGAGCAATATCCGTAAAAAGTTTTGCTACAACTGCTTCATCAAAAAGACGGCTGGAAACAATCCTGCGGTTGTGAACGGTATCGCTTTTTGCGCGTGTTATCATTTTTTCCGCTGTTCTGCGTATTTCTAACGCCTTTGCTTTGGTTGTTCTAATCCTCTCTTGACGAAATAAGCTTGTAACCATGTTACGATGCACCGCTTTACGGTGAGCTGACATCATTCCAAGTGGATTAAATCCTCTTCTATGCTTCATCTTCTGCTTCCTTTTCTTTGTTATCCAAATTGGTACGGGCATTTTTAAGAACATTTAAATCTGTAATCCCGAGACTTAGATTCCATTCTCTAAGTTTTTCTTTAATCTCCATAAGTGATTTCTTGCCGAAATTACGTGTTCTTGCAATATCATCTTCTGTTTTTCTTGTAAGTTCGCCGATTGTTTTAATATTTGCATTTTTTAAACAATTTGAAGAACGTACAGAAAGTTCAAGTTCCTCAACAGGAGTGCTGAGTATCTTGCGGATATAATCGTTTTCATCATCAATATCAATTTCAGCACCTAAGTTGTTCTCATCAAAATTGATAAATGTTGAAAAATGATCCTTTGCGATTTTTGCAGCTTCAGCAAGCGCGTCTTCCGGTTTGATCGTTCCGTCTGTCCAAATCTCTAAAACAAGCTTGTCAAAATCATTGCGCTGTCCGACACGTGTAGACTCAACATTAAACTTTACTTTTTTAACAGGCGAGAAAATCGCGTCTACAGGGATAGTATTAATTACTTCGATGTAGCGTTCGTTGATTTCGGACGGCATATAACCTCTGCCAAGATCAATTTGAACTTCAAATCTGATATTTGCATTTTCCATTAAGGTCATTATATGCTGACCGGAAGAAAGAACTTCTACCTGCCCGATACGTGCAAAATCATCGCTCTTTATCTCTTTGTTTTGACCGCCTGTCCATTCATAAAGCAAAACATTCTGTTCGGCATCGTCGGATAATTTAAGACGCATTTGCTTTAGATTGTTTATTACCTCAAGAGTATCTTCCACAATGTTGGGAATTGTTTCAAACTCGCTGGAAACATTATGTGTTGTTCCATTTGCGTCGATTGATTCAATTTTTACCGCAGTAATTGCATAACCTTGAATTGATGACAAGAGAACTCTGCGTAATGTATTTCCAACTGTTGTGCCGAAACCGGGTTCAAACGGGGAGGCAATAAATTTACCGTAATTTTGATTGAGATCACTATGCTCAAAGGTAAAGTTTTTAGGTCGTTTAATTCCTGACATAAGGTTTTTACGCGCCATTATCACTCCTTATTTTGAATACAATTCGATAATCATTTGTTCCTTAATATCACTAAGATCAGTAATATCACTTCGTCTGGGTGATGCAAGGAACTTCCCTTTCATGGTATCAGGATCGACACTCAGCCACGGCATAACGCCGGACTTAGTAAATTCTTTTAGTGCATCCCTTATAACCATCATCTTACGGCTTCCTTCTGCTATGCTAATCTCATTTTCAGGATTTACAAGATAAGAAGGTATCGTAATTTTTTTTCCGTTTACACAAACATGACCGTGCAGTACAAGCTGGCGTGCCTGGCTTCTGGAAGAAGCAAAGCGCAAGCGGTAAACAACATTGTCAAGTCTGCGTTCCAATAAAATAAAAAGATTTTCACCTGTAATGCCGGGCATACGCTGCGCACGATCAAAGAACAACCTGAATTGTTTTTCAAGCATACCGTAAATTCTTTTAAGTTTCTGCTTTTCGCGCAATTGTTCGCCGTAATCTTTGCGCTTGCCTACGCGGGACTTAGGATCCTTTCCAGGTGCTGCGCGTTTTTTATTCATTGGGCACTTATCGCTTTTACAGCGGTTGCCTTTCAGCATCAATTTTTTCTGTTCTACACGGCACATTCTGCAAACAGGGCCTGTGTATCTTGCCATACTATACTTCTCCCTTTAAAACCGCTATATGCGGCGAGTTTTTCTTGGTCTGCAACCATTATGCGGAATGGGAGTAACATCACTGATTGATTTTACTTTTATTCCCATTACACCAAGCTGACGGATCGCAGATTCCCTGCCGATACCCGGTCCCTTTACAAATACATGCACTTCGCGCAAACCTGCCTGAAGCGCTTTTTCTGCCGCTTTTTCAGTTACTGATTGAGCTGCAAAAGGAGTCGATTTTTTCGCTCCTCTGAACTGCAGCATTCCTGAACTTGACCAAGAAACTGTGTTTCCCATTAAGTCGGTAATTGTAACTATCGTATTATTGAAGGTTGCCTGAATATAGACATTGCCTTCGTATACCGATTTTTTCTCTTTCTTTTTCTTTGTAGCTTTAACTTGTGCCAATCATGCCTCCAAGTTCCGTAAAACGGAACGTATTAACTTAATTATTTCTTTTTACCTGCAACGGTTTTCTTCTTACCTTTGCGTGTACGTGCATTTGTTCTTGTTCGCTGACCGCGCAACGGCAATCCTTTGCGGTGCCGCAACCCGCGATAACATCCAATATCCATAAGCCGTTTAATATTTAAAGCAATTTCTGTACGCAGACGTCCCTCAACTTTATAATCGCTTTCAATTATAGTTCTTAGCTCATTAAGTTCTTCCTGAGACAAATCATTAATCAGCCGCATAGGATCAAGTTTTGCTTTTGCAACAATTTCGTCCGCAGTTGAACGGCCGATTCCGAAAATGTAAGTCAATGCAATATTCACATGTTTATTAGGGAGGTCAACCCCCACAAGACGTGCCATTCTTTCTCCTTTTAACCTTGCTTTTGTTTATGCTTGGGATTTTGACAAATAATACGAATAACACCATTGCGTTTAATAACTTTGCATTTATCGCAAATGGGTTTTACGCTTGTTCTAACTTTCATTTCTTAATCTCCTACCGGCTATTTTGCCGCCAATTCTACTATACTAGACGAAACAACAAATTACGTCTATATCTACAAATTCCTGCTTCTAATCCGTCCTCGTTTTACCAAGCCTTCATGATGATGCATTTTTAACAATCCTTCAATTTGACTCATTGTATCCAAGTCGACACCAACTAAGATGAGAAGCGAAGTACCGCCCATCAAGTATGAAATCGATGTTGGGAACTTGAAAGCAATTTGAATAATTGTCGGGATTACCGCAATAAAGGCAAGATACATAGCACCGGGAAGCACAATGCGGTTCAGGATTTTTGTCAGATACTCTTCGATTTTTTCACTTCTAATCCCGGGAATGGAACCGCCGTTTTCTCTTATATTCTTTGCAATTTCTATCGGGTTAAGTGTTACCTGTGTATAGAAATAAGCAAAGAAAATAATAAGCAACACATAGATAACATTATAAAGCAAACCCATCGGGCTTAAAGCATTTGCAAGAGCGCCCAGCCATGCAACATTGCCGCCGACAGTCTGCGCTATCTGCAAGGGGAAAGTTAATATTGATGATGCAAAGATAACGGGGATAACGCCTGATGGATTAATTTTAAACGGAATATACGAACTCTGTCCGCCGTACATTTTCCTTCCGACAACCCTCTTTGCATAATTAACAGGGATTTTCCTCTGACCTTGCTGCTCGAAAACCACCAATGCGATAACGGCGACAAACATTACAAGAACGATGATAACAAATACAGGGTTAAGGTCTCCCCTTCTCATCATATTAATTAATTCCCAAACCGCTTGAGGCAAACGCGCAACGATACCGGCAAAGATCAAAAGCGATATACCGTTCCCGACACCCCGCTTGGTGATCTGCTCCCCTATCCACATTAAAAACATAGTTCCTGTAGTTACCGTCAGCATTGCAATTAACGTAAACGGTAATATATTAATATTAAGAAGATTGTCTACACTGCGTGAAATCGCCTGTGCATATTGAGTAACAGCATATGATTGGATAAGGCAAACTACAACAGTTCCGTAGCGCTGCCATTTTTGTATTTTCTTTTTACCGCCGTCTTCCTGCGAAATCTTTTTTAAACTCGGAAAAACGATGAGCAAGAGCTGCATGATAATCGACATAGAGATATAAGGCATAATACCGAGCATGAAAACCGAGAAGTTAGAAAACGCACCGCCGGCAAAGAAGTCCAAATAATCTACGATAGGATTTCCTGTGTTNACCTGATCCTGAAAATAACGGGACAGCTCNGTTACATTAATTCCGGGTATGGGGAATACGGCACCNATCCTGAATACCATCAGCATCCCGATAGTAAAGAGGATACGCTCGCGCAGTTCTCTAATTCTTAACATTCCAAGTATGGGATTAGCCATTTATTTCTTTCCGCCTGCCTTCGCTTTTTTACTTTTATTTCTTGGTCTTGCTTTTTCCGGAGCGGGAATTATTGTTACATCTCCGCCTGCTTTTTCAGCTTTTTCCTTTGCTGAAGCAGAAATCGCATCAACCTTAAAACTTAATTTTTTTGTTAAGTTACCGTTAGCCAATATTTTTATAGGAACAGAGCCTTTCGCTAAACCTTTCTGCTGAAGGGATGTAAAATCAACAGTCTCGCCTGCTTCAAAATGTTTTTCTATTTCACCAAGATTGATGATCTGCCATTCCTGTTTAAAAGGATAGTTAGAAAACCCTCTGCGGGCAAGTCTGCGGTACAAAGGCATCTGACCGCCTTCAAACCCGACATAAGTCTTACCGCCTGAACGCGCTTTCTGCCCTTTGTTACCTTTACCGGAAGTGGTTCCTCTGCCTGAACCTTGACCTCTGCCAAGTATCTTTTTTTTCTTATTCGCACCTACAGGCGCGTGCAAATCAAAATCGTGCGACATTATTTACTTTCTCCGTTTACATTTTCCGTTGTTACTAAATGAGAAACGGCTCTTACCATTCCCCTGATTGCCGGTGTATCTTCCTGCACAGTGCTTGAACCGATCTTGCGAAGACCTAATGATCGAACAGTAGCGCGGTGCTGGGGAAGCGCTCCTATGGTACTGCGTACCAAACGGATTTTTATTTTTGCCATATTAACCCCACAACTCACTGAGGGACTTGCCTCTATTTCTTGATATAGTCCTTGCATCCATTAATTTGCTTATGCAATCAAATGTTGCCTTAACCACATTATATTGATTTGATGATCCGATTGATTTTGAAAGAACGTCGGTAATCCCGCCCGCTTCCATGATTGCACGCACAGGACCTCCGGCAATAATACCAGTTCCTGAACAAGCGGGTTTAAGAAGAACACGTGATGATTTAAAAAGCCCGATTACTTCATGAGGGATTGTTCCGTTTTTAATCGGCAGATAAATCATGCTGCGTTTTGCCTTTTCGATACTTTTGCGGATCGCTTCAGAAACATCATTCGCTTTCCCGAAGCCGAAACCAACTCTTCCCTTCTTGTCACCGATTACTGTCAGTGCGGAGAAAGAAAAACGCCTTCCGCCTTTTACAACTTTGGCTGTTCTGTTTAATTTTACCAGCTTTTCAACAAATTCTTTTTCAATCGGTTCTCTTTCGCGGCGGCGGCTTCCTTTTCCGCTTCTTCCTTCATGCCGGGAATCTTCGTAACTTGCAAACTCTGTTTGTGCTTCGTTATCATTATCAATGTTTGCATCATCAATTGATTTAACATCTATTGAACTTTCTGTTTCTTTATTTTCTTTTCCGTGTGCCATCATACCCCCTAGAAAACTATCCCGGCTTTCCGGGTTCCGTCGGCTAAAGCCTTAACTATTCCATGATATAAATATCCGTTGCGATCAAAAACTACTGTTTTAATATTTTTTTCCAGCAGACGTTTACCTACAATTTCACCTAACTCTCCGGCGCCTTTAACTGTTGCCTTAATATTTTTTAATTCGGCTTCTAATGTTGAAGCGGAAACAAGAGTATGCCCCTTTGTATCATCAATAATCTGAACTGAAAGCCTTTTATTGCTTTTTGTTATTGTCATTCGCGGCCTTTCTGTTGTACCGCTTAAATTTTTGCGGATATGAACTTTCCTTCGCAGCCGTTTCCTGTCTTTTTCCAGCATTTTTTGTAACATATACCTACCCTACTTAACGCCTGATTTACCGACTTTCCGTCTGATAATTTCATTTTCATAACGGATACCTTTTCCTTTATAAGGTTCAGGTCCTCTTAATTTACGCACTTGAGCTGCAAATTCGCCCACACGCTGCTTGTCAATTCCGCTAATCACTAATCTGCCGCCTTCAGAAGCAACAGAAAGCCCTTCAGGAACAGCGACATAAATATCATTGGAGTAGCCAAGACTCAGCGCTAAAAGTTTTCCTTGAATTTCCGCACGGTAACCGACACCGGAAACAACAAGCGATTTACTGAAACCGGCAGAAACACCGATCACCATATTATTAAGGAGGTTACGATAAAGACCATGAAATGCCTTTGATTGTTTTGCCTCATCTTTTCTGCCGACAACTATTTCCGCGCCTTTGTCCTCAAAAGTGATGACAGGGTGGTATTTTTGTTTAAGCTTTCCTTTCGGACCTTCTACGGTAATCTCTTCGTTTTGAAAAGAAACCTTCACTCCGCTTGGAACCTTAACCGGTATTTTTCCGATTCTAGACATATAACCCTCTTACCAAACTGTACAGATAACTTCGCCGCCGACTTTTTTTTCTGCAGCTTTTTTGCCTGTTGTTACACCCTGAGATGTAGAAACGATCAGGGTTCCGTAGCCATTCAATACCCGCGGCATATTTTTATATCCCATATAAACACGTCGTCCGGGTTTTGACACCTTTTCAATGCCGTGAATAATCGGTGCGGTATTGTCATCATACTTAAGGAAAACCCGAATTACATTTGCGCCTTCTTGGTTTGCCTTTTTAAAATTTTTAATATACCCTTCAGTCTTTAAGATCTTGACGATCTCTAATTTAAGCCTGGAGGTGGGAATATCCACTTTTTCATGTCTTGCCATGCCTGCATTTCTAATCTTTGTCAGCATGTCCGCAACTGGATCTGATACACTCATCCTGTTCTCCTACCAACTTGATTTTGTTACGCCGGGAATAAGGCCTTCGCTCGCTAATTTTCTAAAGCAAAGACGGCACATCTCATATTTCCGCAAAAAGCCTCTCGCTCTTCCGCAGATCCTGCAACGGTTTACTTTCCTTGTTTTATACTTCGGAGTCCGCTGCGCTTTTTTTATCATCGCTTTTCGTGCCATTTTACCCCCTATTTCCTAAAAGGCATTCCGAATTTTGAAAGGAATGCTTTTGCTTCTGCATCAGTTTGTGCCGATGTTACAATAACAACGTTTAACCCGGCTACTTTTTCAATTTTATCAAAATCAATTTCCGGGAAAATAATTTGTTCTTGAATTCCCAGAGAATAATTTCCATGTCCGTCAAAGGCATTTTGATTAATGCCATGAAAATCTTTAACACGCGGAAGCGCAACATTTACAAGCCTGTCAAAAAACTCGTACATCATAGCTCCGCGCAATGTTACCTTTGCTCCGATTTCCTGCCCCGCCCTGATTTTAAAGTTCGCAATACTTTTGCGTGCTTTTGTCTTTACAGCTTTTTGCCCCGTAATTTGAGTTAATGTATCAATTGCGGCATCAAGGAGCTTTTTATTTTGAAGAGCCTCTCCTACACCCATGCTTACTATAATTTTTTCCAATTTTGGAATCTGCATAGCAGATTTATAACCGAACTCTTTAAGCATTTCCGGTGCGATTGTTTCTTTATAAATCTTTTTTAAACGGGGAACATAATTTTTATCAACATTGCCTGCCATTACAATACCTCCCCGCATTTTTTACAAATACGAACTTTTTTATCACCGTCAATTTTATAACCGATACGTGTAGGTCCGCATTTTTTGCAGACTATCATCAAATTTGAAGAATGAATTGCTGCTTCTATTTCGATAATACCGCTGCGATCTGTTTGTTTTCTTTTTTTCTTCGCTTTCTTTACAAGGTTTACACCTTCAACAACAATGCGGTCTGTATCACGATGGATTTTTAAAATCTTACCGCGCTTTCCTTTGTCTTTCCCTGTGATAACTTCGACAGTGTCTTCTTTCTTTAATTTAAATTTATGCAATGCTTCTGCCATAACTTTCTCCTACAATACTTCCGGAGCGAGAGAAACGATTTTCATAAATTCGCTTTTTTCTCTTAACTCTCTTGCTACAGGACCGAAAATACGTTTTCCTTTTGGGTTTAACGCAGCGTCAATAATGACACAGGCATTATCATCAAACCTGATATAGGTTCCGTCCGGACGGCGGTATTCCTTGTGGGTACGCACAACAACCGCTTTTTCAACAGTGCCTTTTTTAATGGTAGATGTCGGTAAAGCTTCTTTTACCGCAACTACAACAATATCGCCTATCCTTGCATACCTTCTTCGGGTGCCGCCCAAAACTTTGATGCATTGAACTTTTTTGGCGCCTGAATTATCTGCCACATTCAGGAAGCTCTCTACCTGGATCATTTTCTATCTCCCTTATTTGGCGCGTTCAATAATTTCTACAAGTTTCCAGCATTTTTCTTTGCTGATTGGCCTGCATTCAATTACACGGACACGGTCGCCGATCTTTGCTTCGTTTTTTTCGTCATGAGCTTTAACTTTTTTTGCTCTTTTAACATATTTTTTATAAAGAGGGTGAAGGGCAAGTGTTTCGATTGAAACTACAATCGTCTTATCCATCTTATCGCTCTTTACAATGCCGATAAATTCTTTTTTGCTTTTCGTTTTTTGTTCTGACATTATTTAACCTCCGCTTTTGACAGTTCTTTTCTTAGAGCGTCAATTTCATGCTCGCGAATTAATGTATTTAATCTGGCAATCTGCCTGCGTATTATTCGTTTTTGCAGAGGATTGTCTACATGACCGATAACAAGCTTAAAACGGAATTCCATGTATTTCTTTTTAAGTTCATCCCGCTTTGCTTTAAGTTCGGGGTATGACAAGTTCCTAAATGAATTTTTCATATTTCTTTCCTACCCTTTAAGCCCCAAGTTCCATTTCTGAACGGGCGACAAATTTTGTTTTAATCGGCAGTTTAGAACCTGCTAAAGCCATTGCTTCTTCTGCAAGAGTGCGGGATATACCGCCTCCTAACTCGAACATAACTGTTCCCGGCTTTACTACTGCAACCCAATATTCGGGAGCGCCTTTTCCTTTACCCATGCGGGTTTCTGCCGGTTTCTTTGAAAACGGTTTATCCGGGAAAATACGTATCCACATTTTTCCGCCGCGTTTTACATGGCGGTTAATCGCGATACGTGCAGCTTCTATTTGCCTGTTAGTCAGCCACATTCTGTCCAACGCTACAAGACCGTAATCGCCGAATACTACATTGTTGCACCTGGTGGCGTTCCCGGGCATATTACCTCTTTGCACCTTTCGGCGTTTTACACGTTTTGGGCTTAACATATTTAACTCCTGGCAGACGGTCTGTCGCGCCTTTTACTGCGGACAAGCAAGCCTGCGTCTTCTTTTTGTTCTTTGCCGTATTTCATGCCGTTATAAACCCAAACCTTTACACCGATTGCTCCAAAGGGGGTCTGCGCTTCGGCAAAACCATAATCAATATCTGCGCGCAATGTATGAAGGGGGATGCGTCCTTCTTTCATTTCTTCTGTGCGGGACATTTCCGCGCCGCCCAGCCGTCCTGAAAGCCTTACTTTAACGCCTTGAGCGTTTCCCTTCTTGATTGCGTTAGTGATCGCCTGCTTCATTGTTCTTCTGAAAGAAGATCGTGCCAAAAGCTGGCGGGCGATATTCTGCGCTATAAGCTGTGCATTATTATCTGCATTTCTGATTTCTTTAATTTTAATAAGAACTTTTTTGCTCGTTCCGGTTTTGCTGCTTACTACTTTTTGTAAATCATTTCCGATCTTTTCGATATTGGCACCTTTAGGTCCGATAATTACACCGGGACGCGCTGTATGAATAGTAATAGTTATTCTCTCCGGATGACGGGTAATTTCCAGTTCAGCGATATCTGCGCCTTTTGTTTCGGGCCAAAGTTCTGCATGCTTGTTAATTATTAAATCGCGAAGCTGTAAATCTTCATGAAGAGCGTCGACATATTCTTTTGGATCAACAAACCAGCGGGAACTCCATGTTTTATTAATACCGATTCTTAACCCTGTGGGGTTTACTTTTTGTCCCATTATTTAGCCGCCTTTGATTTTGAAGGTTTACTCATCGAGCTTGAGTTTTCCGAAACTGCGGTTTCATCGATTATTACAGTTATATGACACATACGTTTTAACTGCATATCGGCACGGCCTCTGCCGCGAAACCAAATTCTTTTAAGACGCGGTCCTTCATCAATATAAATCTCGCGTACATAAAGCATGTCTTCATCAAGTTTTTTATTATTTGAAAGCGCGTTTGATGCTGCAGATTTTACAGTCTTCTTAATAAGCTTTGCGCCTTTATGAGGCATATTTTCCAAAATAGAAAGCGCTTCAGGATACGGTAAACGCCGTATTAGGTCTGCAACAGGCCTGATTTTATATGGCGAACCGATGAGATATTTACTAATCGCTTTGTAACCAGATTCTGTATTTTTCATATTTCCGCCTACTTTACCGATGCTTTTTTATCAGAGCCTGCGTGTCCCCGAAAAATACGGGTGGGAGCAAACTCTCCAAGCTTGTGACCGACCAAATTCTCTGTAACATAAACAGCGATCCATGTTTTGCCGTTATATACAGAGATGGTTGCGCCTACCATTTCAGGAATGATAGTGGAGCAGCGGGAATAAGTTTTAATCGTTTTTCTTTCACCCGATTTGCTCAACTCCAATACTTTTTTATAAAGGCTCTTTTCGATATAAGGACCTTTCTTAACGGATCTAGACATATTTCCTTCCTATCTTAATCATTTCTTTTTACCCCGGCTTACGATAAATCTTGATGAGGGTTTATGTTTCTTTCTTGTTTTGAATCCCTTTGTAGGCTGACCCCAAGGAGTAACAGGGTGTATACCCTTGCTTCTGCCTTCGCCGCCGCCGTGAGGATGGTCGACAGGGTTCATTGACATACCGCGTACAGTCGGGCGGACGCCTTTCCAGCGGTTACGCCCTGCTTTACCCAATACGGTATTCATGTGGTCTTCATTTCCTACAGTACCGATTGTCGCGTAACATTTTTTAAACACCATTCTCATTTCACCTGACGGCAATTTGATTGTTACATAGTCGCCTTCTTTAGCGGCGATAAGAGCGCCCGCTCCTGCAGAACGCGCCAATTGACCGCCCTTGCCGAGTGTCAGCTCAATATTGTAAACGGTAAAACCTAATGGAATGTTTTCTAATGGGAGAGCGTTTCCCGGCTCGATGGGAGCATCAGGACCGCTGATGACTGTCGCACCTATTTTTAAATCTTTAGGAGCGACGATGTATCGCTTTTCGCCGTCTTTGTAAAAAATAAGGGCTACATTCGCGCTGCGGTTTGGATCGTATTCAAGAGAAGCAACCTTGCCCGGAATGCCGATCTTATCGCGTTTAAAATCAATCTGGCGGTATTTTCGTTTATGACCGCCGCCCTGATGACGGACGCTGATACGGCCGAACGAGTCGCGCCCTGATCCTGATCTTTTTCCCCTTGTAAGGGATTTTTCCGGTTTTGCGCCTTTAGTCAGCTCAGAATAATCCAAGCTGGTATATTGCCTCATACCGGGTGTTATTGGTTTATATGTCTTAATACCCATAATTCTACCTTCTTACCTTACACGCCTTCGAAAAGTGTTATTTTTTCGTCCTTAGGAAGTTTAACAATCGCTTTCTTCCAAGTTGATGTGACACCTTTCCGGTAGCGCAGCCTTTTCGGCTTGCCGCCTACCACCATTGTTGTACAAGAAATCGGATGCACATTAAACAATCTGCTGACCGCTTCCTTGATCTGCGTCTTTGTTGCTGATTGAGCTACTTTAAAGACATATTTTCCTTCTTCGCGCAATTGATTCGCCTTTTCAGAAAGAACAGGTTCGATCAAAATATCTTCGTAATACATTTTCTATATCAAGAAAAATCTTTATGATTTTTCAAGCCTCCTTATAAAAATCGTTCAAATTTTTTGCAGCGGTTTCCAGCATTAACACCTGACGGGCATAAAAAAGTTCATGCGCTGACAGGCGGTTAAAGGAAAGATATTTAAGCCAAGGGATATTTGCCGCCGCTCTTTTGATCATTGGATCGTCATCTTTAAGGATCAATACTGTCCTTAAACCCGGTTCAAAATTTTCTAATAATTTGACTAAATCTTTTGTTTTTCCTGATTCGATAGAAAAGTCTTCGACTATTTTTAAAATTTGACTTTGCGCTTTTAAACTAAGGATAGATTTAAGCGCCAGTCTTTTTGCTTTTTTCGGCATTGAGTAAGAAAAATCTCTGGGTTTGGGACCGAAGATTGTTCCGCCGCCGACAAGAATCGGTGATTTATTATCGCCTCTTCTTGCACGCCCCGTACCTTTTTGTTTATAAGGTTTTACATTGGAGCCGTGAACTTCCGCGCGTCCTTTTGTACAGGCATTACCCTGCCGTTTATTTGCAAGCTCGTTATTGATTGCATACCAGATTAAATCTTCATTAACAGGAAGGTTAAAAATATTGTCATCAAGGTTAATGGAACGCAATTCTTTTCCGTCTTTTGAATACACTTTATAGTTCATGTTTGTTATCCCCTCTTATGAACGGCTCTTCTTGACCGCTGAACGAACAAACACCAAACCTTTGTTGATGCCGGGAACCGCTCCCTTAACCATAATGAGCTGTTTTTCAAGATCAACTTTTATAACCTTAAGGCTCAAAACCGTTACCTTTTCCCGTCCCATACGTCCGGGTAATTTCCTGTTTTTAAATGTTCTCGCCGGATAGGTATTCTGTCCGGTAGAACCAGGTTCACGATGAAATTTAGAGCCGTGCGTTTTACGACCGCCTCCAAAACCGTGGCGTTTAACAACACCTTGAAAACCTTTACCTTTGCTTACGCCGCAAACATCAACATATCTGATGTTTTCCAGCACTTCGATTCCAAGTGTGTCGCCTACTGCAACTTTTTTCTTGAAAACGCTTTCGTAAGAAGCTTCAAAATCGCGAAGCTCGCAAATCTTTTTCTTTGGTTGGATATTCTCAGGAAACTGACCTGCTCTCGGCTTGATAACGCGGTTTTTCTTTGCATCATCAATGCCGACTACGACTGCGTCGTAACCGTCAGCTTCTGTTGTTTTTGTACCGAGTACTACATTGGGTTCGATCTTCATTACCGTTACCGGAAATAGATTACCCGCCTCGTCAAAAACTTGAGTCATTCCAATTTTTCTGGCATACAGCCCTAACATTGTTGTACTCCGTCTTCCGCACGCTATCTGACCAACTTTCAAGCGGTCAGACCGTCTGCGGTTTAATAACCTGACCGCAAGCGGTCAGAAACTCTTTACTGCTTGATCTCTACATCGACACCTGCAGAAAGTTCAAGCTTCATTAATGAATCCATTACTTCCGGCGAAGGATCGATAATATCTATCAACCGCTTATGTGTCCGCATTTCAAATTGTTCGCGGCTCTTTTTATTAACATGCGGTGAACGTAACACCGTCACTTTATTAATACGTGTCGGCAGCGGGATCGGACCTGTTACTTTTGCTCCGACTTTCCGCACCGCCGTAACTATTGATTTGGCGCTCTGATCTATTAACTCAACATCAAAACCGCGCAGCCTAACGCGAACGCGAATTCCTGGTTTTGCCATTATTCCTCCAATCTGATAATCTGACCGCTTTTCACGGTCAGAAAATCTGATAAATCACTCTACTCGATTATGTCGGTAACCTGACCGGAGGCTACTGTTTTACCGCCTTCGCGGATAGCGAAGCGGAGACCTTTTTCCATAGCAATCGGGTGGATCAGCTCACCGATAATTTCTGTGCTGTCACCGGGCATGACCATTGCAACACCTTCAGGAAGATTGACAGTCCCTGTAATGTCAGTTGTACGGAAATAGAACTGAGGACGGTAACCTGCGACGAAGGGTTTGTGCCTTCCGCCTTCCGCTTGGGACAGACAATAAATCTGACCTTTGAATTTGCTGTGAGGTGTAATTGAACCGGGTTTCGCAAGGACTTGACCGCGCTCTACTTCTTTCTTATCAATACCGCGCAAAAGCGTACCGACGTTATCGCCTGCCTGTGCATCATCAAGTAATTTGTTGAACATTTCTATACCGGTAATGGTTGTCTTTTTTGTAGGTTTAATACCGACAATTTCAACTTCTTCGCCGAGTTTAAGAACACCGCGTTCCACTTTGCCTGTTACGACAGTACCGCGTCCCTGAATTGTGAACACGTCTTCGATCGGCATAATGAAGGGCTTATCTGAATCACGTACAGGATCGGGGAAATATGAGTCCATTGCCTGAAGAAGCTCGTCAATACATTTTGTCGATTCTGCATTATCCGGCTCTGACATAGCTTTAAACGCTGATCCTCTGATGATAGGAATCTTGTCGCCTGGAAAACCGTTTGCCTTAAGAACATCCCTTACTTCTTCTTCTACAAGTTCGAGCAGTTCAGGATCGGCTTGATCGATTTTGTTAAGAAATACGATCATGTTCGGAACGCCTACCTGACGTGCGAGAATGATGTGTTCTCTTGTCTGGGGCATCACCGAATCGGGAGCTGATACAACGAGGATTGCCCCGTCCATCTGCGCCGCGCCGGTAATCATGTTCTTGATATAGTCCGCGTGTCCGGGACAGTCAATGTGTGCATAGTGGCGTTTATCTGACCTATACTCAAGGTGGCGTGTATTAATGGTAATACCGCGCGCTTTTTCCTCCGGCGCATTGTCAATTTCATCATAACTCATTACCTTGTCACCGAATTTTTTGGCGCAGTGCATGGTAATAGCCGCAGA
>WQSW01000003.1 GCA_009787695.1 Treponema sp.
GGGGGGGGGGTAAGCTTTAAATATAGAAATTGGTATATTCTTTCTAATCATTATAAAATATTACTATTTATTAAAACTTTTGTAAATATGCCGCCCACGCCTGCATCGCGATTCCAAAGGCGACCGACACATTAAGAGACGCTTTTGTCCCGAAACATGGAATTGAAACCCTGCCGAGAGAAGCGTCTGCCGCCTCCAGTGCCTGAGGGCTTACCCCTAATTCTTCCGATCCTGCTATTAAAATGCCGTATCGCGGAAATTGGAATTCCGATATAGGAACGCCTCCTGTTTCAAGAGCGAAAATTTGCGGCGGCAAAGTGTTAGGTGAAAATTCTGATTGGGATATTTCTTGTGATGCGAAAAGTTCCCGCCGCTCCCAAGTGATAATATCTATGCAGCCCATCGCTGTCCGCTCTGCGCGTCTGTGATGGGGATCGGCGCAGAAGGGGGACAGGATTATTTTTTCTGCGCCGAAACTTTCTGCAGTGCGGAACATTGCGCCGACATTAAAAGGAGAGCGTATATCTTCCAAATATACTTGCATTCCTTTAAAAATTTGCCGTTTTTTTAGATCGAGTTTACCTTCGCTGTCTGTGAAATCCCAATCAGCTTGATCTTTGCCTGTTTCCATTAATAAAATGTGTTTAATACTATTTAAAGTGCGTCTTAGCGTTCCTGCATCATTTTTTGAATTTTCAAGAAAGGATAGAAAAATTTCTTCTGCTTCTTTAAATTTTTTCTTTGCGTCGGGAGAAAAGAGGGAATCTTCTGCCAATAGTTTTGCTGCGTCAAAAAAGAAAACTAACTCTGCGCTTGTGAAAACTTCTGCCGTCAATTTTGGGTTGTTAAGTAATTCTAAGCGTCTTTCTGCCATCATCAATATTTTTGCTATTTTTCTGAGTTTTTGAGTACGGGGCAGGTTTTCCAGTTTGTATAAAGGGATCATTGTTCTTTGTTTGTAACACTAAGTAATTGTTCAACTTGCTGCATTACATAATCTTGAAATTTCGGAGGTAGTTCGTTAAATAAACATACCATGCGCTGTAATTTTTCTCCGGGTGTTCTGTAAAACATATCGCCTTCTCCGGTTTTTAACCATGTTTCATTTACACCAAAAGTCAGTGAAATTAAGTGAACGATGCGGTCGTTTACTTTTCGATGTTCACATTCAAGTTCTGCAATATATCCATTGCTTATATAAATTGCTTTTGCAAACTCAACTTGCGACATATTAAGCGTCTGCCGTAAATGTCTTATACGTTTGCTAATTGTCATATATTTATGATACGACAAAAACACTCACTATGCAAGTTTGAAAATATCAGTCTTCTATGTTATATATTATATATATAGTAATGAATGAAAAAAATCTGCGGATTTTTCTCATTCCTCTTTACAACACTCACTTTATGGTATAATATTCTCACAAACAGAGTGTTTTTTCGGGGGTAGAATGAATAAAGACGATAAACTTGAAAAAGTCTGTAAAGATTTCTCTACGCTCAAAGAGGATCAACAGGATTATATTCTTGGGATTCTTCAAGCGCTTGTTTTTGCAAAATCTTCCAATAATCAATCTGAGATTGAAGCTCGATCGAGTCTGAAGGGTGAAAATTCCCCTCTTGATTCTTTAAAACGCTAATTGAAAAAAATATAACGCACTGTACAGCTAAAACAGTGTACCTTAGCTGTGCGGGTTCTTCTATTTTTTTTTATGTTAGTTTACAATCAATTTTATGGATGTTCAAAAAAATAATGATGATTTAAAAACTCCTGCCAACGAAGTTTCCTGCGCAAAAAAACCAAAGCGTTTTTTAAAGTTTTTATTGATTTTACTTTGTATTTTGGTTTTTCTTTCTCTTGTCTGGGTTGCTTTTTCTTTGATTGGCAGAGTTCATGCTTCTTCAATAATTCCGGAAATGGTTTTAGATAAACCAGCTTCTTTTCATATAAGTGTGTCTAATCCTCTGCGATTGCTTGAAAATATTTTATCTCATGAATCGTTAGATGACATTGCCGCTATGCCGAATTTCTCACAAGCAGTGCCGATTATCAATATTTTAAAAGAAAATAATATTCTTAAAAACAGTTTTGTCCGTCTTGCAGCACAAGGCAATCTTGAGTTTGCTTTGTTTTCATCAGATGTTCAATTTATGACCGCAGCATGGGACATGAAACTTTGTTCCCCTTTATTGCGCATACTTCCGTTAATTTCCAACTTTGTAAATATTCCCAACTTATATTATGTTCAAGCGGGAAAAAATTCACGTTTTGAATACCGTTTAGAAAATAAAATATTTTATATCGGTCCTTACCGTAATTTACTTTTTATTACAGATGATGCGCTGTTATTTGAATCGCGTTCTTCAGAAAATTCCGGCAAAGTTTTTAATTCTTTAAAACCTTCCGCGTACGATGCCGCGCTTGTGCTTTCCAATGAATTTGTTACCGGTTTGTTTGCCGATCAAGCTCAGAGTATTGCCGCTATTGTAGAATTTATCGAATTTGATTCCATAGTTGAAGCGGGAATTTCTATACACCCTAAGAAAATCGAATTCCGTTTGGCTGCTCCTTTGTCTTCGCATCAGCAGAGTTTAAGCCGTATTCTTTCTCAGCGTTCAAGAGTGCCTGTAATTGCAGAACGTATTCCTTCAGATTCGCAATATGCAACGGTTCTTTCTGCAGGAACGCTTGATGAACTTTATCAAGCCGCTCTTGTTTTTTCCCCCGACCTAAGCGATGCTCTTAAAACTGCAGAAAGCGCATCCCGTGCTGTATTGGGTTTAACATTAAACGACCTTCTTTTCTCGTGGTCGGGGAATGAATTTGCAGTTTTCGGTTTGGAAGGCAGACCGCATCCTGTTTATGCAATTCAAATTACAGATGAACGCAAGAGGCAGAATGTTTTTGATAAAGCATTCAAATCAATTGTGCTTAACGAAGATGTCAGATTAAATTTAGATGGTGTTCGTATTCCGCGAATTGAAATCCCTGAGTTTTTGCAATCCCTTCTGTGCAAATGGAATATTTTTATTCCTTCTCCGTATTATATTATTCATAAAGATTTTTTCCTTGTAAGTGAATCGGCAGAAGCGCTGCTTGCATCGTTACGTGCAATGCAGAAGAACAATGTGCTGCCGCGTACTGCCGCATGGCGGGAAATCGCAGACGGAAAAACAATTGCAAGTACTGTAAGTCTTTATTATTCGCTAGACCTTTCAGTTCCGTTTTTTTTGCGTAAAAATACCGCTCTTAGCAGTTTTTTATCCCTTTACAAACAGGGACTTATCCGCATGAGTTTTGACAGAGGCGCTGTTGATTTTTCTCTGTCTCTTGTTCCCGGTTCCGGCAATGGCGTAACTCTTGTAAACGGTTATCCTATAAGTGCCGGTGACAGACCTTCAAATCGCGTTTATGGAACAGGTTTTTCTGAAGGCAACGGAGATAAAGCGTATATATTTTACTCTTCCGGCGGCAATGCTTATTCTTTAAAAATTGCAGATAACAGTATTAACGAACTTTCAAATCAAGGAACGCATTGGATTATTCCTGCCGATAATACAAAAGCATGGGTTGTAACAGATCGCGGACGCATAACGCTTGTTGATACTAACATGGAAACTGTTTCAGGTTTTCCTATACTTTTAGGTTTGCGTCTTTCCGCTCCTCCTGTTGTTTACAATAAAAAACTTTATCTTTGCGACGAAGACGGAAATGTTTATATAACGGATACAGAAGGCAAAAGAAGTGTTTGGGAAACATCTTTTAATGCGGCTCTTCGTTCACCGCCTAATTTTTTGACGGTAACATCCAGAAGAACCAGTAATGTTTATGCAGCTGTTTATCCGAAAAGTTTCTTCGGCGATATTTATCTGTTAGACGAAAACGGAAAAATCCTTCCTAATTGGCCTGCACCGATAGCAGTTGATGATTCTTCGAGTGACGGCGAATATTCGGATTTTGGTATCGGCTTCGGTTCGCCTCTGTTATTTGCGCATAACAGCAAATTACTTGTTTCTTTTGTGAATCAATCAGGTCAGCTTTTGTTATATGATGAAAACGCTGATCTTGTATCGCCTTTTCCTATCAATCTTAACGGAGTTTTTTATCATCAGCCTGTTTTTGACGGTGAATATTTATGGCTTGTTTCATCGGAAGGAAATTTTTTCCGTGTTTCTCTTAGCGGCGATGTTTTGTATCAGCAGATACCGGGTTTTCGCGTAATGGAAGAAGGCAGCATCACTGTATTTGACAGTAATAACGACAAAGAAAGCGAAGTATATATTACAGGAGAGGGAAACGCACTTTATGCTTTTACGCGCAATTTCAGATCGCTTGAAGGTTTCCCGCTTCCTGTATGGGGCAGGCCATTGTTTGTTTCTGCACAAGGAAACAGGAAAGCAGAAATAATCGGTATCGGGATGGATAGAAAATTATACCGCTGGCAATTCAGGTAATAATCCGGAGGAAAAAATGAAAAATTTATTAGTGTTGTTAGCAAACTTAGCTTGTGCTGTAATTTTATCTTCATGTATTTCTACTAAAGATATATTAATTGACAGTCAAGAAAGTCAAACTGATAAAACTCTTGCAGAAATTGAAACCGCTATCGTTCCTCTGGAAGCAGTTGGTCCTGCGCAAGCTCGCAGCCGTTCAGGAGATTTAACAAAGGCGCGGCAGTTACTGGTTAATACGGAAAAAGAATATTCTGTTGATAAGGATTTTAACGGGAAACTTGCTGCATGGCAAGGAAGGCTTGCTATTTTAGAAGGCAGGTACAGTGACGCTGTGCGTTTTCACCGGCAATCAAGTGCCGCTTCGCCGGGAAATATTCCGTCAGTTGTTTTAGGAATCCGTCTTGAAGGTGATCCGTTAAAACGATTGGAAATGATCGAGAAGGAACTCGCGATTCTTGGTCCGCGCGCTTCCGGCATTGGGGAAATTAATATTGAAAGAGGAAGAACTTTTTATGAATTGAATCGTTTTTCTGAAGCTGTAAGCGCTTTTGATATTGCGTTTTCATCAGGGATAGATAAAATTTATAATGACAGTTACGTATCGATAAGAGATCGTGCATGGGAATTGCGGAATACAAGTAATATTGATGCAAGTTCACTTGGCTTGCTTGGACGCGAGACAATCACATGGAATGATTGTATAACTCTTGCAAAAAATAATACACAGCTATTGCGTTTTATTACAGGCGGCAGAAATATTTCCGACAGCGAATTATTTTCCCGTCTTCTTGATCGCGCAATTATCCCGTATCTTCAGAACGTTACTGAAACTCAATGGCCTTCTGTCAAGCCAAGTGCTAATGAAATTGTTACACGTGCAGGCGCTGCATGGTTAATCTGGCATCTCTACGCAGAAACCCGTGCGGATCGCGGTTTGCTTACCCGTTATTCAACACGTTATGCAACAGGTTCAAATCCGCGCAGTCCGATAACAGATGTCCCGCCTCTTTCTCCTTTCTTTGATTCGATACTCGGTTGTGTAGAGACAGAATTTTTATCTCTTGTTGACGGGCGCAATTTCCGTCCTTCTCAGCCGATGCGCGGTGCAGAATTGCTGTCGATTTTACAGCGGATTGATAATTAAAAAGATTATTATAGCAAAAACGAAGTTTGCATCTTTCTCAAAATCGTGTTAAACTTCTGTATATATGTTTAGAAAAATTTCTGTTATATGTTTTATATTGATAATATTAATGGCACTTACTGTCATTTCTTGTTCTCAGAAAAATAAAAAAAATGAATATATAACAATAGGGGCTCTCCTTCCGCTGACGGGCGAAGATTCAGATGAAGGGTTGCGTGCGTTAAACGGCATACAGCTTGCAAAAAAAGAAATTAATAGTAACGGCGGTGTTTTAGGAAAAATGATCGATATCATTGTATTAAATGATAAAGGCGATGAACAATATGTTGTGCAGCAATATAATACTTTAAAAGAAAAAGGTGTTTCAATAATTATCGGTTCAAGTTATTCAGACCCGACAATAGCACTTGTGAAATCTGCCGATGAAGAAACGCTGATCATTTCTCCTTCCGCTTCAAATCCTGATGTAACAAAAGGGCGGAAAAATGTTTTTAGAGCGATTTTTATAGATGATTATCAGGCTGAAGTAATGGCTTATTTTGCGTTTGCTTCATTGGAAGCAAAAACCGCGCTTGTTTTAAAGAATGCAAATTTTATCGGCTATCAAAAAACTGCGGATGTATTTATAGAAGAATTTATAAATTACGGCGGAGAAATAATGGCAGTTGAAAATTATTCTTCTGAAAATGATTTTCCGCGTATTCTGCAAAGATATTACTATAATAAACCGGATGTTATTTTTTGTTCAGAAAGTTATTTACTTGCCTCAAAATTGGTTAACGCTGTTTATAACACAGGTTTAAGAGGTGTAAAAATATTAGGTTCAGATGCATGGGACGGCTTGCTTGCTTATGTTACAAATCCAGAAGCAATGAAAAATGTTTATTATTCTGCGCCTTTTTCTTTTGATGATCAAGATGAAAAAGTTATTCAATTTGTTATGAATTATTACACTGCATTTTCTCAAATACCTTTATCCGGTTCTGCAACCGCTTATACTTGCGTATATATATTAGCAGAAGCAATTAAATTAGCAGGTAACGTTAATACTGATGATCTTGTTTCCGCTCTAAAAGCAAATGTATTGAATGTAATAACAGGCCACATCGAATTTGATGAAAACAATAATCCGCATACAAATGTTTATATTATGCAAATAGACGGCGGAGTATATTCATCGTATCAAAAACTGAGTTTGTAATGAGAAAAATTATGCTTTGGAATTTCAAAATAAGAGACAGGTTATTAATCTCTTTTTTTATTGTGGTATTTTTAACATTGATAGTCGGAATAACAGGTTTTATCAGTATTACTTCTTTAGGTGATTCTGCTGTAAAAACGATGCATAATGTTTCTATTTTTAATGATATATATGATTTTAATGCCGCTATAAATGCAAGTATATCAAACATTTTATTTATTAAAGATATTAATCTTGCTCATTATGTTATACAGACAACAATAGTATACATGGAAGAATTTTTAGATCATATCAATCAATTTTTTGAATTACAAGATCAATTTATAGAAATATTTTCTCCGGGTGAAATGCAGGATATTATAAATTTATTTGAAATATTCAATGATATATATGTTCCCATTGTAAATGAAATTTTTCATTTGGTGGAAATGGACTTAAAAGAAGAAGCTCTTTCTGTTTATATTAACAGATTTACTCCGCTTTTTGATACATTTACATATTTTATAAATGAAGGATTTATGATAAATCTAGAAAATTCAATAATAGAAACAAATCATAGTTATGAAAACGCTTCGATACGTGCATATTTAATGCTTGCAATTGTTTTATTATCGTTAATTGTTTCAATCGCTTTGGCTTTTTACGTTACAAGATCAATTTCTGTTCCGCTTTCAAATCTTGCTTTTGTAGCGAGGAGAATAGCAAACGGCGAACTGGATATAAAATTTGAAATATTGCAAAGCAAAGATGAAATCGGAAGTTTATCACGAAGGTTAAATGAATCGCTTCAGTTTATGATTCAAGCGCAGCAATTAAAACTGGATGCAATAAAAGCGCAGCATGAAAAAGAAAAAGCGGAAGCTGCTTCTAAAACAAAAGATGATTTTCTTGCAAAAATGAGCCACGAAATTCGCACTCCGATGAATGCGATTATCGGTATGGCGGAATTATTATCACGAAGTAATCTTTCCAAAGAAGCATATGAATATGTACAAGATATTAAACATGCAGGAAATAATTTAATCTCTATCATTAATGATATTCTTGATATTTCTAAAATAGAAGCGGGTAAGATGGAAATAGTTCCGGCAAGTTATCTGCTTTCATCTTTAATTTATGATACCGTAAATATAATCAGAATACGTCTTGCAGAAAAACCGATAAAATTTAATACGCACATAGGAGAAGGAATTCCCAACGCCTTAAAAGGCGATGTTGTAAGGTTGCGGCAAGTGCTTCTTAATCTTCTTTCCAATGCTGTAAAATATACAGACGAAGGAAGCATAGATATGTTTCTTTCAATTGAAAAAAGATCGCTTATACAAGTTTGGCTGAAAGTTGATGTAAGTGATACCGGAAAAGGTATTAAGAAAGAAGATCAGCAAAAACTTTTCAATGACTTTGTAAGGTTTGATTCAAAAGAAAATAAAGGAATTGAAGGGACAGGGCTTGGGCTTTCCATTGCAAGGCGTTTATGCCATGCAATGGGCGGTGATATTACAGTTGTAAGTGAATACGGAAAGGGCAGTACATTTACAATGATAATTCCGCAGGTGATAGAATCAGAAGAGCCGTTATCTGCAAATTTTGAAGTTGAAAAAGATTATCAGGATCAATCCGGAACTGTGCGGTTTATTATTCCGCATGCACGCATTCTTGTAGTAGACGACATTCCTACAAATCTAAAAGTTGCCGAAGGTTTATTAGCGCTTTATAAAATTAATGTTGATACATGCTTAAGCGGTTTTGAAGCTATAGAACTTGTTAAACAAAAAGATTACGATCTTGTATTTATGGATCACATGATGCCTGACATGGACGGAATAGAAACAGTTGCACGTATCAGGCATGATGAACAATTAAGAGGTGAAGAACCTGTTCCGATTATTGCATTAACTGCAAACGCTGTTGTCGGTATGCGTGAAATGTTTATAGAAAATGGTTTTAATGATTTTCTTGCAAAACCTATTGATACTTTAAAGTTAGACGAAATACTTGATCATTGGATACAAAAAGAAAAAAAGAAAGCGGAAATATCAATTAATAAAGAGAAAGAACAAGAAAAAAATATTTCGCTTCTGGATATATCGGGGGTAGATACAAAAATCGGTATTGCAAGAACCGGCGGCAGAATAGAAAGTTATTTATCTGTTTTGGCAGCATTTATTAATGATTACGAAGAAAAATTGACATTTTTTACAACTATGCCAAACGCAGAAAGCTTAAAGATGTTTACAATACAGGTACATGCTCTTAAGAGCGCTGCCGCTTACATTGGTGCAAGCGATGTATCCGCTCAAGCCCTTGCGCTGGAAAAAGCCGGTAAAGAGTCGGATTTTGAATTTATTGAAAAAAACTTAAACCGCTTTTCATCTGATCTTGCAGTGTTGATTACAAATATTCAAAATGCAAAAAATATTTATAATGAAAGTCTTTCACAAAAAACCGATACAGATCATTTAAAACCTCTTTTAAATAAGCTAAAAGAAGCGCTTGAAGCAAATGAAGCGTCTTCTGATATATTTACAATTATAGATGAAATAAATAAATTATCACTTGATGCAAAAGTTAAAGATAAAATGGAAAAAATTTCATATCAGGTTTTATTAAGCGAATATGAAGAAGCCGTTAAAATAACAGATGAGTTGAAATAAATAATTTTAAAATGATAATCCGCTTCTTTTATGTTATTTTTTCTTTTTAAAAACAATCCCATTCTTATCAACATCTGCAATTATGTTATCACCTTCGCGGATAACGCCGCCTATCATCTGCTTTGCCAAAGGATTTTCCAAATCGCTTTGTATTGTGCGTTTTAAAGGGCGTGCGCCGAACATGGGATCGTAACCGCGCTCTGCAAGCAGGGATTTTGCATTATCTGTAAGTGTTAATGTTATTTTGCGTTCTGCTAATCTTTCTGTTAGGCGCAATAGCTGTATATCAACTATTTTGCCGATTTCGCTTTTTCCCAATCTGTTAAAAATTACTGTCTCGTCTATGCGGTTTAAAAATTCCGGTCTGAAACTTTGTTTTAAAAGTTCTGTTAACGAACTGCGTAAGGTTTCTGCATTTTTCGCTTCCAGAATTAAATCCGATCCTAAGTTACTTGTCATTATGATGATTACATTTTTAAAATCGACAACACGTCCTTGCCCGTCTGTCAGCCGCCCGTCATCGAGTATTTGCAAGAATACATTGAAAACTTCTTGATGCGCTTTTTCGATCTCGTCAAAAAGAATCACGCTGTAAGGGCGGCGTCTTACAGCTTCCGTAAGCTGTCCTCCCTGTTCATAACCGACATAGCCGGGCGGCGCTCCGATCAAGCGGCTTACCGAATGTTTTTCTCCGTACTCGCTCATATCAATCCGAGTGAGCGCTTTTTCATCGTTAAAAAGAAATTCCGCCAGTGTTTTTGCAAGCTCTGTTTTTCCTACACCTGTCGGTCCTAAAAAAAGAAATGATCCTAAAGGGCGTGCCGCATCGGAAAGACCCGCCTTGTTGCGTCTGATTGCATCGGCGACTGCGGCAAGAGCTTCGTCCTGTCCGACAACACGCTCTTCTAAAACTTTTTCCAGATCAAGATATTTTTGCAATTCGCCGGAGAGCATTTTTGAAACGGGGATGCCTGTCCATGCTGACACAACGCCTGCGATATCTTCTTCGCATACCTCTTCGCGTAACAGCGCCGAAGCGCCTCCTCCTGCCGCTTGTTCCCTCTTTTTTTCCATTTGATCGGTGAGCAAGGAAAGTTGTTTTTGCGCTTCAGGAATTTTTCCGTGTTTTACTTCTGCCGCTTTTGTCAGGTTGCCTTCGCGTTCATAACGTGTTTCCTCTATTTTTAATTCTTCTATCCGTTGTTTTATTTCTCTTATTTTTTGAATATCGAGTTTCTCGCTTTCCCATCGCGCTTTCATCGCATCACGCTCTGCGCTAAGGTCTGCAATTTCCTTTTCAAGTTTCGTTAAACGTTCCTTTGACGCGGCATCTTCTTCGCGTGAAAGAGCCTGCCTCTCTATCGAAAGCTGTAAAAGTTTTCTTTCTAATTTATCCAATTCAGTGGGGCGGCTGTCAAGTTCCATTTTTAAACGGCTAGCCGCTTCATCAACAAGATCGATTGCTTTATCAGGCAAAAAGCGGCTTGTGATGTAACGGCTTGAAAGAGTTGCCGCCGCGACAAGCGCCTCATCTTTAATTCTTACGCCGTGATGAACTTCGTACCGCTCTTTAAGCCCGCGTAAAATCGCAATCGTATCTTCCACCGAAGGCTCTGCTGTGTAAACTTGCTGAAAGCGCCGTTCAAGCGCCGCGTCTTTTTCTATGTGTTTCCGGTATTCATCTAAGGTAGTTGCGCCGATACAGCGAAGTTCGCCGCGTGCAAGAGCGGGCTTTAACAAATTGGAAGCGTCTGTCGCGCCTTCCGCCGCTCCCGCTCCGACAAGCGTGTGCATCTCATCAATAAAAAGAATGATCTTTCCGTCTTCCGCCTGCACTTCTTGAATCACAGCTTTCAGACGTTCTTCAAATTCGCCGCGGTATTTTGCGCCTGCAACAAGCGCGCCTAAATCGAGAGCGAGAAGTTTTTTTCCTTTTAATCCCTCTGGAACATCGCCTGCAACTATCCGCCGCGCAAGACCTTCGACGATTGCTGTTTTTCCTACACCGGGCTCTCCTATTAGAACGGGATTGTTCTTTGTGCGCCGCGAAAGAACTTGCATACACCTGCGTATTTCTTCATCGCGTCCAATCACAGGGTCGAGTTTTTCCTGACGCGCTAACGCCGTTAAATCACGGCAAAAACGATCAAGCACTTGGTATTTTTCTTCCGGGTTTTGATCTGTTACACGCGATTTTCCTCTTACTTGTTTTAATGCGCCGAGTATCGCGTTTTTATTTACACCTGCTTTTTTTAAAAGGTCGGCAATTTTTCCTTCGTTAGCCGACATCGAAATTAAAATATGTTCTGTCGAAACAAAATCATCTTTTAATGACGAAGCTTCAATTTCCGCTTTTGCCAAAATTTTTGTTAAAGACGACGAATAATAAACCTGCGCCGCTTCTCCGAAAATCTTCGGCGTATTTTTCACCGCCGCTTCAACATCTTTTAAAAGTCTGCCTGTATCGCCGCCTATTTTTTCAATGATAGGAAGAACAATTCCGTTTTCTTGCTGCAATAATGCAAGCAAAAGATGTTCGCTCTCAATTTGCGAATGATCGTTTTTCTGCGCGATAGAAGTTGCTTCACTCAATGCTTCCTGCGCTTTTATAGTAAATTTTTCGTAGTTCATAATTTTCTCTTACTTATAGAATATGGGCGGTTCTTTAGAAACGCAAGCTTTTGTTTTAAGTCCGGATATAAATCAATAAAATAATTGATAAAAAATTAATTTATGATATATTAAAACAGAAAAAGGCGGAGCAAAAATTAATGCGGGAGCGCTTTTTCCGCATGACATTGTTCATCAATATAATTTTTCTTATGTTATGTGCTCATCTTTCTTTTTCATTTCTCCGCAACTTTCTTCTTCCTGATCAAATCCACAGCGTCCTGCGGTGTCGGAGCGTTTATAACAGCTTCACGTAATGCCTCGTTTCCAAGTATTGAACCTACCGCTGCAAGGAATTGGACATGAAGACCGTAAGATTTTCTCGGTGAAACAATCATTATAAAAAGGTGAGACGGCTCTCCGTCTATCGAATCAAAATTAATTCCTGCTTTGCTTATACCCACTACAACTGTGGTTTCTAAAATACCGTCAGTCTTTCCGTGGGGAAGCGCGATGCCAAACTCCATGCCGGTACTCATGCTTTTTTCCCTCTCAAGTACATCTGCTAAAACTGCATCGCGGTCGGAAAGTTTATCCGCTTTATAAAGTATGTCTACAAGTTCTGTAATCACATCTTCTTTTGTTTCGCTTTTTAAATCTAAAGTGAATAATTCCGCGTCAATAAGTGCAAGAAGGTCTTTTGATGTGCGTGCATCGGTATCTAAAAGGTCTTTTTTCATTTCTGCTGTATCCGCAGAATTTTTTAGTTTTTCAATGTTATGCGAAAGTTCTACTATTACTTCATAAACTTGATTTCTTACAAAGGGCATATCTTTTTTGGATGTTGTTATGGTTATCGACTTTTCTTCTTCTGTAATAAATAAGGTTATATTATCTTTGCGCGCTTGGGAAAGTCCTTCATCAATGTTCATTGTTTGGACAAAAAACTCTTCGTTGCGCAGTTCGCTTAAAATATTTGCCATAACAAGGTCTGTGATTTCGCCGTTTTCAAATTCCCATACTTCGTGAATACTGTCATTATCTTTTACCGGTTTCCGCGTTCCTTGTTTCGGTTTTTTTAAAGCAAGTCCAAGCAACGGGGGAGATGCAACTATCGTAAGAAAGATCATAAGTATAGCTGCAGAAAAATGATTGACATCTAAAACACCTGTTGAAAGCCCTATGCCGCATGTGATTAGAGCGCCTTCTCCGCGGGGAATCATTCCCGTTCCGATGCGGAGCGCTCCTGTACGGTTAAATCCCAAAAGGAGGGCAGGACCGCCGCAACCGATTATCTTTGCAAAAATGACGGCTAACGTATATATTGCGCTGAAGATCAAAATGGGTGCAGATATTACCGCTTTGATATTTACCATCATACCCATAACGGTGAAAAATATCGGTACAAAGAATCCGTATAGTCCGTAAATTCGTTCCTGAATTATTGCGGCAATATCGGTTTTTGAAAGTGCAAGACCTGCGATATATGCGCCGATGATTAATGCCAAGCCCTGTGTTTCAAGAACACCTGCAAGAATCAATGCAAGACCAAGCGCGAGTACGGAAAAATCAAAAGTGTTTTTAAAGATTTTTAAAAAAGATGCGAGTAACTTTGCGCAGATTAAAAGAAGCGCTGTTACACCTAACCAAATACCGAAAACTTTTAATGCTAAAAATATAACAGACTGTGCGGAAAATCCGTTTCCGGTTTGTCCGCTCATAATGGAAACTATTCCTAAAACAACTGCAAGCAGAATGATCCAAATAACATCATCTAAAACTGCCGCTGTTAACATCGTTACCCCTTCAGGGGAATCCATTTTTTTACGCTCGGAAAGTGTGCGCGCGGTAATCCCGACAGAAGTGGTGCAGGCTATCACTCCTAAAAATAAACAGTGCGGATCAAAAAACGAAGAATTGAAAATAAATACACCGCAGAATGTTCCCGCTACAAAAGAAAGCAATGCTCCGCTAATACCGATTACACTTCCTGCAACAGAATAACGAAGAAATAAACTAAGGTTGGTTTCAAGTCCGGTATTAAAAAGCAATACAATCGAAGCGACAGTTGCAAATGCGTATAATTCAAGGCTGACTGCAAGAGTATGCGTTTCTGTTAAGGCAAGCGGGAAAATCCCTTCAGGAAAGAAAGGAAGGGTGATACCGCCTAGCGCATAAGGTCCGATTATAACACCCGCTAACAGTTCTCCCAGCACTGAAGGTATTCCTATCTTCTTTGCCAACTGCCCGAACAAGCGTGCCGCAAATAGAATTATGCCAATCTGGAGAACCAGTTTAGCTACAAGGTCAGTAATTTGCATTATTCATCCTAATATAATTATTTTACGTTTTGTGCATAGTAGTGTCTAGTGTGTCATCAGTATGTTTTTCTTACTTTTTGCAGAAGCGTGTAAATATAAAAAAAGCAGCCCGAAGGCTGCTTTTAAATTAGTTTTCTTTGTTTTAAAAAACAGGTCCGCCATTTTTTACTTCTTCAAATTCTTTTTGCAATTCATTTGATGGAGGCGCAGTTAACAGTGAGACAAACACGATCATCATGCAGGAAAAGAGGAATGCGGGAAGCAGCTCATAGATGTTCCATGCTCCGCCTAAAGGACGGATAACAAGCTTCCAGAAGAAAACCATAAAGCCGCCGCTCAGCATTCCTGCAATCGCTCCCGGAAGATTGATGCGCTTCCAGAAAAGAGAAAACAACATCAATGGACCGAATGTTGCACCGAAGCCTGCCCATGCAAACGACACGATGGTAAATATTACGCTGTTTTCGTCTAATGCTATCAATATGGCAATTACTGTGATTGTTAAAAGTGTTATGCGTGATACAATCATGACTTCCTTTTCGCTGGCATTCTTTACGAATATTTTTTGATAAAGATTTTTTGAGAGTGAAGAAGAAGCGATCAGCAAATACGAATCGGATGAACTGATTGTTGCGGCAAGAATTCCAGCCATTACTAAACCTGCAAAGACAGGGATAAAATGATTGGTGGAAATTAAAATAAAAATATTTTCTGATGAAGAATAGGTGCCGAACTCTGCCGGATATAATGTTCTGCCGACAATACCGATAAATACGGCTGTTGCCAAAGCGATGACAACCCATACAACAGCGATACGCCTTGAAATTGTAAGTTTCTTTTCTTCGCGGATAGCCATGAAACGCAGTAATACGTGAGGCATTCCGAAATAGCCCAAACCCCAAGCCATAGTAGACATGATTGTAATAAACCCATAAGGTAAGGCGGCGCCGAATACAGGCGATGAATTATGAATACCTGTTTGGTTAGCCATGCCGAAGAATTCCAGGAAACCGGGAATGTTTTTTGCATTTTGCATAACAGTACCCAAACCGCCTGCGGCGGCAGTCCCTACTATAAAAACTGTTACAAGAGCGAATATCATCACTATGCCCTGCATAAAGTCAGATGAACTTTCGGCAAGGAAGCCGCCGATCATTGTATATGCAAGTACAAATATTGCACCTAATATCATCATTGAAACATATGATGCGCCGAACAATGTCGAGAAAAGTTTTCCGCAGGTTACAAAACAACTTGCCGCATAAACAGTGAAAAATATCAAAATAAAAACAGCTGCAAAGGTCAGCAGAATTTTTTTGTTTTCTTTAAATCTGTTTGAGAAAAATTCAGGCAGTGTAATCGCATTCCCTGCTTTCTCGCTGTAACGGCGGAGGCGTTTTGAAACAATCAGCCAATTTAAATATGTACCGATTGCCAAACCGATTGCAGTCCATGCAGCATCTGCAAGACCGAACCAATATGCGACACCCGGTAAACCCATAAGCAGCCAGCCTGACATATCCGAAGCTTCCGCGCTCATCGCAGATACCCACGGTCCTAAACTTCTTCCGCCTAAAAAGTAAGCCTCTGAATCTTGATTAGATCTTTTGGCGAAATAAACGCCGATCCCGATTACAATCGCCATATAAAAAGCCATTGTAATTAAAATTTGAATTCTACCTGCATCCATATATTTCTCCTATAAATAAATATTTTAAAGTGAAATAGAAGTAATATCAAGTTTTTTTGAATATTAATTTCTGCCTTCTCTCCATAATTTTATAAAATCTGTTCTGTCTATATATTCCGCTCCGAATTTTAATTTATACGCATTGTTTTTTTTACTGTCATCTGTTCCTAAATTGCAAAAATTATAATTGTGATCCCTCAAATATTCCAGCATTAGCGCAATCTGAACCGATCCCGAAGACGGCTCTGTATGATAACCCGTATAACTTGTATAAATATTTCCTGTTTTAATACCAATCTCGCCGGCAATTAATTCACCGTCTTTATAAACCTCGAAAGAGACGGCTTTCGCTTTGTATTTATTTTTATTAAGATGAATTAATGTTTTCTTTAACGGTGATGTTATCCAAATTCTGCCGTGATATTTTCTTATATTATTTATTACATTAATAAAATTATAATTAACTCTTAATTCATATTCTTTTTTTATTCGATTGATCGAATTCGATATGTGAATATTATTAAAGAATAATACAGTTTGTTTTTTCCAAATATTAATTAAAGGGATATATGTTAATCTTTTGTTTTTATTATTTATAATCGGTATATCTCTGAACATTACATCTGATGTAATATAAAAACCTGAGTACATAAGCTCGCTTAAAAATTTCGGAGAAAATGAAAATCCTATGGCTCTTTCATTTTTGTCATAATCATTATTTCCTGTTAATTTATCAATAAATTGATCAGGAATATCATTTTCATGAATAATTATATCTCCAAAATGATTAAAATTAAAATCTGATGTTTTTGACGCTGTATCATTAACTATACCCATGATATTATCTTAATTACTAATAAATATTATAACTATAATTATGCCAAGTCAATATGTAATATGTATCTTCTCATTTTATTTATTTTTTGATATAGTAAAACATCATGAAAGATGTACAAACGGAGTTTGCACAGTTGAATCAATTTACACAAACAGGATTTGTAAAAGCAGGGAAAATCACATTGCTTTTAGGACCGATGTTTTCAGGTAAAAGTTCGCTTTTATTAAATGAAATTGACAAAGCGACAATAGCAAAAATTCCATGTTGTATTGTAAGACCTAAAACAGATACAAGAGAATTTTTTACTCATTCAAAATGGGAATACCGCTCGTTTGACAGTTATAATGTTGCCGATTTAAAAGATGTTCCGGCTGCACAATATGATGTTATTTGTATAGATGAAGGTCAGTTTTTTGACAGTTTGCTGCAAAGTATTGAATGGGTAAAAATGGGTAAAAGAGTTTTTATTTCCGCATTAAATGGAGACAGGCATCAAACTGAATGGAAGGCGACACAAGAAATGATTCCGTTAGTTGACGAGATTGTTTTTCTTAAAGCTGTGTGTTCAAAATGCGGTTCGTATGAAGCGGCATTTTCTTACAAAGTAAACGATACCAGTGCAGATCAGGTTGATATAGGCGGAAGCGCAGAAAGTTTTATCGCTCTTTGCAGAGATTGTTTGCAAATTGAAAATGCAAAAAGAGAAAGTGAACGCAATCAGTATCAATTTGAAGATTTTTCAAATGTTGCTTGTGCACAAACGGAAAAATAATTTTCTTATTTCATTTAACGTAAAAACTTTCCTGCGGTCCCAAGTACGATTTTAAAAGCTTCCTGCCTTCTTTGTAAATTAAAATACGTTCGACAATAAGCCCTGCTTCCATTGCGCCTATGGAAATCTCCTGAATTCCTTGTTCAAATATAAAAGAAGTTTTGTTTATTCGAATATTGTTTAGTACACCGTTACACCAATTAACATCGAAACAATTTCCTGCATGGTAATCCAACGGCACTGATATAATCTGAGAATAATCATTTTTATGAAGAACCGTAAAACGCAGAGGACGGTTGGGTTGGACAGAATTTGTAGGAGTTGTCCATATTTCAACATTATATTTTCCTGTCTCTTCTATTAAAAAACGATAAGTTAAAAAAGGCATTTCATTATTATTAAGATGATTTAAAGTAGTTGGAAAAACTTTCATTCCGTTTGTTGCAGGGCTTCTTCCGTAATTATGAAGTTCTAAAAAGCCGGCTGTAACATTCCCGTGCTGAACATCTTTTTTACCGCAATAATGATGCGCTTCAATTGCAATCACACCGTTATTTTCCAAAAATGTCATGGGCGGCAGGTTTTCTGTGTTTGTATTTTTTGCTTTTATTTCTGCCGCTACTGTTGTTGTTCCGTCTTTAATTAATAGATGCGCTATTACTAAAGATGTATTATTTAATTTTTCTTTATTAAAACGAATCGTAACCTCTTCCTGATATTCCACCGTTCCTCTTATCGGAGAAATTTCAAGCCAGTCATAATGTTCTTCAGTTTCGATAATATAATTTAAACTGCCTATTCCGTCGTTTGCAATTTCTAAAATGACTTGTGTATTTCTTGCATAAAGGAAATCAGAGATGTCAACGGTCATGGGTCTTCCGTAATTTTTAGTGTATATTTCTTCTCTGTCTTTGCGCGAAACAATCATGCGCGGATGATTTACAGGCTCAACTTGTATTCGCAGCGGATACCGGCAATTATCTTCATTCCATTTTGTAAAACCTATATGCTGTGCAAGTTCCATGCCTTTCCATTTACCGTTTTTAAATAATGCAAATTCTTCAGATAACGCCCGGTCTTTTTCCATACATTCTGTTACAAGTGCCGCATATTTATTTGCAATTTTTTTCCCTTGATTTGCAAAATGCCTGTTCTTCCCTGCATACAAGTGCATTCTAATAAGATTAATACTTATCTTTGCCGGAAAGTATATCATGCTGTAATATGCATCTCTGAAGAAACGCGCATCTTTTTCGTTATGCGAAATACCGGAAAAAACTTCTTCGTTTAATTTTTCGATATCATTTGCAAGATTTAACATTCTGTCTGCTTCAAGGTAATGGCATGGATGGTAAATTTCAAGGTTAAGCGCTTCGGGGCGGCGCATTGCATTCATTTTTATATATTTATGAAGAACGCTTGCCATTTTTTCGCGGATTTCTGTATTAACAGCGGGGAAAGTTTTTTCCAGCCACATTGAAATATAACGATCAATACTGTTAGGTGAATTTGTTCCCCATTTTTCAAAATCATATGCAAGTTCCATAAAATAAGTAAGAGGTATTTCGTTAAATTTTAAGTCGCCGGCGTTGACAATCCAAACATCTTTAATCCCGTAATCATAAGCCATGCACATTTGTTCCCATGTTTTTTCAAAAGCCGCAGAAGGCATCCATTCATAAGAAACAGGTCCGCCGTGATAATCAAAGTGATAATACATTCCAAAGCCGCTCTTGCGGTTACGAATATTTTCTGCCGGTAAAGTCCTAATAAAACCGAAATTATCTTCGCATAACATGAAAATAACATCATCAAGCTCATTCCAATTTATTAGTCCTTCTGCATTATCATCGCCGTAAAAATATTCTTCTACTTCTTTGTATAATGCAAGCATCTGCGTTGTGTTAACATCAATATGTTTTTTTATTAGCTCACGTTGGTTTTTAATTATATCTTTTAACAGATCGATATTTTCTTTGAGCGATGCATTGCTGCCGAGCATTGAACTGTCATGTTCTCCGCGCATACCGATTGTTATGATCTTCTCGTATTTGCCGCTTCTTTTAAGCGATTCTTCCCAATATTTAATAAGACCTTTTTTATTAGTGTAAAAATTCCAGTCGTTTCCGTATTCGGATTCCGGTCCTTTAACCAAATTCCATTCTTCACTTGCACGCAGACAAGGTTCATGATGAGAATTACCGATTACAACTCCGTAAATGTCGGCTAACTCTTCGCTAAGCTGTCCCGGTCCGTCAAGAGGAAAAGAAGATGACCACATCGCAGGCCAGAGGTAATTGCCTTTTAAACGCAATAAAAGTTCAAAAACATGGTCATACATTTCTGCAGTAAAGCCGTTGAAATGTTCAAATGTCCAGTTCCCGAAGCAGGGCCATTCATCATTAATAAAAAAGCCGCGGTATTTTATGCTCGGTTCTTTTGAAACAGTTTCGATATTTTCTGTTATTTCGATTTTTTCTTTGCGGACGGGAACTGCATCGCCCCAATAATGCAGAGGCGAAACGCCTATGAATTCCGATAATGCAAACATACCGTAAATTGTTCCGCGCTTATCGCTTCCGCATATCAATAAAATTTTAGATGTATGCTGTGCGCTGTCTTTTATCAGCTTGATTTGATAAACTTCTCTCTTTCCGCTAATCTGTGCCGGATCGAATTTATTTTCTTTTATTAACTTATCTGTGATTGGACTTTTGCCTAATGTTGCAAAAATAATGGAAATTTCAGCATCGGATAAAAGCGATTCTGTTATATCAGGAAATACACCTATAACCTTTTCAAAGTCTGATGCAACTTTTTTTGCAATTCTTTTAACGCCTTCAAATGCTTCCGTTTCGATTGTAAAACTAAATTTGTTCATGTTTTTCCCTTATGTGCATTATATATGAAAAATAAAAATATACCAATAGAGACAATTCCATACCATAATAAAATGTTTACAAAATATATAAAGTAATTGTATACTAATATATAATAACAGGAGAGAGATTATGATAGTAGATATTCAATCGGTCAATGATCCCGAATCTTTGTATAATATAGGTAATGCGGCAGGAATGATTAATAATTTTGCAGATGCGTTTGATTGTTACCTGAAGTCGGCAAGAACCGGATATGCTCCCGCTCAATGCAGTTTGGCTTTTTGTTACGAGAAAGGTCATGGAGTCCCCCAGAATTTCACCAAAGCTGTTGAATATTACCAGAAATCGGCAGATCAGGGATATCTCCCGGCTGTATGCAATTTGGGGTGGTGCTATGAAAGCGGTTTCGGTGTAGAGCAGGATATGGACAAAGCTTTTGAATATTACAACAAGGCGGCAGATCAAGGATATCCCCCCGCTCAAGGCAATCTTGGATTTTGTTACGGAAACGGTAATGGCGTTGCAAAAGACCTTGATTTAGCTTTTAATTGGTACAGGAAAGCGGCAATTAAAGGGAACGCTTTTGCACAATACAATCTTGGTGAATGTTATGAACACGGCAAAGGGGTAGATGCGGATATCGGCAAAGCGGTGGAATGGTACAGAAAATCAGCAGAACATGGATATGCCCCTGCTCAGAATAGTTTAGGTGCATGTTATGAAAAAGGTATCGGTGTCACTAAAAATTTATTAAAAGCACATGAATGGTATAATTATGCCGCAGTTCAGGGACATCTTCTTGCAAAGAAGAATATTGAGATTTTAAGGAAGCAAGGAGCGAATTAACGTTCACTATAAAATTTTTAATCCCATTTCTTTCATAAATTCATCGCTGTTTATTATCTTATTTTCTTCTAAAACTATATTCTCGTAACTCTTAAATAATTTTCTTAGTAACTTAATTTTTGCTTTTGAATCTTCTGAATACGGAGATTGCGGATACCCTTCTATTACTTTATTAAAATAAAATTCCGCTAAATTAAACGATAATAATATTAAATTCAGTTCATGTTCTAATTCGTTATAAGCTTTTGTTTTAAAAGTCGAATCTGAGTTTCGTTTATAGAATTTGTTTGGATGAATATTTCTGTAATATTTGATACCTAATTTGTAATATTCATAATCCATATATGATAGCTTACCGCAGATACCGCTGATTCTTCAAGTTATAAGTAATCTAAAAGGCTGTTTTCTGCTGTTTTCTTTGCTTTTTTTACGTTAAATCAGGTTATCTTCTTATTTCTGTACGAAAATTTTTTTCTATACAAGCAGCTTTTTATAATTTACAATGAAAAGAAGTTAATATAATGAATTATATTAGAAAATTAAGAAGGAGTGTTAAAAATGAAACACGAACAAAAAGTATGGACGCTTATCGCCATACTCACAATCATTGGATTTACAGCAGGTATTTTTGCAGCATGCGTCAGCACAAAACCCCAAGAAAATCCAAATGCCGGTCCCGGATTATCGGTTGTAATCCCGGAAATATTCAGCCCTAGTCCTGATATTGAGAATGACAAAATGACAATTGCGATCAACATCAATCATCCTGTCGATATAAAGGATTGGAATATTGTGATTCAGCCGGTACGTCAGGGATCAGCTCAGCGGCAGACGGCAGCAGCAGGAGAACCAGCCGCACCGCGTCAAACTGCTGCAGCACAGACCGGAGAACAAGCCGCACAGGGAGAACGCCGCCAAAGAGCGCCTTTCTTTGAACAGAGCGGTACAGGAAATCCGCCTGCGCAATGGCAATGGGACGGCAAAAGCACACGCCCCTCAGGCGAAATGGTTCAGTCCGCTACCGATTATAGGTTTGTATTAACAGTCAATGATATTTTTGATAATAATGCAGAATTCGAAGGTGTAATCAGCGTGGATGTTCTTGTAAGAAGGGAAGGAGATAATCTTCGTATTATTGTTCCGTCAATTATATTTCCCGGCGATTCGAGCGACTTAACCCGCGTATCAGAAGATGAACAAAGATCAAACAGAAGAGTTTTAAGATCGATTGCTAACGCATTAACTAAATATCCGGATTATAGAATTACTATCGAAGGTCATGCAAATCCGCTTTCCGCTGCCGGAACTCCGGAATGGACAAGGCAGGAAACTACTCTTCGCCCGCTCAGCGAAGCACGTGCAAGGGCTGTCGGTGAATACCTTATAACAAATCACAATATTGTAAGAACAAGATTTAGTTATACAGGCATGGGTACTTCAAAACCGGTCGCTGATTTTAATGACGATGAAGAACAATGGAAAAACCGCCGTGTTGAATTTATTCTTGTAAAATAATTTCTTTTATTTTTGATTTTTAAAGCTGTCTGAATTTTCAGGCAGCTTTTTTATTTTTTATAACAATGATTATTATATTAATTCCTAATTAAATTGTAATCACCGATTCACAGGCGCATGGGAAGTAATGACAGTCCCTGTTGAAATAGCATATTGATGACATAGGTTCACTTCAACACATAATGAGTGCTTCTTCCGCTCCCTTTAACTTCAAGAAAACCTTTATCAGAAAGATCTTTTAAATACCGGGCAGCGGTATCTTGCGATATTTTAAATATTTTTGCTGCCTTACCGGAAGACATATTTCCTATAAAACCGTTAAATAAACGATTGATTATTTCTTGCTGGATTTTATTTGTAATAACAAGCGCATTCTTCTGCCAAAAGGAAGCTTTTTTTATTACATTGCCTGCTATCTCTTCGCTTGCTTCTATACTTCTGCAAAGACAGGTAAAAAACCAAACAAGCCATTCTGTAATATCAAGGCTGCCGGTTGTTGTTAGTTCTAAAACTCTGTAATATTCTTTTTTTTCATTTTGAATTTGTGATGACATTGAATAAAAACGCAATGATGTATTTTCGCTTCGTGCAAGAAGCATCTCGGTTATAATGCGTGTTATACGTCCGTTACCGTCATCGAACGGATGAATAATAACAAACCAAAGATGAGCAATTGCCGCTTTAAGAAGCGGGTTTTCGTTATTCTCTTTATTTATCCAATTAAAAAATTCTGTCATTTGCTCGGATACTTTTTCCGGAGAAGGAGCTTCGTAATGTATAATATCATGAGTGTATTTACGTGATACAACCTGCATTTCACCTTCGCGGAATTTTCCGGTACGTATTTTTTGTATTCCGCTGTAACCTGTCGGAAATAATGATGCATGCCATCCGAATAATCTTGTTTTTGTAAGCGGCTTATTATAATTTTTTACCGCATCCATCAGCGCTTCTACTATGCCGTCTATGTGACGTGAAGATGTAATTTCTTTTTCCAGATTTATATCAAGCCGCTTTGCAAGTGACGATCTTACTTGTTCAGAGTTTAGTATTTCACCTTCTATTTCGCTGGATTTAGTTATTTCTTCGGTAAGCGCATTAAGCATAGCCTCTTTTTGATCGCCGAAACCAAGTTGCTGCATTTTTCCCAGAACCTTGCCTTGCAGAATTGATATATGAGTTAAAAGGTTTATTATCACAGACTTATCCCATGTAAAATTAGGGTATTTCTTATGTTGATGAATGTACTTAGCCATTTATAACTCCTTTTTTGCGGAGATTACATCAGTTTTTCTCCGCATTTTATGCGGATATTAATCAGCCTAATCTCCGCAATACTTGCGGAGATTATACCAGTTTTTCTCCGCAAAGTCAAATGCGGTAATTGTCTTGTTTTTCTGACTTCCCGCTAATTCTCCCATCATTTAAAGAAATACAAAATTTGCCAATAGTATGTTATCATTATATAATAAACAGATTAAAAGGAGATTTTATGAGTAAGCCGTTATGTATTGCAAAAAATACTGATTTGGAAGATGTCGTTATACTGCCTGAAATGTTAAACCGTCACGGTCTTATAACAGGTGCTACAGGAACAGGTAAAACTGTAACTCTCCAAAAGATGGCGGAGTCTTTTTCTTCCGCAGGGATTCCTGTGTTTGTAGCTGATGTTAAAGGGGATTTATCCGGTGTTGCGATGCCTGCTGAACCCAGCGAGAAACTCAGTATAAGGCTTGCAAAAATCGGTGTGTCTGATTGGAAGCCGCAAGGAAACCCGGCTGTTTTTTGGGATGTTTTCGGCGAAAAGGGTCATCCAATCCGCGCTACTATTTCCGATATGGGTCCCATGCTCCTGTCACGCCTTTTAAATTTAACCGATGTACAATCAGGTGTATTGCAGATAATTTTTAAAATTGCAGATGATAACGATATGCTTTTGCTCGACATGAAAGATTTACGCGCAATGACTCAATATGTCGCAGATCATGCAAATGATTTTAAAACAAAATACGGTACTATAACCACAGCTTCCGCAGGAGCGATTCAACGCGGTTTGCTGACGCTTGACGAACAAGGCGCTTCCAATTTCTTCGGCGAGCCGATGATCAACATAATGGATTTTATCCGAACTGACGCTTCAGGAAAAGGCGTTATAAATATTCTTGCAGCGGATAAACTTTATAATATGCCCAAGTTATACGCAATAACGCTTTTATGGATGCTGTCAGAACTTTTTGAAGTTATGCCGGAAATCGGAGATATGCCGCAGCCAAAACTTGTTTTCTTTTTTGATGAAGCTCATCTCCTTTTTGCCGATTCCCCTCCTGTGCTGCTTGAGAAAATCGAAAGAGTTGTGCGCTTGATACGCTCTAAAGGAGTGGGTATATATTTTGTTACGCAAAACCCGCTTGATGTTCCGGATAAAGTGTTAGGTCAGCTTGGCAACAGGGTGCAGCATGCGTTACGTGCATTTACACCAAGAGATCAAAAAGCCGTAAAAACTGCGGCGCAAACAATGAGGGCGAATCCCGCTTTTAATACCGAGCAGGCAATTCAGGAATTAGGCACGGGCGAAGCGCTTATCTCTTTTCTTGACGAGAAGGGCAGTCCGTCCATCGTCCAAAAATGTTCGGTAATTGCTCCGGGATCAAGACTTGGACCTGTCACATCCTCCGAACAGGATGTTTTATTAAAACAATCTATTTTTTACGGAAGATACGAAAAAGCTATTGACAGGGAATCTGCATATGAGCTGCTGACACAACGGGCAGAGAAAGGCGTCGCAAGTACGGCAAAACCCGCTGCCGCTAAGACAACAACAAAAGCTCCGGCACAACCCGCTCAAAAAGGAATAGGACAGGAAATGAAAGAGTTTGTTTTTGGTTCAACAGGACCGAGAGGCGGAAAGCGTGACGGAGTGCTGCAAACTGCCGCCAAATCCGCTGCGCGGACTGCCGGTACCAGTATTGCTCGCGGGTTGTTGGGCAGTTTAACCGGGAAGAAATGAAGGTTTTCTAAGATACTTTCTAAAGCGGTGTTGCACTGAATTTTTAAAAATAAAAAGGGGAAGCCTATCAATCGGGCTTCCCCCATTAATTTAAATAACACCTCGTGCGGCTATAACCGTATTTGACATTGCATACAAAGTAACAATCAGCGAATTAACAAAAGCGCCTGTCCAAACAGAACCTGTCGCTTTAAAGAAAACACGCGAGATTGCCGCTGCAACAGGAAGGATAAAGAGTAAGCCCCACAGAAGAACGCCTGCAAGAGCGGCGGTTGTTTTTGCAGGGTAGGGGACAAACTGGAATACTTTAACGCCTGTTTGTTTGAGCGAAATATAATCAATTAAGTGAAGCGCAAGCAAACCGCCGAAACTTGAAATGATAATCAGAATCATATTTATCCATTCTTTTTGATTATTGATTCTTGTAAAAGTATTTTGACTAACTCCCATTACAATGAATAAAAATAAGAAGCTTGGAAGATAGCGCAGGTATATCGCCCATTTTGCCGGAGTTATAGTTTTAATACTCAATGTAAAGAAACGGAAATCTGTTTTAAAGAAATAATCGCACAAACAAAGCAGGAGATAGCCTGCCGTAAAAACTGTTATTGCAAGAACTGCAGATCGGAATATTTTATTTCCTGAAAGTTTCAATCCCATATTATCATAAGTGCAGCCTGCTTTCTTTGCAAATAGATGGAATACTAAAAGATAAAGAACAGTAACAATGATTCCAAGAACAAAGTTCAAAAGAAAAATTCCATTTACTGCCGGCAGAGGGAAAGCAACGCTTGCAGGCATTACTATCGGAACTGTTCTTCCCATAGAAGTAATGTCGATAGGATACCCGACCAGCCAGTTATACAATAAAGGTGCGGGCAGTAAACCGATAACGTAAATAATCCAGTAGCGGATTTTACTTTGTTTATCAGTAATGGTTGTAAGCCCTAAGGGTTCTTGTTGTTTTATCGCGCCAAAATAATTTGATTTAAGTAGCAGCAAACCGAAAGATGTTATGAAAATAAAAAATGCAATGAGCGAAATTCCTGTTCCCAATTGTTTGCCGAACCAGCTTTGACTAGTCTGCGATGCAAGTTTTCCTTCTGTCAAAGTGATGTCAAAAAAATCGACAACATTACAAACTGCTCTTGCATTAAAATGAATCACAGGGTGGGTGTGCGGCGGCTGATATACAATTCTTAAATCGCCTTGCTTTGCAATGTTGATTGCGCTGTTCCTGTCAATCGGTGATGCAGAATTATAAGCATAGTAAGTATCATATTTGAAACCGTTAAAACCAAAACCGGCTTTGGCTATCGCCGTTGTATTTAAATCGCTTCCTTTAACAGTTCCCCACATACCCAATGCCCATTCATCAAACTGACCGTAAACTGATCCGAGATTGACGGGAAAAGCGGCAAGTATGGAAACGCCATCAGCGTTAAGAACAAATGATTGCGCGGTTGGAAGCACTGCGGTAGGCACTACAATTGACGGATTATTTGCGCGTTCATTCCATGCACGCGCCGCGCCCATTTGAATCGTAGTTCCTCCCAATGAATGCCCCACCATACCGACTCTTCCTTTGTCTGCATAGGGAAGCGTTCCGATATATTGAAGCGCCGCATAAGTTCCCATATCGCCGACTACAGGATTGATCCGCTCATCAGAAAAATTTGAATTGCCGTGACCGTAAGCGTCAATCGCCATCACGATGAAACCGCGTTTTGAAAGTTCAACGCAGTTAAGGTCTTGCACTTCTGCTGTGTTGTTATAACCATGACAGGAAATGATCACAGGAGCGGGATTTGAAGACGAAGCGTTTTTCGGTACATAAAGGAGAGCCCTCATTTCCGCTCCGTCTATTGTAACGAATTTGATGTCATGAATTTTTACATTTCCGTTGCTGGTATGAACCAGCATTCCGATTAATCCTCCGGCAAGCAGCAGAATTATCGAAATAATAAAAATAATTAACGGTTCGTAAGAAACGTAGACATGATTTCTTTTATTTAAATTTTCGTTGGACATAGAATCCTCCATAAATATAAAAAGAATTTTTCAAGTTTAAAACTTGAAATTACAAAACACTGATTAAAGTGTTCAATATGTTATCCTCCTTTTATACTATTTCTGTTTCCTATCACCTCCTTTATTGAACACTTGATATCGCTTTCGCAAGAGCTACTTCCATTAATTCTGCAGGCGGCTCTTTGATGTGTCCCAATGATTTTAAGTCTTCAACAAGAGCGCGGGCTGCGGCTATATCAGCTTTCGCCTGATTGTATACCTCGTCCCATGATAAATTGATGCGTGCAACTCCCTCGCTGACAGCTTGCTGTGCAACATCTGCCGCTTCTCTTGCGAACACTTCTGTCTCTTCCATGTTTGCGATGATGTTATCAGGATTAATCCCTCTCTTCTCGGAAAAATCCGCAATGGAGTGAGCGCAGCGAATTGCCATGCCGTCAGTAATTTTTTTTGCACGTACAAGCAATGCACCTTTAAGCAAGCCGGGAAAGCAAACTGAGTTGTTAACCTGATTGGGAAAATCTCCTCTGCCTGTTGCAACAATAAAAGCGCCTTCTTCTTTTGCAGCATAGGGCCATATTTCCGGCACAGGATTTGCGCAAACAAAAACGATTGCCTTGTCTGCCATACCGCGTATCCATTCACGTTTTACCGTATCAGGACCGGGGCTTGAAAGAGCGACAAGTACATCCGCGCCTTTTAACGCTTCTTCTATTGCACCTACCTTTTTGGGATTCGTTTTTTCGCAGAGTTCCCATTTACGGTAATTGCGTTTATCGTTCTTAATATCTTCCCTGTTTGAATGTAAACTTCCTTTAGTATCAAAAATTACCATCTTTGCAGGATCGCCGCCGTCGCTGAGAATTAGCCTTGCCACAGTTGTATTGGAAGCGCCTGCGCCTAACAACACAATTTTTGCATCGCCGATTTTTTTACCTGCAAGTTTTAAAGCATTGATGAGTCCTGCAAGCGTTACACAGGCGGTTCCCTGCGCATCGTCATGCCAAACAGGAATGTCGCAGGCTTCGCGCAGATCGTCTAACACTTTGAAACAATTCGGCTGGCTTATATCTTCCAGATTGATCGCGCCAAAGCTGTGCTGAACCATTTTTACAAATTCGATGATCTTATTGGGATCGTTTTTTCCGTCCGCTCCTTTTGAATCCACGCATAATGCAACCGCGTCCACTCCGCCCAAATATTTCATGAGCATCGCCTTCCCTTCCATTACACCAAGCCCGCCCGGAGGTGTGCAATCGCCGTCACCTAACACTCTGGTTGAGTCTGAAACAACCGCAACCAAATTTCCGCGGTTAGACAATGCGAAGGAAGCATCATTATTATCCCTGATTGTTGTGGAAATTTTTGATACGCCGGGCGTGTACCAGACATTAAACCAATTAAGCCCGTAGATGCCGCACTTAGGTAAGGTTTGAATTTTTCCGCCGTAAAAACGGTGCGCTTCATCAGAAAGATTTTTTAAGAATAAGGTTTTCGCTTTTGCTTTTTGCTCTTCGCTGAAACCGGCAGGAAATAAATCATCTAAATTTTTCAGTTGCAGATCGATCTTCATTTTTTAATCCTTAAAAATTAAATTCATAGGAATCAAGTTTATATTCCTCTTTAAGTGTTTTAATTGTCTTTATAAGACTGTCATTTAAAGGGACGCCCTTATCTTTGCGCGAAAGCCACGCAAGATATTCTTTTTCTCCCGCTGTGTAAATCCGCTGTTCTCCCGGCGCTTTTTTTGATGCGCGCAGTTCACGCAGAATATCACCTGTTGTTTTTTTAAATTGATCCAATTCAACAAATGCGCTGATATCAATCGCAATAAAGAAATGTCCCAGATGATACGGAATTTTTTTACCGTTGGAATCAAAACCGTTCAAGGCTTTTAAAAACATTCCCTGTTGGAGCGCGGCGGAAAGTATTTCGACAACTGTCGCATAACCGTAACCCTTGTAACCAGCCGTCTCTTCACCTAACCCTCCGAGCGGTGCAAGAGCGGAAGTTCCTTTTGTAAGCCCTGTCAAAGCTTTGGAAGGATTTTTCTCGCTGCTTCCGTCATCATTAATTACCCAGCCTTCAGGCATGGTTTTATTAATTCTGTCGTAATGCTCGATTTTTCCGCGCTGTGAAACAGAGGTTGCGCAGTCAAGCATGAAAGGAAAATCTTCATCAGACGGCATGCCTACAGTTAAAGGATTTGTGCCTAACATATTTTCGATTCCGAAAGTCGGCGCAATGGAAGGACGTGCATTAGTGCCGGTGATTCCTATCATTCCGTTTTTAACAGCCATTGACGCATAATACCCTGCGATACCGTAATGAGTGGAATTGCGCACAACAACCATTCCAAGCCCGTGCTGCTTCGCCTTATCAATCGCCATCTGCATAGATTTTTTTCCGATAACCTGCCCCATTCCGTCATGACCGTCTATCACCGCAGTTGCAAGATGATCTTTTACAACCTCAAAATGTGTAACCGGATTTTGAATACCGTCATTTATCCTGTCGATATAAATCGGTTTAAATCTTCCGATCCCGTGTGAATCGATACCGCGTTTATCGGATTCGATCAAAACTTCAGCGCATATCGCTGCGTCTTGAGGCGGAACGCCGGCTTTGATAAAAACATCTTTCATGAAAGCTTCCAATTTTTCAAAACTTTCATATTTTTCATTTACTGCCATAAAAACTCCTGTATATAAATATAAGATATAAATAATGCAAAATGGTATTAGTATATTTTTATTTATAATATTCTATTTTGAATTAATCGGCTTTTTTTGTTTCTAAAAGTTATATTTAATTTTTGTACGATTTTCTTTTGAATATTTCTATTAAATACTTCCCAAACTAAAGTCGCCCATAATTTTAAATTGATTCCCGTCACGCTTAACGGTAAGTTCGCGATCCGAAAAATATATTGGAAGAAGTTCTTTAACTTTTTCCGTCACCGCTTCATAAATTTCGCGGCGTACATTATCATCAACTTTTTCAAGAGTTGATATCGATACATCAATTAAATAACCCCGCCCCAGCTCCGATCTGAAACCGGGTGTAAAGTTTGCGCCTATGTTGAAAAGCCCGTCCGCCTCCGGGTTAGCTGTTTCACCCCGATTTGGACGCACAGGATGCAACGGGTATCTGTCGCCGTAGAGGTCTTCGATATGAGAGTCCACCTCATCAAAAAGCTTTTTTAGCTGATCATCAAATTCATTCATTCTGGGATGCCACATATTGATATTATACGTTGATGCGTTGGGATAGGGCAAGAGAGGTATTTACAGTGAACTTTGGAGCTAAGGGGAATTGAACCCCTGACCTCTTGAATGCCATTCAAGCGCTCTAGCCAACTGAGCTACAGCCCCGTAAAAGAAAAATTTTTACATTTTTCTCGCGTTTATTTACTCTACATAACCAACTTGGCAGTGTCAAGCCCGTACTCTTTTAGCACCATTTGAGCGATTTGTTCAGGTGATTTTCCGTCAACATCAATGATGATATCGGCAATCTGCACATAACCGGCGGCGCGGCGTTCATGCAATGCGCGGTGGGTTTCTTGAGGGTTTTCTGTTTGCAGAAACGGCGGAAGTTCTCCGCCGGCGGCGATTCTGCTCCATGCTAAGTTTGCGGAAATGTTTAAATATATCATCGTTGTGCCGGAGTTTTTTATTGCAGCGATTGCTTCAGAGTTATCGATGATTCCTCCGCCTGCGGCGATTATAAAAAAACGATTCTGAGTCATCAATGTTGATGCTGCCTCTGCTTCTGCTTTTTGAAAAACAGATTGACCTTCAATAAAAAGTTGACGAGGTGTTTTTCCGGTTTTTTTTGTTATTAAATCATCAAGATCGATAAAATCACATGAGAATAGCGATGCAAGAGCTTTACCGGCGCTTGTTTTGCCTGAATGTTTTGGTCCTGTCAAAATAATTTTATTCATAGCTATCACCCTATATAAAAATTTGATAAAATACCACTATGTCCGGTATATGGGTTTTAACTATAATTTTTTTAATTTCTTCTCTTCCTGTGATTATCGTATATGTTTGGTTCCGTCTCGCGAAATTTCAATTTTCGCTTATCCGATTTTTACTTGTCTTACTGGCCGGCGCGGCGGCATTTTTTCCCGCTCTTCTTTTACAGGAACTCCTGTCATTCTCTTTTCAGAACAGCAGAGCGGCGCTTTTCTTTCATCATTTTATCCGCATCGCGCTCACCGAAGAAGCAAGCCGCTTTTTTATACTTCTTCTTTTCTTTTGGATTTCCGGAAAAATTTCAAGCGGCAAATCATCCGAGCACGGTTCTTTAGAGACGAGCGGTTCTGAAGAACCGCAGAGTTTAAAACCTCTTAACAATCAGATTTCGTTTAACGTCATTAAAAAAGCAACTTTATCCGGGCTTGTCGCAGGTCTTGGTTTTGCCCTCCTTGAAAATGCGGTTTACGCCGCCTCTGATATCAATGTCGCATTATTGCGGATTATAACAGCCGCTGTTCATGGTGCGTGCGGCTCACGCATTGGCGCAGCAGCAATGATGATCCGCCGCCAGCCTTTTCAGGCAATCCTGCGCATAATCACCGCTGTGACAATACACGGCATTTACAATTTGATGCTAACCATGCCGGGCTTCTCGGCGATAGCCGCAATTTTAATCGCGGTGTCCGCCCTGTTTACTTCAATCGTTTCAATCAGCCGTTGGTCAGACGACACCCACAATCCGCCAGCCGAACCTGCAGTGACAGATACGTCTCAGAAGAGCCGTACGACAACCCTTGACAAAGATAAGGATAATTCCTAAACTGATATACACGACGCAAGGTAGAGCAGTTGGCAGCTCGTCGGGCTCATAACCCGGAGGTCGCAGGTTCGAGTCCTGTCCTTGCTATTAAGAGGGGGGTAAATTTAGATCTCCTTTAGGTTTTACTTACACCCCCTCACCTATAAATCTCCTCAGCAAGCTCAAGAAGAAAAGCCAGCCTTATTTCCAAACCAGGGTTATGTTCAAGATCATTACTAAATATATTATTTTCACCAAAAACAATTACAATGACATCAGCGTTTTCAATATATCTTTTGATGTGGTTACGGTATTCCCGGTTTCTGCTTCCTGCATCAAGATTGTATAAATGCGAAAAATAGGAAAATTCAAAATCTTTGACGGCATATTGTATTTGTGATTCTAAAAAACTGTCGCCGGTAACAAAAACTGTTTGTCCGTTTTTATTGTTACTTTTGAATTCCATTCGATAGCAATCGTAATTTTGTATTACTTCAACTTCAATTTCCGGTTTATATGCAACATTATAATTGATTGATTTAATGTACTCGGTTTTTCGTAGTGCCGGTAAATCTTGGTTATATGTATAGCAGCTGTTTCTTAAATAAGGGATTAAAACAGTTCTTCGTATATCAATTTCAAATTCTGTTATAACTAAATTGTTAATATCCGTCGTTGCTATTCCCGCTTTTTTTTGAATTTCCTGCCATGAAATATATGCTCCTAAAAAATTATGATGACCTGTGTACTCATCATAAATCATGTAATCTGACGGAAACGCGAGATATTCATTTTTTGGATATGAAAAGCTTAGGTTTGTATTATGATCTATATAAGAAGAAAGAAAATCCAATTCGGTTCTGCTCACCCGTCCGGTTACATAATCTTTTCTTGGGCAAGCTTGGAATATTATTTTTTTATTAAGTGAATTGAAATAGTTGTTTACATAAACAAGTCTATCTATCAATCTTTTAAACTTGTCTGTATTTTCTTCTCTTAACTCAATTAATACGGGTTCTTCAGCAATAACTAATTCGTTTTTTACAAATTCTTCTGCAAAATTTGTTTGTTCAATGTCCCATCTGCTTATTTCAGGTTCTTCAATAATGTCCCACTTCCATTCGATGATATTTGCGTTTTCAGCGAATGGTTCGTCGGAAACGGAAATATCAGTATTTTCTGCGAAATATTTACTGTATATTATATTATAATATTTATTGTATAAGGGTATTAAACTGCTGCGAAACGGAAAATTGTCCTGATAATAATTATCAAAGTTCGTACCGAAATTTTGAATCGAAAATTCAAATTCGTTCATGCTTCTGTTTTCATTCAATCCGTCTTTTTCAGTTGATAAAATATTTTTTAATATTGGATACGTAACAGCAGGAGAAATAAGAAAGATAAAAAAAATAAAAGAAAATATTCGGTAACGGTTAAAAAATCCTTTCATTCATTCCTCTTTAAAATTGAAAATATATAAACGGATTATATGTTTTGTTTGCAAGCATTAATAACACAAATCCATATAAGCCAAATAAAAATACTGCTTCTATAAAAAATAAAAAAGCATTCACCGATTTTTTGGTTTTAATTTTTTCAAATGCTTTTAACGAAAAAAGTTTTGTTGTCCAGCTTTGAATAAAACCGCAAAATAATAATGCAAACGGCAATATTAGAATTGAGTTCATTGTCAAATAATTAGACGGTGTCTGTAAGCCGTTATATCCGTAATAACCAAACATTGCTTTTATATATTGTAAAGCATATCCCATGTCCGGCGAACGGAAAAATACCCACGCAACCAGAACAACAACTATCGTATATGACCAATTAAAAAAATTCGGTTTATATAATGCCGTCTGTTTCACAAAAATTCTTTCAATAACAAGAAAAAATGCATAGAATGCTCCCCAAATAATAAAAGTATAATTTGCTCCGTGCCAAAGTCCCGACACAAGAAATATTATTATGATATTAATGTATGTCCTGAATGTGCCTTTACGATTGCCGCCTAAAGGATAATAAACATATTCGCGGAACCAGCTTGTCAGTGATATATGCCAACGTCTCCAAAATTCTGTAATTGATACAGATATATACGGGTAATTAAAGTTTTCTTTTATTTTAAACCCGAACATTTTTGATAAACCTATTGCCATGCACGAATAACCGCTGAAATCGTAATATATCTGCAATGCATAAAATATAATTCCTATCCATGCGGTGTTTATACCAAGTGTTGACGGGTGGTTTAAAAAAATACTGTCAGCTACTTCACCTAAAGTATTTGCAACTAAAACTTTTTTTGCAAGCCCGTAGATAAATCTTTTTATTCCATGATAAAAATCGTGAGAGGTATGTTCGCGGTTATTTATTTGTTGTTCTAAATCGGCATATTTAATGATCGGACCTGCAATCAAGGCAGGGAATAAAGATATATATAAAGACAGTTTTAAAAAGTTTTTCTGCGCTTTAACTTTTTCGTTGTAAACATCAATTACATAAGACATTGCTTGAAATAAATAAAAAGAAATTCCTATCGGTAAAAGAACTTCAAAAATGTTTATATCCCGCGATGTTATCCCTTCGATAATACTGATAAAGAAATTAAAATATTTAAAATAAAATAATATGCATAGATTCGCAAACAGTAATAAAAACAATTTGATTTTTTTTCTTTTTAATTGATTTTCGGTTTCTGTTTTATTATCGCAGTTGTTCTTTTCATAATTGCAGTTTTTTGAAATCCATAACGCTCCAAGATAATTAACGGTAATTACAGAAATCATTAATAAAATATACCATGTTCCCCCCCATGCATAAAAAAACAAACTGACAATAAGTAAAAATATATTACGGTATATAAGTTTTTTCTTTGGCAGAGCATGATAAATAATCAAACATAACGGCAGAAATAAAAATAAAAATACAAGTGAACTGAATAACATATCTTTATCTTAATAATTATCTTATTTTATCTCCAAAAAACTGTTTAATAAAAATAATTTAATTATAATAAAATGTCAAGTATTAAGACGTTTGATTATACTCCTTTTCTTTGTGATTCCTCTTCAAGAAACGGCTTATATTCGTTTAATACAGCGCTTAGTTCCGCTTCAAGGATTTTTAGCTGTTCTTCGGAAACTTGATTTATTCCGTCTTTTAAACGGCTTTCAATATTTGCAGCGGCCTGCTGCAGAAGAGTTTTTCCGATTTGAGCGGCGTTGCTTTTTAATGAGTGAGCAAGTCTGTGCGCTTCTTTGAAATTTCCTGCTTCCAATTCTTTGGTTATTTCTTCAAATTTATTTAAGTTGTCGTTTAAAAATAATAAAATAATTTTTTTACTGAAATCTCTGCTTGCTTCAACTTGCGCGCTCTTTTGCGCATTCCCTGTATCAATCGGTGTGAAATATTTTAATAACAAATGCCACAATTCCTGAGATGTAAATGGTTTTCCTATGCAATCTTTCATTCCGCTTTGTAAATATGTTTCCATGTCGGTCGACATAATGTTAGCCGTCATTGCAATTATCGGTACACCTGTGTTAAGTTTTAAAATTTTTGATGATGCTTCAAGTCCGTCCATGACAGGCATATGTATGTCCATAAAAATTAAACCAAATTGTTTTTCTCCTTTTTCCATGCGGCTTTGCACCATATCAAAACCTATTTTACCGTTTTCTGCAATAACCGTTTTTATTCCTACTCTTGCAAGGTGTTCGGAAATTACTTCTTGATTCATTAAATTATCTTCGCATAACAGGATTTCGCCTTTGAATATCGGTTTTTCAATCTCTGTATGGTCTCTTATAATACTTTGGTTGATGTCATCTATATCATCAATCGTATCAAATGTTATATCAAAACTGAATTTAGTGCCGACACCCGGAGCGCTTTCAATTTCAATTTTTCCGCCCATTAACTCTACTATATTTTTTGTTATCGAAAGCCCAAGCCCTGTTCCGCCGTACTTGCGGGTGGTTCCGGATTCTGCCTGCACGAAAGGATCAAATATTTTTTCTATTTGTTCAGGTGACATACCTATCCCTGAATCTTTTATTTCAAAATGCATTGTAATTGTATCATTTGAAGAACCGATAATTTTAGAAAAAAGTTTTACAATACCGGAATTTGTAAACTTTACCGAGTTAGATAAAAAGTTTACAAAGATTTGGCGTAACCTTGTCGGATCACCTAACGGTACTTTTCCTAAACTTGGTTCCGCGTAAAAATGAAGTGTAATTCCTTTTTCAACCGCTTTTGGAAGAACTAATGTCCTGCAGCTTGCAAAAAGGTCATGCATATTAAAAGGAATTTTTTCCAGTTCCATTTTTCCCGATTCAATTTTAGAAAGATCAAGAATATTATTAATTATCTGAAGCAGCCATTCAGAATTAGTTTTTATTTTGCCAAGATAATCTTTTATTTTAGGATTCCCTGCAATATCCATTGCCAGTTCTGAAAAGCCCATGATGCTGTTCATTGGTGTTCTTATTTCATGGCTCATGTTTGCAAGAAAAGCGGATTTGGTTACAGAAGCTGTAAGAGCTTTTTCTTCCATCTCTTTGCGTTTTGTTATGTCGCGTGCAATACCTAATAAACCTATTGTTTTATTATCCAGCATAAGCGGAGATTTTATCGTTTCAAAATACGGAGTTGTTCCGTCAGCGCTTGGTACACATTCTTCAAATATAAATTCTTTGCTTTCATCAATAACTTTGCGATTCCATTTTTTGTGTTCTTCTTCCATTTCCGGCGAAAATCCCATGCTTTCTTCGCCCTTGCCGATTACATCTTCTTTTTTTAAACCAAAATGACTAAGGAATCTTTTGTTGCATTTTGTATAACGTAAATCAGTATCAAGTGTAAAAATAACATCGGGGATTGAATCGAAAAGCGCGTTAAGCGTAGATGTTTGTATCTCAAGATTGCGTTCCATTAATTTTCGTTTAGTCATATTACGAGATATTCCCATAATTCCGATTACTTTACCGTTTTGTACAAGCGGGGTTTTAATTGTTTCAAGGTATATATCGCGATCCGGCAGATTCATTGTTTCTTCGATAACAAGAGGATCTCTTGTATACATAACACTTTTATCATCTATGATATAATCTTCGGCGGATTCAGGCGGTAAATCAAAAACCTCTGCATCGGTTTTGCCGATTAAATCTTTTGAATTGATATTAAACATATCAAGCGTACTGTTGCTGCATTGCGTATAACGTAATTTTGTATCTTTGCAAAAAATAAAATCGGGGGATGCTTCAAGTATCGTCATAAGCATCGAAGTTTTCATATCAAGATCATTACTTTTTACTTCTACAATTTTTTCAAGTTTCTTGCCTGTTACGCGGCTTTTTGTAAAGAGTATTGTAAGAAGTGTAAGTACGCATAAAAATAAAACAGAAGCGCCGATATACAAGGGACGGCGCGCTTCTGCAAGTTTTGCCCTGTAATCATATGTTTGGCGCATCCATTTATCTGAAATACCTTTTATGTCAATCAATGCCAGCGTTTTATTAAAAATTGAACAGAGAATTTCCTGATCCTTATTAAAACCGAATTTAGAATCGGCAACAAAGTTAAACACAATATTAGTTTTAAAATTCGGTTGTTCAAGATAGTGAGTCAGATAAAGAAGCCTTTTTTGCGTTCCCATGACCATGTCAATCTCGCCGCGCTGCAAGCCCAGATAAGCTTCTTTTATATTGTCGTATTCAACGGTATTCATGTGATTTGGAAACCATCTTTTAAAAACAGCGGTATAAGCTGTATCTTTAGCAAGACCTACTTTTACATATAAAACTTCGTTTACTTTTATATCAGGAAAATCAGAATTGGAAATAAGCGCATAGTTATCTGTTATTTGTGTTATATCGGGCCAAATAAATTGATCTGCCCGATCTTCAGATTGAATTAAATTAGGAACTAAAAACACCTCTCCGTCAGAGAGCATTTGGTATACTTCAGACCAATCTGATGTTTCATTATTTATCCGTTTGAAATTTAATCCTGTAATTGATGCTGCCTCATCAAGAATATCAAGGAAAATTCCGCGCCATTCATTCTCGCGTTTGTCATAAAAACTTTCAGGATAATTTCCCGGATCAATTCCTATAGGTATAATATGATTGTTATTTATATAATCCTGTTCTTCTTGTGTTAGCTGTGTATGAAGTTTAAAAACAAGATATTCATGTTCCCCCTTGTTGTACATTTCTGTCAGATAACGCAAGCCGCCGTTTTCCAGAATTTTTTCCATAACTGAAATTATCGGTTCTAACGAATCATTTTGTGTTGTTAATGATACAGGGCGGTAAATTAAAGGATAGAACTCATGTGCGATTATATCATTGTTTCTGATAAAGTTTATTTCTATTGTACTGCTGTAATAAAATACATCGATCTCTCCGCTTTTTAATGCATCATAAACAAGGTTGACATCGTTTAAAATTACAACTTCATAAGAGTCAGGAACAAGTTCTGCGGTTACTGTATTAACTGTTGTTGTGCCTTCTATAAAACCGCATTTAAGACGGCGCGTTTTGATGATTTCTTCTAGGGGGCGGCTGTTTGCAATTCGGAAATATTTTAAAGGACGTGATGCGATATCGGTTGTCATGCGGTATCTTCGCAGCCGATCTTCGTTTGCCGTTAATTCACCTGTAAACGCAATTTCTCCGCTTTCAAGCCCGTGAAGCAACGGCAGCCATTCGTATAATTTTGGGCGGAAAGGGATGCCGAAAAGTTCAGACATCCATTCGCAGAATAAAGCTGAAAATCCTCTTACTTCACCGTGTTTATCTTCAAATGCTTCGATACTAAGGGGCATTCCGTAAATAAAATTTGAATGTTTTAGCTGAAGCAGTTCGATTTTCTCTATTTCATCTTTCGTTATGCCGGGAACATCTTTGAAAGAATGAAATTTCGGCATTTCTTTTGATAAATAATATGATGATTGGACGCAAGATAGTAACGGAAATATCAAGATGATAAGTAATATTTTTCGCATATCAGACGGCTCCTGTTTTTTTATAATCCATACTATTATTTTACTTTAGTTTTATTAATATTCATAGAAAAAAATAATTTAAAATTAATATTTTTCTTTTAAAAAGTCGGATAATTAGATTGATAAAAAAATGTTCATGATATTTCCCGAAAATTTTGCAATAAACAGCGATTTAGAGCCTTATAACGCCTGTATTTTTGCTGTTTTAATTATCCTAATAATTTATGCGCTTCTTTCATATTTTCAATAACAAGAACATCAAAGGGGCATCGGTTTTCACAATTTCCGCATTGTGTACATTCAAAGCCGTTATACGCCAGACTTTGGTAATGGGAACGGACAGACGGCGGAATATTAGCAGTATCCAGTTTTGCTATATCCAGATATTTATTAACAGATGCAATATCAATTTGTGACGGGCAAGGCTGGCAGTGATTACAATAAACACAGCTTCCGTGCAAGCCTCCGCGTATTGATTTTAAAATATCGGTATAGTCTTTTTCTTCATCGCTTAGCGTCAGATATTTTACAGCTTCCTCAATTTCTTCCGGCGATTTGCAGCCGAGCAAGACACTTACAACAGCAGGTCTTGAAAGCGCATAATGGGTGCATTGCGCGACAGTTAACGGTTTGCAGAACGGAGTATGCTCGCTAGAAATTAATTTTCCGGCTCCAAGTGTTTTCATTACTGTTATGCCGATATTTTTTTGTTCGCATAATCTGTATAACTCAGCTCTTTTAGGTTCTACTGCCGTAAAACTATTTGCATTAAACCCTTTTTCTAAATGTGTAAAAATACTTTCTTCAGTTGGAATTATGTCAAACGCAGGATTGATACTGAACATCATTAGTTCTACAAGATTTGTGTTAACAGTTTTTATTGCAGACACAGGGTTATGCGAACTAAATCCGATGTGGCTGATGTCGCCTTTTTCTTTTAATTTAAGCGCATAATCTGCAATGCCGGTTTCAAAAACATTTTTATAGTCTTCATCTGAATCGATAAAAAACAACATTCCGAAATCAATATGCCCTCCGCAGATGCGAAGATGCTCTTCAAAAAAACGCTTGACTGTAGGCAGGTCGCGGCTTATATCATATTGCTGTCCGATATTTGCCGAACAGATATGTCCTTGTATTAAAATTTCTTTGCGGCGCGAACCTATCGCCTTTGCTATATTTTCACGAACTTCTTTTCCCGGCATGAAAACATCAAAAATATTGATGCCTGAACTAATCGCAGAATCAATTACATTTTTAACCTGCTCATAAGGTTTTCCGTCTAAATGTTCGCAGCCGAGTCCGATAACACTTGCTCTTTTAGCGGTTTTTCCAATCTCACGGTATATCATTTTAGTTATCAGAATTATAACATATAATGTTTTCATTGACTATTTACTTTCCATATGATAGACTTAAGACAAAGAGGTTCAATCATGGAAAACAATGTTTATGCTATTTCTTTGGCTAAAAACCCTAAAATAACTATAAATATTACTTCGGGACATTTTTCTACAAGTAATGCGCATAGTGATAATTATCTTGATTTTTGCGAGTTAAAATGTAATGCATTGGTTGCAAGAGATGTTGCCAGAGAGCTTGCAATTCCTTATTTATCAAGCACTGTTGTAGATACTATTATATGTATAGAAAAGACTGCCGTTATCGCTTCTTATCTTGCAGAAGAACTTTTGCAGGAAGGAGCGTCAGTAATAAATACGGGCGGCAATATTCATGTTGTTTCCCCTATGAGTAATGCATATGGAAATTGGTTTTTTCCCAGTAATAGGGCGGAATGGATTAACGGAAAAAATGTTCTTCTGCTTGTGGCAACAGTATCAAGCGGACGGACACTGAACAGCATGCTGGAATGTATAGCTTATTACGGAGGAAAACTTGCAGGGATTTCAGCATTATATCAGGCATCACCGGATACTGTGCATCAAATTAATGCATTGTTTACATCAGAAGATATTCCCGGTTATCATCTTTACCGTCCCGGCGAATGTGAATTGTGCAAAAACGGAGAGAAGCTCGATGCAATTATAAGCAGCGAAGGTTATTCAAAAATCGAATAATAGATTAATTAATAAGTAAGGAGAACGATATTTATGTCATTAGGTGAAAGTATTATAGCAAGTTTGGGTATTCTGAATTTGACAATGGGGCAAGGAATAATGATTATGCTTGCCATGTTTTTTTTATACCTTTCAATAGTTAAGAAATTTGAACCGCTTTTGCTGCTGCCCTTGGCTTTTGGAATTTTATTGGCAAACCTTCCTATCGTCGGTCTTGATGCATATTATTTCAATCCGAATAAATTTAAAGAACTGCAAGGCGATCAGCTTCCGGGATTAATGAACTTCCTTTACACAGGTATCCGTATGGTAATTTATCCGCCGCTTATTTTCCTTTGCATCGGAACAATGACAGATTTCAGTCCCTTGATCGCTTCTCCGAGGAGTGCGCTTATCGGTCTTGGCGGACAGCTTGGTATTTTCGTTGCAATGGCAGTTTCTTTTTATGTAGGAAACGCACTTGCTCCTTTTTTTCCGGGCTTCGAAGGTTTCACTGTTAAAGAAGCAGCCGCTATCGGAATTATCGGAAGCTCAGACGGTCCTACATCAATTTTTACGGCAACTCGTCTTGCACCCGATCTATTGCCTGCAATTGCAATTGCGGCGTTCTCTTACATGGCGCTTGTTCCCTTTATTCAGCCGCCTATCATGAAACTTTTAACAACCCCTAAAGAGCGTGTTATTGTAATGCCCGAACCGAAAAGAGTTACGCAAAAACAAAAAATACTTTTCCCGATTGTATTGGCTCTTGTTGTTCTTCTTTTAGTTCCTGCCGCCGGTGCGTTAGTCGCAATGTTATGTCTTGGAAATTTAATCCGTGAAAGCGGTGTAGCGGATCGTTATGTCAGAGCATTCCAGAATGATTTTTTAAGTATATTAACATTCCTTGTTGCGTTAAGCATTGGGTCTTCTGCAACAGCGGACAGGTTCCTGACACCTCAGACATTGATAATTTTAACCAGCGGTCTTTTGGCTTTCGCCTTTGGAACAGTAGGCGGCGTTCTTGTCGCAAAACTGCTTTGCGCTACTACGGGAGGCAAAGTTAATCCGCTTATCGGTAACTCCGGCGTTTCCGCAATGCCTATGGCGGCGCGTATTTCTCAAAGGTTAGGGCAATTTTATAACCCGAACAACCACCTTCTTATGCATGCAATGGGTCCGATTGTTTCAAGTACAATCGGCTCTGCGGTTATCGCGGGTATTTTCATTTCGTATTTTAAGTAGTAAAAGGTTTACTCTGTTTGTGCCTGACTGTAAAAAGTCAGGCATACCAGTTGACCTCTCTTAGTTCTATCTCTATTCTATTGATATGAATAATTTAATCAGAAAGCCGTTTAAATATCAGCAATTTAATGTTGTGTATTGGCTAATAGGAATCAATTTACTCGTATTTCTTTTTACATCAATTTTTGGATCGAGTTTTAATATTATTCTTGAAATTAATAATGAAAAAGTGTCGGTGCCGATTTCACGGGCATTGGCTATGATCCCTCTTACTGTCAGGCATGGATGGATTTGGAGTTTTGTAACTTATATGTTTATGCACGGCGGTTTTGCGCATATCTTTTTTAATATGTTTGGTCTTTTTATGTTCGGCGTGCATGTAGAAAGGCAGATGGGCAGTTTGGAATTTTTACTTTATTATATGATGACGGGAATACTTGCCGGTATTTTTTCTTTCTTTGTATTTTTTCTGACAGGTAATTTTTTTGTAGCTCTTGTCGGCGCTTCCGGGGCGATTTTTGCTGTGCAATTAGCGTATGCCGTTCTTTTCCCGACAACGGTTATTAATATTTGGGGTTTAATCCCGATACGCGCTCCTTTAATGGTTCTTGGCTTTACTGTATTGTCGCTGTTTTTTGTTGTTACAGGAGGCGGCGGAAATGTCGCGCACTTAACACACTTGGCAGGTTTCGGTTTCGGCTGGATCTATTTTTTAATTCGCTTTGGTGTTGATCCCTGGCGCCGTCTGACAGGACGTAATCCGTGAAAAAGATCGGTATACTTTTCGGCGGTAAATCTGCCGAGCATGAAATTTCTCTGTTATCTGCAAAAAATATTTTCGATGCGATTGACAGATCAAAATTTGAACCTGTACTTATCGGGATAGATAAATCCGGACGCTGGATTTTAAACGACGCGCAATTTTTATTAAATGCTGATAATCCCGCTCTTGTTAAATTAAATCCCGACGGAAAACCTGTCGCTCTTCGTCCATATAACGGATCAAACACGCTCTTTGCAGAACGTGAAAATAAAGAAACAGTAAACGTCCGGCTTGATGCAGTCTTTCCGATTTTGCACGGTCCCTTCGGCGAAGACGGCACGATTCAAGGGTTTTTAAAATTAGCAGAAGTTCCCTTTGTAGGACCGGGCGTGCTTGGTTCTGCTGTCGGCATGGATAAAGATGTAATGAAGCGCCTTATGCGTGACGCGCAAATTCCAATAGGAAAGTTTCTCGTATTAAAGAGTCATGAGAATGCGCTTTCTTTTTCTGAAATCGCATCCGCTTTAGGCTCTCCCTTTTTTATTAAACCTGCGAACATGGGCTCTTCTGTGGGAATCAGCAAGGTTAATAATGAGGCGGAACTAAACGCCGCACTAAAAGACGCTTTTCTTTACGACACTAAAATTATTATAGAAGAAAATATCTGCGGCAGAGAAATTGAGTGCGCTGTGCTTGGAAATGAAGAGCCTGTTGCATCCGTACCCGGAGAGGTTATAACTAACCATGAATTTTATTCGTATGACGCGAAATATCTTGACGAGAAGGGCGCGTCTTTAGAGATACCTGCAAAACTAAATGAACAGACAAAAATCCGCGTTCAGGAACTTGCGGTGAAAGTTTTTAAAACACTCTGCTGCGAAGGGCTTTCGCGTGTGGATTTCTTTTTAAAAGAGAACGGTGAATTAATTGTAAACGAAATTAATACCATGCCAGGATTTACAAGAATCAGCATGTATCCTAAGATGTGGGAAGCAAGCGGTATTTCTTACACCGACCTTATAACACGTTTGATTGAATTGGCGATCAACCGGTTTGAAAAAGAAAAAATTCTAAAAACCAGTGTAAGCATTTAAAAATAATTCTTAAAAAAAAATAAAATGGTCAAAAATGTTCATTTTTTATTTCCTTAAGTGTTATTAATTAGAAAACTAAAATTATTTTTATTTACGGAGACAAAATGAAAAAGAAAGTGATCATTATAGGCGGCGGTATTGCAGGTCTTAGCGCGGGTGTTTATGCTCAAAAATGCGGGTTTGATGTTACTATTTTAGAAAGCCATAGTATTGCAGGAGGAAATTGCACATCATGGAGAAGGGGAGAGTATTTATTTGAAGGCGGGATGCACTGGCTGACAGGTTCTGGAAAAGAAGAAGCTCTTTATAAATCATGGTGTTATATAGGAGCGTTAGGTGACAATGTTGTTGTACATAATGATGAGCCTTTTATTGAATATATACATAATGGAAAATCTGTTTATATTTACAGAGATGTAAACAAGACAGAGCGTCATTTACTGGATATATCTCCTGAAGATGCAAAACAAATTCATTGGCTTTGCGATAAAATCAGAAGCATAAAAAATCTTTCTATGCCGATAACGGATGTTCGCGGTGTAAAGGTAACAAAAAAAATGAAAATGCCGTTGTCACTTTTATTCTCTGCAATGTCTAGTCTTCGCGTAATAAAAGAAGTTACCAAGCTTTCAAGAGAGGCGTTTATTAGCAGTATTCAGCATACCGGCATACAGGAATTAATTAGAGCATTTTCAGATGATGTAGGCGGTATTTTACCGATGCTCTTTACTTTCGGGACATTGGCGCGCGGCGACGGCGGCTTCCCCGAAGGAGGCTCGCTTCCTTTTGTAAACCGTATAGTTAAAACTTTTACCGCGATGGGCGGAGAACTGCTGTGCAATACACGTGCTGATAAAGTATTAATTGAAAACGGAAAAGCGGTTGGTGTTATAGCCTGCGGCAAAAAACTTTCTGCCGATGCTGTAATTGTTACCGCTGATACAATGGCGATAGATCATCTTTTTGATGTTCCGTTAAAAGCAAAATGGCTGAATAAAATGAAAGAAGTAACATCGCCGACAATGGGAATATTTATTTCTTTGGGAATTAATTCCGATTTAAAAAAATATAATAAATCATTAACTTTTAAATTAAAAATGCCAATCAAATTTTCTAACCAAAGATACGATTATCTAAGCATATACAATTATGCAAACAATTCTGCCTATTCACCTAACGGCAAGTCAGCTGTTACACTTATGCTCGGCGGAGACACTTATGATTTCTGGAAAAAGGCAAAAAAAGAAAATTGTTATGAAGATGAAAAGAAAAATATTGCCGATGCTGTTGTCACAGCACTTTCAGCGCAGTTTCCTGAAATAAGAGGAAATATAGAAATTGTTGATGTTGCGACACCTCTTACTTATGAACGCTACTGTGCAAATTGGAAAGGCTCATGGATGACCGATATGAAACCGGGTAAAGGCATGAAAAAATACCCGGCTGTTATCAAAGGAATAAAAGGCGTATATTTTGCAGGACATCGCATGATGCCGCCCGGAGGTTTACCTGTCGCGCTTGTAAGCGGACGGGAAGCTGTTCAATATCTTTGCCGTGATACAAATACTTTATTTGTCAGTGAGGATTAGGAAAGCAAAGTTTTTAATTACGATTTATTCAAATATTAACAATAGTTTGCTTTTATTGTTCATTTTGAGATTTTAGAGAAGCGGATTCCTCAATCCAGTCCGCTTCTTCATAAAATTGATCTATTTTATCAATTCTGTTATGCGCAAGAGTTATATATTTTTCTTCTTTTTCTATACCGATAAAACGGCGTTTTAATTTTTTTGCAACAGCGCCTGTTGTACCTGTTCCGAAAAACGGATCTAAAACAATATCACCTTGTTTTGTGGTAGAAAGAATTACTCTTTTTAAAAGTTCTTCCGGTTTTTGCGTTGAATGTGATTTTTTTCCGTCTTCGCCTTTTAACCTTTCTTTCCCGATACATAAACCTATGCGCCATACAGATGTCATTTGTTTGTTGCCGTTATATTTTTTCATTAACTTATGGTTAAAAGTATATTTTTTATTTTTTTTATTTCCGGAGCACCAAAGTAATGTTTCTGTTGCGTTTGTAAAACGTGTTCCCATAAAGTTGGGCATAGGGTTTGTTTTATACCATGTTACATCATTTAGAATCCAAAAACCTAAATTGAGCATAATATTTCCAACACGAAAAATATTATGATAACTGCCGATAACCCAAATTGTACCTGTATCTTTTAAAATTCTCTTGCATTCTGACAGCCATGATGTGCAAAAATTATCATATTCTTCAAATGAAGCGAACTTATCCCATTCATCATCGACACCGTCAACTTTTGTGTTATTGGGACGATAAAGATTATTTTCCAACTGCATATTGTACGGAGGATCTGCAAAAATTAAATCTATAGAGTTATCAGGAAATTTTTTTAGCTCTTCGATACAATCGCCGCGGATTATTGTATCATAAGAAAAATCCATCGGATTTTTCTCAAGTTTCATTTGTTTCAGGCTGCAGTCCCGGTAAATTAAACTGAGGCGGAATTTTCGCAGGCGTTCCTTTTGAATCGACAAAGACCCAAGTAACTTTTGCGTCAATTATTAATTCTTCGCCGCGCCAAATCTGCTGTAAAAGAGTACCGCTTGCTACTCCTTTTTTGATAGGCTTTGATCTGATTACAAGAACATCATCGGTAACAGCCGGTTTTTTATAATCAATTTCGATTCTGGCAATGTAAGTTCCAAAACCTAAACTGATAGCCTCTTCATAATTGAAGCCGATGTCTTTTAAATACTCATAGCGTGCGTATTCCAGATAGTTTAAATAATTTGCATTGTTAACATGATTATAACTATCACATTCGTAAGTTCTTACTTTTAATGTACATTCTGTATTCATGGTTTTATTATAACCGTCTTGATTATTTTTGAAAAGATGTAAGAAAATAATTGAAAAAGCTGGATTTTCCTATAAAAAATATGATATAATGCACTCATAATAGCTCAATATTTCGGTGTTGGGGGGGGGCGAAAGCCCCCAAATTTTTAAGTAATGATAATACGAATATACATAGATGGATATAACTTGTTTTACGGCAGGTTAAAACATAAAGATGATAGCACTGTAAATATTCATCGCCGAAAATTTAGATGGCTTGATCCTAAGAAACTGGTAGAGCAATTTTTACATGGTGATTACGAAATTGCTCAAATTAATTTCTATACAACAGATGTGGATGCTCTGTATATAGGAGATAAATCTCCTTCAAGACAACAGGAATATTACAGAGCTTTAATGACTATTGAAAATTTAACTATTTTTAAAGGCAGATTCTCTAAAAATCACTCAATGATGCCTGTTTATCCTCTTAAATTAATTACGAATCCAGATGGAACAACTATTTTACAAAAACAACTTGTGTTAAAAACAGAAGAAAAACGCTCAGATGTTAATATTGCCGCATGAAAAATATTGTTATGATTTTGTAAAAGAACTTAGCACTAAGTGTATGAGGAAAATCCAAGAAAAACATATAATTGCCGCTCAATTTCCTGATGAAATACGGGATGCTGCAAATACACTTATTGCAAAACGTCCATTAAAGTGGACTTGAAAAATATTTAATAACTCAGTTTTTACGGTGTATAGTTAACTTTTTTCAAGTTATTCTATATAATGTTTCTATGTTTAATTTCTGCCCGTCATGTTCATCCAAAAAAATATCTTTTAAAGAAGGGAAAATTTTCCGCTGTCCCGATTGCGGTTTTGTTTATTACCATAATATAGCCGCCGCAACCGGTTGTCTGATCATCGTACCTGATGATGCAAACTCTGTTTGTGGTGAAACGGAGCTTTGCAGTAAAATAATTAGCGGGCAAAATTTTCGCTTGGTATTTTTGGTTCGCGGTAAAGAGCCCTCTGCCGGAAAACTCGATCTTCCGGGTGGTTTTGTTGATATAGGCGAAGGCGTTTTTGAAGGGCTTTACCGTGAACTGCAGGAAGAAATAAGGTGGACACCTTGTATAGGCGAAGGTAAAAATTTGAAAGATGTTTTTTCTTTATTTGCTTCGTTTTCCAATGTTTATAAATACAAAGGTATTGATTACAATACCTGCGATATGTATTTTTCTGTAATTGCACCTAACTTAAAACCTGAGGATTTATATCTTGAAAAAGCTGAAGTTTCGGAAGTACGTTTTTTAAAACCAGAAGAAATTGATTTTTCTGAGTTTGCGTTTCCGTCTACGATTAAAGCTGTTAAAACTTTTTTGAATATAAGTTTTTAATTCTTCTTTGCACTAACAGAGTTTGCAATTTTACCCCAAGTGTCGCGTAACCCTACCGTTTTGTTAAACACAAGTTTTCCGTTTTCACAAACAGAGTTTGCATTTTCAAGGTCGCGTGTAAAATAACCGAGCCTTTCAAATTGGAGAGGCTCTCCCGTTTTTGCATTTGCGATTGCTGGTTCTCCCCATGCGTTTGTGATTGTTTCAAGCGAAGCGGGATTTAAGTTATCTGTAAAAATGCCGGGGCTGCCGTCTGCGCGCTGAGCGATTTCCATCGGTCTTTCTGTACTGAAAAGGTAATCATAAAGACGCGCTTCAAAGGGGATCGCTTTCTGAGCGGATACCCAGTGTATCGTTCCTTTTACTTTGCGGTTGTCAGCTGCGTTTCCGCCTTTTGTTTGGGGATCGTAGGTGCAGCGGACAGCGGTAATGTTTCCGTCTGCGTCCTTGTCAAAACCTGTGCAGGTGATGATGTACGCATAACGCAAGCGGACGGAGTTTCCGGGAAAGAGACGGAAATATTTCGGCGGAGGCGTTTCTTCAAAATCTTCGCGCTCTATCCACAATTCGCGGGTGAACGGTACTTTGCGGCTTCCCGCACTTTCATCTTCGGGGTTATTCACTGCATCAAGTTCTTCGACTTTTCCTTCTTCCCAATTTTCGATTATTAATTTGAGAGGGCGCAAGACAGCCATGACACGTAACGCGCGTTTGTTTAAATCTTCGCGCAGGCAGTATTCAAGAAAGGCGATATCTACCATGCTGTCTGTTTTTGCAATGCCGATCTGTGATACGAAATTGCGTATCGCCTGCGAAGTGTAGCCTCTGCGGCGCAAGCCCGCTATAGTCGGCATGCGCGGATCGTCCCAGCCTGAGACGTATTTTTCCTGAACAAGTTTTAACAGCAGGCGTTTGCTCATAACGGTGTAAGATAAATTAAGACGGGCAAACTCAATCTGACGTGAAGGGAAAACTTCCGCTTCGCGGATAAACCATTCGTAAAGCGGGCGGTGGATCTCGTATTCAAGAGAACACAGCGAGTGGGTGATTCCCTCTTTTGCATCAGACAATGGATGCTGAAAATCGTACATGGGATAAATGCACCACGAATTGCCTGTGCGGTAATGATGCTCGCGTCTTATTCTGTACATGACAGGGTCTCGCATGATCAAATTAGGATGCGTCATATCGATTTTTGCACGCAAGGTTTTTGCGCCGTCTGCAAATTCACCTGCTTTCATTTTGGCAAAGAGATCAAGATTTTCTTCGACAGAACGATCCCTGTAAGGGCTGTTCTTGCCGGGCGGGGTATCTGTTATATTATTCTTATCCGCAACCGCAGTACCTCTGTACTCGCTGATTTGTGCATCAGTCAAATCATCAACATATGCTTTTCCTTTTTTGATGATCTTGATTGCAAGTTCGTAAAGGTAATCGTAATAATCTGATGCATAATATTCGCGGTCTTCCCAATCGTAGCCCATCCATTTTATATCGCGCTTGATTGCCTCGACATAGGAGATATCTTCCTTCTCAGGGTTTGTATCGTCAAAGCGAAGGTTGCACTTTCCGTTGAACCGCTGTGCCATTGAAAAGTCGATAAAAAATGCCTTGCAGTGCCCGATGTGCAGCCAGCCGTTCGGTTCGGGCGGGAAGCGTGTGTGTACGTAAGTAAATCGTCCTGACGCTAAATCTTCTTTTATAAATTCGCTGATAAAGTCTGTTCCTGCACAATCATCGTTTGGGTTAATCATATTCTTTCCTTTAAATTAATTCTTTAAAAATTTGTCAGATAACACAGACCGAGTAATAAGACAGCCCATGCAATTTTTTCGTCTTTTAATTCTTTATATAAATATAGTTTGCTCCCGTACCACCAAAAAAGACCCATTTGCGCATCGATACGGAATGTGTACTCGGTAAAATCTTCTTTCTCACTTTGAGCGCCGAATAAAAGGTAAGCAAGTTCATCTAAAATGGTGCTGAAATCTTCGATCGCTTTTGCAAAATTCCTGCCGTTTTTTGCCGCGCTCTCAATTGTATCCATCAATGTAGGAACACCGTCTTGAAGGTTATTTTTACGGTTTTCGTCGGATTTTTCTACCCATGTTTTTTTAATCAGTAAATCAAGGTTATTTTGGAAATTACTAAGGAATTTATGTAATTCCCCGCTTTGCTTTTCCAGTGAAAGCAGACGCTGATATTCAATGCCGATTCCAAGTGTTTTAGCGAATTCTGCCGATGCCTTCAAATCCGGGGTTAGGCTTTTAAAAATACCGTCTTTTGGGAACAAGCGGTCTGCCGCCTTTCGGTACTCGCTGGGGAGTGTAAAGGGTTTTGATGGCTGACCTCTATACATAAGAACAAGATGCATAGAATTTAAAAAATAGTCAAGATATCTATTTAGAAATTTATTTAAAAATCTGTTTATTGAATATTTATATAGAACCTTTCCAGATATGCAATCCGCCTTCGTGCATCAGAGAGACGGGTACTTTGAGGATATTCATTTACAAGCCGTTTATAATAATCCAGCGAAAGTAAAATGTTTCTGCTGGGAGTATTTGCTTCGTAGTATTGACCAAGCAGCCAATACACTTCATCACTGCCGTTAGGGTAGTGCGTCATATATTGATCGAGTAAAGTTATCGCACCTGAAGCATTTCCCGCGTCAAATGTTTCTTTTGCTTTTTGCAGCAGCATGTTAGGTGCAATAACTTCCTGAGTTTCAGAAACGGCAGGTGAAGTTTCCTGTATGTTTCTTGTTTCTGTTCTTTCTGATGTCTGTGCTGAAACAACCGGTTCTGCAGCATTTTGCCGAACTTCCTGAGCTGATGCTGTTTGCGATGCAGATTGCTGTGTTGCAGTTTGCTGCGAAGGAAGCGTTCTTTCTGATGAAGGTGTTGCTGTTTGAGGGCTTTGTGTTGGCGTAAAAACAGCAGTTTCAGAAGGTCTTGCCGTCCTTCCGCTTTCAAGCCGTTTTTGCATTTCTGCTTCTTCAATTGCAGAGGGCCAGCGCGGTTCTGCTATTACTCTGCTGCGATCAAACGGAGAGTTAAACCATCCCGTTGCTGATGCGGCAGCTTCGCCTGCTATGATTTGGACATAATCATTTATGATATATCCTCTTGTAAAATCTTCTTTGTAAAATTTTAATGTAAATGTTCCCGGCTCTTCTACAGAGAAAATAAAACTCATGCCTTCCTGTTCAGATCGGCGTGAATTATAAACAATACCTCTCCGCGATGCCAATTCGCCTAAGAAAACCCATCCGTTTCCGCGAAAAGGAATCTCAATTATTTGCCCCACCGTTACGCGAATTATCCTTGAAAAAACAATACCGCCTTCTGCAGGTTCAATTCTTGCGGAAGGAGCGGACGGAAACTCATTACGAAAAGGAGGAATAAGTCTTTCTGCAGACGGTGTTTCAGGCTGCGTCTCTGTTTCTTTTGCTTCTTCTTGCACAGCTAAAGCAGCTTGAGGCTGTTCTATTACTGCAGGCTGTACCGGCTGCGGTCTTACTTGTTGCGGCTGTGTTTGCTGTTGTGCCGACTGTTGTTGTTGAGCTTGCGGCTGTGTTTGTGCTGGTGTCTGCGGCTGAGCTTGCTGTTGAGCCGGCTGTTGCTGTTGAGCTTGAGGTTGTGTTTGTGCCTGCGGTTGAGCTTGTTGTTGTGCCGGCTGTTGTTGTTGAACTTGAGGTTGTGTTTGAGCCAGTGTCTGCTGTTGAGCTTGAGGCTGTGTTTGAACTTGTGTTGCCTGTTCTTGCAGCAGAGTTTCATCCTGCACAAATGGAGATGAAAGTAAATCTTGTATGTTCGGATTCTGATCAAGATCGTTATTTTGATGAGATGCAATAAGGTCTTCAATTGATTTTAATTCATTTGCAGAAGAAATTTCAGAAAGAGTATCTTCTTCTTGATCCGGCAAACTCTGTTCGAGACCTGTTTCTTCATACCTTGTTTGAGTTATTTCTAATTCTGCAGGAACAGATTTAACATTTTCTTTTGGTTCTTCAGCAATAAGATCAGAATCCTCTTTTGAATCATCTTTTATTAAAATTTCTTCTTTGATAATTTCATTTGTTAATTCATTATTTGTTGCTTCTGATTTTTTTTCATCAGTTTTAGTTTCTGTTCTTGGCGGCGGAAGTTGGTCTGCCGGTAAAAAACGGTGCGGAGGATTTCCCTTACAAGAAAATATTATTAAAAACGCTGATATTAAAATTAAATAAGAAATTTTCATGGAACACGCTCCAAGATTTTATCTATTTCAATTTCAATTTTTTCTCGCCACTGTTCTTCTCCCTGCCTTAAAGGATCCTGCCAAAAAAGTTCTGCATCTTCTTGTGTCCAGCTTGTTTTTCTGTCACGCTCAAGGAGTACTCCCGGAACAAAATCAGGTTCATCAGGTAAAAGCAATTCTCCTGCAGGAATAGGAGAAATAATCTCAGTTCTTTCAATTTCGGCGGGCTTTTCTGTTTTTCTGGCTGATAATGATATTAAAACCGCTAAAGTAAGAAACAGGGTGAAAACACCTGTGCAAAGAAGCGCCAACTGCCGCTTCTGCACAGCAGTCAATGCAAGAAACCAATCCTTAATTACTTGAATTATCTTACCCAAAAGTCCCCTCAGCAAAAGTATATCATATTCTTCTATTTTAATGTAACAATTATTCTAAAAAATTTATAATTTTTTCTCGAATTATATTCCATGCCGCAGGTGATACACACTTATCATCAATAATTAAATGATGATAAGTTGGTGTAATTTCCGCGCTCGCAAACTCAGTTTTTGTATTTGTCACAGTTTCAATATTCCAATTAGAAAGATTAAAATTTGAAATAATTTTTCTTAATTTAGAAATATTGATTAATTCATCTTTAGGATTAATAAAAATTAATGCAGGAATATTACAATTTGCAAATTCACTTTTGTATAAATTATTTTCCAATTCAAAAAGCGCTTTGTATGCAGAAATTGAAACTCCTTTTTGTGCTTGATATTCAATCGGCGCTATGCTTTTAATTATTGATTTATCAGAAAGAAAAATATCTGCGGTAAAAATACCTGTACGGGCTATTCCTTTTATTGCAATAGCCGGTGCGAAAAGTATTATTTTTGAAAAAATAACATCATTATTATGAATTAAATTTGTATAAACAAGCGCACCAAGTGAAAATGCAGCAAGATATATCGGGAGATTATTTTTTCTCGCAATTTCTGCAGCTTCTTGATACTGTAAATATGCCGAATTCAGCCAATCGTTTGCATTAATATTTTGCATTTCTTCAATCGTTCCGCCGTGTCCCGGCAGTACTATGCGGTAAACATTATAGCCTTCTTTTAAAAACAATTTAACAAGTGTTCCGTCTGTATTATCATCACCCATTTTTGAAGGGTTCGTATTTAAGCCATGTGCGGTAATTACAATACCCTTTACAGGAGATACTTCTGTTTCAAAATATTTTACGTAATCTGTAAAATATTTTATTTGGATATTATTTGTTGATTTACAAGATGAAAGTATCAGTAAACAAATAAATATATTTACAGCAACCTTAGCTAACACCTTTAAATTTATTTTCATATGCTATTTTAATTTTGAGTTTCTTTTACTATGTAGTCAATGGGGTTTTCCGATAAGTATAAACCGCAGTTCAATTAATAAATTTTAAAGTTAACAATAACGGCAAATGATCGCTTAACCCCAATCCTGAGCGTGTGTTATATGCAACAGGGACACCGCTTGCATTTGCAAACGGTGCGGAATTTACTATCACAGTTTTTTCATATTCAAACCCCTTATTATTAAAGAAATGATTAGAAATTAAAAAGTGATCGATGGTTTCCCAATCGTTTTTGTAAAAATAACTGCCGTTTTCAAGTTCGTTCATCCAAGGAGAGTAAAATACAATCGAATCATTTGGAAAATGAACAGGTAAGGGAGGTTTATTTTTACTGATAACAAGAAAATCTTTTTGAATGCCGGAACTTAATTGAGCGCAATACGGATCATCAGGAAGAAGTGCGCAGATCATCGATGCATTTTGTCTGTAAAATTCATCATAATTAAGATTTAAATCTCCTGCAATTATAATTCCAAGATCAGGCTTTTCTTTTTGCAATTCACGTACACGCCTTAAAATTACTCTTGCGCTTGCTCTGCGTATATTTTCTGTAGCAGCATCGCCTCCAATTTTTGATTTCCAGTGACATACAAAAAGAACGAAATTTTCTGTGTCAATTTCTACTCTTGCTTCGAGTACGGGGCGCGGAGTTGTATCATCATCAATGCTGATGGAGTGAGTTTTTATTTCCGTTAAAGGATAACGGCTCATTACACCTAACCCTATTGCAGAGCCGGGATTAGAAGCAAAATGACTCCACGAATAACCGCTCTTCATTGAATGAGCGATATCTTCAATTGTTCTTAGCGATTCGAGTTCCATCAACATGATGATATCCGGCAGCGGATCGATTCTGCCAATCGCATCCGATATTGTGTTTAGCCTGCCAAGATATTTTTCCGCCGACCAGCCTGATGATTGCAGAAATTCATCGTACTCATTACCGTTATCTTCTCCGTCGAAAAGATTGTGAACATTCCATGTCATCAACCTAAGAGATTCTGCAAACTTTGTTTGAGACCCGGAAGACTCTCCTGCTTCTTCGTTAATGACACATGCCGCGCATCCTGTCAGAAGAAACCCCATAAAAAAGACAAACCAAAACTTTTGATTTTTCATAACAACCTCCAAAAATTGATATACTATATATGGGTTGCAGATGCGTGACGCTTGACTGAAAATGAAAAAAAGTGAAAAATTTTTTATAAATATTTTTTCGGATTGTTATTTTAACCCAAAATCCTCTGCTTATAGGCTGTTCCTATCCGCGCAAGGGTTTTTAAAACGGTTTCTCCCGGCAGGGATTGTTGTTTCAAATCGATGGTAAATTGGTTCATGGAAAAATGCCGGAAAATATAAAGCTGTTTGTATAGTTCGCTCTTGTTTGCGTATAACAATTTTAAACTTTCTGTATAGCTTTCAAAAAGCCCGTTTTTCCGCATTTCTGAATAGCCTGTTATCCATACAGGGCAGTTAAACGCTTCATGAAAACCGACAAGAAGTGATGCCATCTTTTTTTGGGATTCTTCAATTGCTTGTGCAATGGTTTTTCCGTTTGTTTCTAACAGGCAAAGTTGGCGCAATTCAATTGTGCGCGGAGAATGGATTGGAGTTTTATTTAAAATTATTACATTTTTATAAAAATCAATTTTAAGTGCGGGATTATTCTGAAAAAACTTATTTGCTATTTTTCCTGACGGTCCGACAAGGTAGCGTCTGTTTTCTGACTTTTGTTCGCGCTGTCCCGGATTATCCGCAACCAATATCAATTTGACCTCATCGTTTATTGTCAGATCGTCTAACGCCGTGTTATACACAACAGGAGTTTCAACTTTGTAATGATTCTTTTCGTTCCTGCTGTTAATAAAATGCTGCTGAATGTTTTTTAATTTTGGAAGCGAGCTGATGAGTTCTTCTGTGATTTTGCGAAATTGCTCTCTTACTTTTATGTATTTATCCCATTCATCTTTTGTCATAATCTGCGTTTTTTATCCGCGTGAAATTATCTCTAATGTCAGTTCAACTTCACCGATTGATCTGCCTACTGTCTTTGCAATTTCTTCAACTTTCCAGCCTTGTTCCCAGAGTCTTCTGATGTTATCGCGTTCCATCGGAGGCGGCGCGCCTTCGTTTGCTTTTTTCTTACCGGTTTCCCTGTCGATAAGGTCTTTTCCAAGATTGACATAATCTTTTGCTTCTTTGTTTAGTGCATTCAGTCTTGTTTCAATATTTGCAAGCCATTCGCGGGCAACATTCATAACGGTGATTCGCTCTTCAATTTTTGCAAGCGCATCTTCAAGGATCGCGATTTTTTCAATGGCGTTATTCGCTTTGTCACTTTGTGCCGCCATATCAGCTATTGATACATGGAGTCTGTCAAATTGATCCGATAACGAAGTGATGATGGATTCTGTTGTCTTAATAGATGTTTCAGTTTTTTGCAATAATTTAAAGTTTCGATCTATACCTTCTGTTGTTTCTTCAAGTACATCGTTCTTCTTTTCTATGCGCTGATATTTTTCTTCTGTTTCTTTTATTGCAGCTTCAAGTTTTCGTAATTTAATTTGTTCTGCCTGCAGAATATCATTTGATGAGGTTACTTGATTTAATTTTTCTTCAACTTCTGCAGAAGTTCTTATAAGAGTGCCGAACCTTTCTTCCATAAGTTCGATGCGGCGGTTTTCAGAGAGGAATCTTGTCATCTTGTTGTTTACGTCGTCTCCAAGACGTTTAACATGGTTAAGATCATTTTCAAGTTTTAATATATCTGTCTTTTGATGCTCCAATCGATCAAGGTTTGTTTTATTTTCTTCTATACGCCTGTCAAGCTCTTCTTTAAGATTTTCCGTTTCCGCATGGATTTTTTTCTGTTCGGTAAGTTCTCTGCGGATATCTTCTATATTTAAACGGAATTGAGAAATACGCTCTTCGTTCTCGGCTGCAATTTCTCTGCTGTATTTGCCGAGTTTTTCCAGAGTGTCGTCCATTTCGCGCATTCTTGCAGCATATTGTATTTCCCAGTCATCAAGAGATTGGCGGGTGTTACGCGAAGTTTCTTCAAGTTCACTGTATTCGTTGCTGCAATGACGCGAAATTTCTTCAATTTCTTTTTCAAGTTCTCTTTGTTTTTCCCGCAGAATTTCCTGCATGGTAATCTGATGCTTCCCTACCTGTGTTTTTACTTCGTTCTCGGAAGAAACACGCATTTCCGTCAAGTCTTGTTTTAACTGACTTGCAAATGCGGCACGCGCTTCATCTACGCTGTGCATTTCTTCTCTTATGCCCATTTCAAAAGCAGATACTTCTTGTTTGAATCTTTCAAGATCGGTTGTTAATTTGTCTCCCATTGCAGCGACAAGTTCTCTTTGATCAGATGTGATGCGTTCTTCTGCAAGCTTCCAATCATTTGTAAGCTTATCTTCGCTGCTGATAAAGCGTTCATGTATACCGGACTGCCAGTCTGCAATTTGCCTTCCCATTTCTGATGCGCGTTTTCCAAGCTCTGCTGTAAATTCGCTTTCAAAAGAAATGAGTTTTTCTGAAACATTGTTGTATGCTGTCTGTCTGATGCCGTCAAGTTCTTTATTCATTTCGTCAAGTTCTTTTTGCAGGATTTGAACTTGTGCATCAAAGGCGGAAGAGGCAGAATCCATGTTTGTTACAGATTCTTTTTCGAATAACGCAAAATCTTTTCTTACTTTTGTTACCGCTTCTTCCATAGAGTAACGCAGTTCTGTTTCAAGAGAGGAGGCGTCATCTGCAAGACTGTTAAGCCGTCTTACAGCCTCATCGTAGGTTTTTTTGAAATCATCAAGACGCTTTTCGTTAGCCGAAACTATACTTATTTCTGTGTTATTGCAAAGAGTTTTCCATGCTTCAAATTGACTGTTAAGAGCTTCAGTAATATCATTTTGCTGATTAGATACCGCTGCACTTGATTTTTCTTTAATGTCTTTTATAGCGGTATCAATATCGATTTGGTGCTGTTTAATAATTGCATCGGTTTTTTGTTTTATTTCTTTTAATGAGGAAGAAAGTTCGTCTTGCTGCGCATTGAAAGAGATACTTGCAGTTTCTTTTATTTCTTTTAAAGATGAATCAATTTCATGCTGATGCTGCCTGACAGCCGTATCAGATTTTGTTTTAATTTCTTTAAGTAAAGAAGAAAGTTCGTCTTGCTGTGTTTTAATTGAACTTTCAGAATTTTCTTTTAATGCTCTTAGTACCGAAGAAAGTTCATCTTGCTGAGTTTTAACAGAGGTATCCGATTTTATTTTCATTTCACCAAGTGCGGAGGAAAGTTCGTCTTCTTGTGTCTTAACGGTAGTTTCTAATTTTTCTTTTAATGCTCTTAGTACCGAAGAAAGTTCGTCTTGCTGTGTTTTAATTAAACTGCCTGAATTTTCTTTTAGTGTTCTTAAAACAGAAGAAAGTTCATCTTGCTGTGTTTTAACAGAGGCATCCGATTTAATTTTCATTTCACTAAGTGCGGAGGAAAGTTCGTCTTGCTGTGTTTTGATAGAGGTATCCGATTTAATTTTCATTTCACCAAGTGCGGAGGAAAGTTCGTCTTCTTGTGTCTTAACGGTAGTTTCTAATTTTTCTTTTAATGCTCTTAATACCGAAGAAAGTTCATCTTGCTGTGTTTTGATTAAGCTGCCGGAATTTTCTTTTAGTGTTCTTAGAACAGAAGAAAGTTCATCTTGTTGTGTTTTAACGGAGGTATCCGATTTAATTTTCATTTCACCAAGTGCGGAGGAAAGTTCGTCCTGCTGTGTTTTAATTGAACTTTCAGAATTTTCTTTTAATGTTTTTAGTACCGAAGAAAGTTCATCTTGCTGTGTTTTGATAGAGGTATCCGATTTAGTTTTCATCTCACCAAGTGCAGAGGAAAGTTCGTCCTGTTGTGTTTTAATTGAACTTTCAGAATTTTCTTTTAATGCTTTTAGTACCGAAGAAAGTTCATCTTGCTGTGTTTTGATAGAGGTATCCGATTTAGTTTTCATCTCACCAAGTGCAGAGGAAAGTTCGTCTTCTTGTGTTTTAACGGTAGTTTCTAATTTTTCTTTAAGCGCATTAAGTGTTGCAAAAAGTTCTGTTTGCTGTGTTGTTACGGAATTTTTTGAATCTTCTTTAAGTTCATTAAGTATTAAAGCAAGTTCGCTCTGATGCTGCTTTATAATAGTATTTGATTTTTCTTTTGCGTCTTTAAGGCTTGCAGAAAGTTCATCTTGCTGCTGTTTTTGTATTGTTTTTGATTGTCCCTGCATTTCTGCAAGCAGTGAATTAAGACGTACAAGAACATCGTTTGTTTCTTGTTGCTGTTGTTTAACTGCATTGTTGGATTTTTCTTTAAGTTCTGTCATAGAAGTTAAAATTTCTTTTTGCTGCGATTTGACAGATGCATCAAGATCGTCCTGCTGTTGTTTAATTGCCGCCTGCGATTTATTGCGTAAATCTAAAATCGATTGATTTAATTCTGTTTTTGCAGAATTTAAACTTGTGTCAAGTTCTTTGCGTTGTTTTTCCGCAGATTTTTTTAACTCAAGTAAATTTTGTTTCCAATCATTTTGCTGCTGCAGTAAAGATGAATTAATTGCTTCTTTTTCTTTTGTCATTGCACTTGATACTTCATCCTGCTGGCGTGCAAGAGAAGCTAAAATATCTTCTTTTTGTTTTTTTGCCGCAGCGTTCAATTCTGCAGAACTTTTTAACCAATCTTGATACACAGTTTTTTGTTTTGTGCCGATTTCTGTAATTTCTGTATTGCATTTTTCATGAAGTATTTTTAATCTATCTGTTATTGATGTTTGCTCAGTTTTTAAAATATCTTGCGATGTTTTTATTTTTTCTTCAATGAATATTTTTATTTGATCGACGCGTTCCATTGCTTGTTCGCGTAACTTAACAAGAGCCGCTTCTTCCATCTTATCTGCGCGTTTTCCGGCGTTTTCAAGAACATCTTTTAAAAGCTTTTTAATTTGTTCCATGTCATGTGCAATAGCCGCTTCGCGCTCGCTTTCTACTTTTAAAATGGCATCTCTGTACCCTTCAACTTTTTCCTCGATAGAACGGGCGGTAGATTCAAAATCAGAAACATATGATTTTGCAGATGCAAGTACATCTTCCGCTGTTTGTTCAATGGTTTCCGTATTCTGTTTTTCAAGACGCGCTTGTGTATCCTGAAGATTCCTGCCCGCAGCCTCCAGAGCTTTTTCAACTTGTTCCAGCTTATCTTTGGTTTCGCTTATTTTTTTGTTTGTGCTGTCTACAAAAGCAGATTCATCTCTTATGCGGCTTAAATTTTCCTGAACCCTGTCTGTCATTCCGAACAATTCTTCAAGTGATGATTCAAAAGCCTGTATATGTCCTTCAATTCGGGCTATTGCTTCTGATTTTTTTGCTAACTCATCTTCTGTTAATTGCTGAATCTCTTTCATTAACTGGGCGGCAGCTCTTTTTTCAACATCCAGCTCTATACCGAAATTCTTTACCGCCATTCCTTTTTCTTTGGCATAAACGGAAATTTCTTCTTTACACTTTTCTACGAATTTTTTGATCTTTTCAATATTGCGGTATTTTTTATCTGTCAGCCTGAACAGGACTAAGATGCATAAAACGATCCCAAGCGTTATTATATTTCCAACTGTGAACATCAGTATTATACTCCCTCCCTGAATAATACTTTCTATAGGTTACTGTAACATATAATCAAAGAAATGGCGATAGCTATGGAAAGAAAAGTCAGGTTTTGGCTTATTTTTATTTAACGACAAGATCGGTTTAATCAACGCAGTTTTCATTCCCGCTCTTGCCGCTCCTATAACATCATACCGATGACTGTTTCCCACATAGATGATCTGTTCGGGAGGCAGAGACATCGCTTCGGCAAGTTTTAAAAATGACAAAGGATGAGGTTTAAGCGCACCGCAATGTTCGGAACAAAGAACGGCATCCCAATATCCTGAAAGGTGCAGATTTTCTAATTTTGTTTCCGGCGGAAAGTCCGATAAAAGCCCTAATTTATATCCTGCTTTCCGCAAAGCATCTAAAGTTTCATGTACCATATCAAAAAGTTTAATACCCTTAAAGAGCGGTTCCCATCCTCTGTAAATAAGTCTATCTGTTTTTTCTTTTAAAAGGTCCGGCTTAACTGAAAGTATTTTCGCAGTTATTTCCGCTTGATACTGATAAAAATCGCCTTTGGGGAGGATGTCTTTTTCCTGTTCCGCGCGGATTATATTTCTTGCCTTACCGAAAGCGGCAAGCATGCGTAATTCTTTAAAAATAAAAGGTAAAAGTCTTGTATTTAAACGGTAGTTTGGATAAAGAGTACCGTCGAGATCAAATGCAACTCCTTTAATGTTTGTGTGCATTTATAAAGTATAACATTTTAATAAGGGTGTGGAAAAGGTGTGAATAAGGTGATTGTCACCATTCATTATTAAGGTTCAAATCTGTTTGTGACGGGAATCTTTACTAAATTTACAAAATGTCTTGGATAGCGGTTTCGGAATGCGTTAAACGAAGTTTCGGCGGCGCTTTCAAAGACTGCGATTCCAAAGGTGCCATATTCATCAAAATACGGGACAAGAGCTGCTATGTGAAAATATTGCCGCAGGCGGGGAGTGCCGCGCAAAGATGTTGGTGTGGAAAATTCGGTATTAACCGCCGCTAAATAAAAACTGTAAGGTTCTTCAATAGCAAGAGTGTAGAGCAGAGGGCGCAAGCCTTCAATTCCATAGCCGGCTTCCGGCAGAAAACCCGGATATGTATGATCGATGAATGTTCTGTTCTGATTGACTCTAATTAAAGAAAAATTATTATTGCGAATCTCAAATTCATCAAGAACGCCGTATGCAGGACTGCGTAAAACCGTATTCGCCTGTGCCGCCAAATTTCTGATCCAATCAAGACCGAAGAAAACATCTTTCCTTTCTTCCCAATTTACAGTGAACGAAGACCCCCTGTCTCCGAAAGGCGCGCTTAACGGCGTAACTTGCAATCTTTTCCCTGTTACAGGACGGAGCATACCGTCAATCAACCATTTTGCAAAACCCGAACAGTTAAGCCCTGCCGCAGAGGGCGTTTGCTGCTGAAGTGTTTTTATTAAAACATAATTTCCGTTTTCGTCAATTGCACCGTCATCTGCAAAGCGCAAACCGATAATCTTTTCACGAACCAGAGAAATAAAAGTACGTGTATCTTTGTAAATTGCGATATCGGGCTCAAAGTATTTAAGAGGGAATTTTCCTTCTATCAGTTTGATTATGTCGTTTAACGGCATTGTATACAGTCGTTCAAAAGGAACTGCGACAGGCAAAGAACGTGTAAGGTATGCGCCGTAAACAACAGCATCCATCAGGCATTTTTCGTTATCAAAAGGACGGAATTGAATATGGGTGTTTTGATCGCTTCGTAAAAATATTCTGATTAATGTACCCGCTCCTGTATCTTTGCGTCTTGTCAGCATCCATGAGCCTTGAGCCCAGCCGGGAAAATTCCCTGAGGCTCTGCGTTCAATGCCGCTCATCTGTTCCCGCGAAATTATAACGATAAACTCTTCTCTTCCTTCTGTCGCGCTTACCTGCACTCTCTCGCCTGTTTCCAGATATTCAATTCTTGGATTTCTTGCAAGAACATTTCTTGCAGTGTCTAAAAACCATGCATCTTTCAAGTTATTTCTTAAAATCGAGTCATCCGATATACGCGATACAGGCAGGTCAAGCCCGTTTACAGGCGAAAAACTTACAAAAAAAAGTAAAAATATTAAAAATAAAGACATATCTGCTTCTATTATCGGTAAAAATCCATTAAAATGAAGATGGAGGCACATATGAAACTGTATAGTCGCGGTCAGGTTATCTTATTTTCTTTATTAAGCGGCATTATTGTTCTGCTGTTTGCTATCGGCTTCGGATTGATTAAACCGAAAGTAAAAAGCGCTGACATTGAAAATACCGATATAAGTTTAAAAAACAAAAACGACCAATCAAATGAGTTTAAATTGCTTCAATCTGAACAAATCGCGTTGAATACATCAGACCTTGTTGAATATTCAGAAAGCGAGCGGGAAAACATCGCTATTTATGAGCGGTTAAATTCCGCTGTTGTAAATATTACCACCGAGACTATGGCAATCAACTGGTTTTTGGAGCCTGTCCCGCAGGAAGGCAGTTCCGGTTCAGGTTCAATTATAGATATTAGGGGCTATGTCCTTACCAATAACCATGTGATTCAAAACGCCCACAGAGTTTTTATCAATCTTGCAGACGGCAGTCAGTTTGAAGGCACAATAATCGGCGTAGACCCGGAAAACGACATCGCCGTTTTAAAATTTGATCCGCCGCAGGGGACGGAGTTAAGGACGATACCTTACGGCGATTCTTCTAACCTTCTTGTCGGGCAGAAGGTTCTTGCAATCGGCAATCCCTTCGCCCTTGAACGCACGCTGACTGTGGGAATCGTTTCCGGTTTGGGCCGCCCGATTCAAACATCGCGTAACCGCATCATACGCGACATGATTCAAACTGATGCATCGATCAATCCCGGCAATTCAGGCGGTCCCTTGCTCGACACTCAAGGAAGGATGATAGGCATCAACACGATGATTTATTCCCCGTCAGGCGGCTCTGTGGGTATCGGCTTTGCCGTTCCTGTAAATACAGCAAAGCGCGTAGTAAATGAAATTATCCAATTCGGAAAAGTGCGCCGCGGCTGGATCGACGCGAATGTCGTTCAAATTTTTCCAAGCCTTGTCCGTTACGCAAGATTGCCTGTTAATTCAGGCTTGCTTGTTTCGCGCACACGCAGGGGAGGGCTTGCGGAAAGAGCGGGCTTGCGTCAGGGAACAGAGCCTGTCCAATACGGGCGCAGCGTAATCTATATAGGCGGTGACATTATCACATCTGTAAACAACCTTAAGACAAATTCATTGGCAGACCTTTATGCTTCCCTCGAAGCATGCAAACCCGGTGATGTTGTAAAGGTGGAAATAATGCGCGGGGATCAAACCAGCGTTTTGGAAATTACTTTATCAGACAGAGAAGAGGTAATGAATTAGCAGAGAATGCAATAGATCAGTCTTTTTACAAATAAAAAAGATATATTAAAAACACAGGATGTAAGTATGAGAAACACTAATTTTCTATTTTCGTTTTTGATGCTGGTTTTTTTTACTGGAATTAGCATAATAGCGGCAGACTTTTTGTTACTAATCTATTTTGATATCAAATTTTCGCAGCTTGTTTTTAAGCTCGGTGTTCCGGGTCTTTTTTTCCTCATTGTTTACTGCGTTGTTTTAGGACGAAACGCTAAATGTTTCAGCAAGTCTTATTTTGAGAAGACAGATTCCGGAAACGATCAGGAAAAAGTATTTTTGGAAAAAATTAAAAAAATCGGAGCAATTCCGATAAAAATGATAGCGTTGAATGTTGTAATTCATGCAATTTTTCTTGCTTGTGTTTATTTTAAAAAAGAATATCTATCTATTCAGGCAGAAATGCAAGGACCTCTTTTTCTGGCATCTCTTGCCTTTGGAATGTTAGTAGGCACTTTTGTCTATGTATCCGGCGACGGTATGGTTTCTGGCACATTGATGGCGCGGAATTTTTCTGACTATCCCAGAAACCTTCGTGAAAACCGGCAGGAATTAAAAGCCATGATAATCCCATTAGCGGCTGTTTTAATGGCATTGATATTTTCCTGTTCTGTAACATTACTCGGCATAGGCAAAGCCGGCGGAAGTCTTCAAAATTTACAAGGGAGCAATTGGCTGGTACTTTTGATTCCAATCATTATTGTCTTTTTATGTGTCACCATTTTATGTATTACTTTAAAAAAGAACGCATCCGTATTATTTACATCAATCATTGAGCAGCTGGAAAATCTTTCTTCAGATCAAAAAGATTTAAGAAAGCGCATTACGGTTTGTTCGGTAGATGAACTTGGCACTATTACCGGAATGGTGAATACTTTTTGCAATCATTTAAGCGAAGGCATTCATGACATCAAGAGCGGGAAAGATAACCTTATCCATGTCGGTAACCGTCTGGAAGAAAATGCATCCGGCATGGCGGCATCTGTCGGGCAGATGTCTGTAGCATCAGAGCAGGTACTGATAAAGACCAAGAGCCAAATGGAGAGCGTAAATACTTCGTCGCAGGCAGTACAGCGGATTTCTGATAACATAAAAGCATTGGACGAATCGATTACTGTTCAAACAACCAGCATGAACGAAGCATCTGCGGCAGTTGAACAAATGGTTGGAAATATTACTTCAATAAGTTCAGTGACAGAAAGGATGGAGTCGCAATTTAAAACTGTCGGAGAATCATCGGAGCAGGGAAGCCGTATCCAGAAAGAAAGTGCCGAGCGTATCCGCACAATAGTATCGCAATCGCAAGATTTACAAGACGCAAATAAGATAATTGCAACAATCGCCGCGAAAACCAACCTTTTAGCAATGAACGCTGCAATCGAAGCGGCTCACGCAGGAGATGCAGGCAAGGGATTCGCCGTAGTAGCTGATGAAATACGCCAGCTTGCCATTAATTCGACAGAGGAGTCAAAAAAGATCGGCAGCGAGCTTAAACAAATTGTTAAAACCATCGACCTTATAGTCAAAGACTCCGAAGCATCAACAAACGCTTTTGTTGATGTGACCAACCGCATTAACGATACAGGCAAACTGGTTCACGAAGTAAACAATGCAATAAGAGAGCAAAAAATCGGCGCAAGCCAAGTAATTAGTTATTTACGGACGATGAATGAACACACAGAAAAAGTTACCGGCGGCTCGCGCGAAATAGGGCATAGCAGTTCAATTATGCTGAAAGAAATTCATACACTGCAAAGCAACGCCGGAGAAATTATGACCAGAATGGAAGAAATGTCCGTCGGTATTAAAAATATTAATAACGGCGCGCAAGGTGTTTCCGAGCTGGCTGTAAAAACCCGATCTTCAATACAAAAAATATCTGTTATTGCGGACGGGTTTCAGGTGTAAATATTTTTTTAGAAGGATAATAAATTACACCAGTTCAAGACGCACTTTTTTTCCTAAAACATTTGCAGCTTTTATTAAGGTTAAAAGAGTGATAGATTCATTTTCAGGATCAAGCAGTCTGTTAACTGCGGCACGAGAAGTAGAAAGTTGGGCTGCCAAAGCAGTTTTTGTTAAATGTTCTTTTTCGATAGCTTCCTGTAATTGATACGCGATCATTCTTTTTATTGCTCCAGCTTCAACTTCATCAGCGATACCTTCTTCAGTAAGAAAGTCATCAAACGAACTTCCAATTGCTTTATTTTTCATCTTCATTTCCTCCTGATAATACTCTGTTACGTCTTTTTTTTGCTGTCTCTAAATCTTGCTTTGGCGTTTTTTGGGTTTTCTTAATAATACTATGCAATAAAACAATGTACCTCTCCCATACTGTAAAGAATATTCTGCTTATTCCTTGCGGTAAATTCGTTCTAACCTCCCATAAGTCTTTATCAAGTTTGACTACCTGCGGATAACCTACAGGCCAGGAATATTCAACCATCTTTAAATCTTCTCCAATTGCCTTTTTTTCATCCGGTGTCCTAAGTTTAAGCCAATCTCTTACAGGCTCATTACCTGAATGGGACTTGTAGAAATAAACAGTTAAGACTTTCACATTCGAGTTTTGAGGCATATTATTAGTGTATCAAAATTGATACACTTTGTCAAGAAAATTATAAGAGTATCTATGATTTGAGATTATAACATATAGAAAATATTGACGAATGTATAAATTAAATATATAAGGAAAACATGGAAACCCAAATCCTAACAGACCCCATGATCAAACCAAACAATAAAGTTCTGGAAACCGCATTAGGGAAAAACTTTAAAAGGTTTATGGAATTTTTAAGTAAAATCGGCGAACTAAATTTAGTTCCGGAATGGAATTATTACAATGACGGAAAATCATGGCTATGCAAAATATTAAACAAAAAGAAAAATCTTGCATGGCTTTCTGTTTGGAATACAGGATTTAAATTATCATTTTTCTTTACGGAAAAAACTATAGCCGGTGTATACGAATTAGATATAGATGATGAAATAAAAACAATTGCTAAAGATATGAAACCGACAGGGAAATTACTGCCTGTAGTTTTTTTAATTAAAAACAAAAAAATGTTAAGTGCCGGGCTGAGGTTGTTGGAATATAAGATGAGGCTGAAATAATGCTGCTTAACAGCCTTATATCACCATCACCAGCGAAGAATAATCTGCTAATAACGCATCTCCTGTTATAAAATGCATTGGGCAGGTTATCGCTTGCGCGAGGAGCATATGGTCAAATGGGTCTTTGTGATGTTTTGCCAGTTCCATATATACTTTATTAAATTTGCTTGATACAGGTAATTCTATAAACGCATGCTTTTTAGCAAAAAACAGAAGTTCATCAATATCTATATTTAATTTTTCAGCACGTATTTTTATCATTATTTCCCATAATGAAACCTCGCTAAAATAAATATCAGAATTTTCTGATGCTATTATCTCTTTTATTGAATCTATCCGTTTTGAACCCCAGAAATACCAAATTAAAATATTTGTATCAATTAGAAATTTTATCATTTTTTATCCCAATCCTCCAATCCTTGCATACTATACATCATTATATCAATTATTTCCTCAGGAACAGGATCTTCCCATCCTTCAGGAAGTTTTATATGTTTCATACATCCCAAAGCACCCGCTCTTAATTGTGCATTTATTTTTCTCTGATCTGCCATAGTTATCATTACTTCAGGCTTGCCGAAGCTGCCGATATAAATAGTCTCGCCAGCGGCCGCTCGTTTTACTAACTTTGAAAGATTTGTTTTTGCTTCATGAATTGAGAATGTATTCTTTTCTATTTCTGTTTTAGGTTGAATAGGATTTGACTTTTTTTGAACCGTATATTCTGCTTCAGGGTCTTTTACAACAGGTTCATTTTCTTTATTTTTTTTCTTCATACTAAAACTTAGTCCATACCGGACTAAGTTGTCAAGATTTCTCCGGAAAAATTTCTAAAAAATTTTCATTTTACCACTTGACATATTGTACTAGTACACTTAGAATTGTACTAGATGAATAGTACAACAAGAAATTCAAAAACTGATAAGCCTCAATCTGTTGTAAAGGAGTTAATCCATTTTTCACTTGACCCCTTAAACGGGACACCGATTTACAGGCAGATTATCCAGCAGATTGAGTATGCAATCTTGTCGGGGCGGATGAAAAGAGGCGATAAGTTGCCGACCATACGGTCTTTGGCGGTTGATTTAAAAACCAACCCCAACACCATCGCAAGAGCTTACAGCGAGCTGGAAATACGGGGGATACTGGAAACCCAAGTGGGCAGCGGCACTTATATTTCCGACAAGAAGCCTGTAATGGAAGATGACAGCCTTAACAAAAAAAAGCGCGAGGTGATAGGGCGCTTTGTGCAGGAGTTGCGGGATTTAGGCGTAGAAAACAAAGAACTGATCAAATTGATCGAATCATATATTAAGGAGACAAACCTATGAAGAAAAAAACAGATTACACACTTGCTATTATCAGATTTATTGTGCTTGTTATAACGGCGGCGGTAATTTCGATTGTTTACCACATACCGGAAAAAGCGGTTTTACACATCGAAGATTTAAAAGGGATGTGGGCGGGCTTTGCAATTTTTATTGTTGTCTTTCTTTTGGTTTTTTCGATCCGCAAAGCCGATGAATGGGAACGCGCCATCGTCCTGCGCTTCGGGAAATTCCGTAAGGTTAAGGGTCCGGGTCTTTTCTTTCTTATCCCCCTTGCCGACAGGATTACTCAAATCGTAGATATCCGTATCAGGGTTTCCGATTTCTCAACACAGAAAACTTTGACAGGGGACTCGGTTACTGTAAATGTCGATGCGATTTGTTTCTGGCTGGTGTGGGATCCGCAGAAGGCTGTTCTTGAAGTTGAAAATTATGTTGACGCTGTGGTGCTTTCTTCTAAGACTGCTCTTCGCAACTCAATATCCAATCACGATCTTTCTACCTTCCTTGAACGCAGCGACATAATTGAAAAGCAGATACAGGAAGATGTTGATAAAAAGACAACCGAGTGGGGGATAACCGTTCTTCATATCGAGATTACAGATATTCAGATACCGGAGGCTTTACAGGATTCGCTTTCGCGTGTCGCTCAGGCAGAGCGTGAAAAGAAAGGGCGCATCCTGCTTGCAGAAGCGGAAATTGAAATCGCCCGTAAACTTGAAGAGGCGGCGCAGATTTACTTACGAAATGAACCTGCAATGAAGCTGAAGATTCTTTCCATATTGAATGAAGGGTTAAAAGCGGGCAACTCGATGATGCTCGTTCCCAATTCAATTGCAGAGGAGCTTGAGACTAAGGATATATTCGGCCTTAAGGCTTTGAATGAAGTTAAAAGAATGAAAAAGGATGAGGAATAATGAAACTTTGTTTCATTTTCGATTTAACTGCGCGGTTATATAACCGCGCTAAAAGGAGGTTACAATCATGACAGTAGTAAAAGCGCAAAATGTAGTAAAAGACTACGCTTTAGACGGACAGACAGTTCACGCCCTGCGCGGAGTGAACATGGAATTTCAAGGCGGAGAATTTGCCGCCATCGCGGGACCTTCGGGCAGCGGGAAATCTACCTTCTTACACTTAGCAGGCTGCCTTGATACGATCACTTCCGGCAACATCATTGTCGGCGGCTCTGATACTGCGGCTATGTCCCGCACTCAGTTGGCTCTCCTTCGCCGTCACAGTATCGGCTTTATTTTTCAGGCTTACAATTTGATACCTGTGCTTTCTGTTGAAGAAAATGTTTCCTTCCCCCTTACCTTGATGGGTGTAGGTAAAAAGGAAATTAAAGAGCGCACGGCAAAAGTTTTAAAAGATGTTGGTCTTGACGGAATGGAAAAACGCCACCCTAAGGAAATGTCAGGCGGGCAGCAGCAGAGAGTCGCTATTGCGCGAGCCCTTGTAAAAAAGCCCGCTTTAATTTTAGCGGACGAGCCTACAGCAAACCTCGACTCAATTATAGGACGCGAAATATTAGAACTCATGCTGGAATTGAATAAGTCCGAAGGGACGACATTCATTTTCTCTACCCACGATCAAATGGTCATGGACTATGCACGCCGTCTTGTGCGTATCCGTGATGGGCAGATCGAAAGCGACACTGTAAAGGAGGCGTCATGACTTTTTCCGGTATTTGGGAATTAAAGAAAATCGCGCTCCGTAATCTTGCACGCCACAAGGTAAAGACTATTCTTACCTCGCTTGCGATCATGGTCAGCGTTGCGGTTTATATCTTCCTTAACTGCTGGCTTGGCGGTATGTCGATTGAGTCGCGCAGGAATATCGTCAACTTTGAAATCGGAGCAGCTAAACTTCAAACCAAACTTTACTTTGAAAAAAAGGACGAGATGCCCAGTTATGAAAATTTTAAAGACTGGCAAATCTATAAGACAGCTTTGGAAAACGAAGGCTATGTAAGTGCGCCGCGTTATACTTTCTCCGGCACGTTGTATTCGGCATCAGGCTCTGCGCCGATTATGTTCTACGGTGTTGATCCTGCGTCTGAAATGGAAGTGATGCGTTATGTCCCCTATGTTGATTTCGGGCGCTTTGTTAATAACGGAAAATTTGAAATCGCACTCGGAACTGTAGCGGCGGAAAAATTAAAAGTAGGAATCCCTACCCGCCCTCTGCGGCTTGAGCTTGAGGAGTTAATCCTTTCGATTTCAAACAATAACGCGGAAGCAGACTTTGTCCGCTCCCTTTATGAAGTGTCGAATGCAAAGCCGGGAATGTGGGATCCTCAGGATACAAAATCAACCGAAGGCAATGAACGTATGCTGTTAAAAAGAAGCGCTTCAAAAACCGAACTTGACCGCTATTGGGACATGATAGCCGCAACCAGCCGCAACGATGTGCGCATCAATGCAGTGATCGACATTAAAGCCGCTCCTGAATTGATCAGAGCTGATAAGTGGGAAGGTGAGTTATTTCCCGCTCTGCGCGAGGAAGACAAGGCGGTTATCGAAGCTGCCTATCAATATGAAGACTTTATGAAGGCGTATCTATTAATGGAGACTGACGAAGAGGCGCTTGCCAAAGTACTAGACGCGATGATCCGCGCAGATTATTCAGGCGCGGTGAACCATATCAATCAAGCCTTTGATGTGGTAGTGGCAGGCGTTATCAATTCACCCGCCCCTCTGCCCAACGGCAACACAGCTTTTATTCCGCTTGATGTTTTACAGGACGAAGCCGGCATGATGCTTGAAGGAGCTGTTACGGAGATGATCATCCGTGAAAGAGGTGTTCCCGATTCGAAGCTTCCGGGAAAGAGCGAAAGCAGCGAAGCGATTACTGCCGCATTGGAACGCGGTCTCGCTTCGATGGGACTTTCATTCCCTAGCGAACTCGGAGTGAGAACCTGGCAGGAGTACATGGCGGATTATTTGAGCTACGAAGCGATCCAAATCGGTATGCCGCAGATGATCGCCTTCCTTCTGCTTTTGCTTTCGTTTCTTGGAATCTCAAACACAATTTTGCTTGCCATCCTTGAACGCACAAAAGAAATCGGTATGATGAGGGCGATGGGTATGACAGACAATCAGATGATCATCACTTATATGCTGGAAGCGGGTTTTCTTGGATTTATCGGTTCGGTTTTAGGAATAACCGCCGGTTGCATCATCAATTACCCTGTCGTTGTTCACGGTTTTGATTTTAGCGCGATAAGCGAAGTGATGACTGACGGAATAGGTTTTCGCACAACGGCAATCTTCCGCAGCACTTGGAATATTTCCGTGATCATCGGTTCCGGGATCGTGGCGACAGTGCTTTCATCTCTTGTTGCGATTTTACCGACACGGCGAGCTGTGAAGAAACCCATCACAGAAAGTTTGCGCTTTGAATAAGGAGGTAACAAATGTCAAATGAATATAGAAAAGGCGGGACAGGAACTTTGATAAAGATCGCTTACCGCAATATTTGGCGGAATATGAGAAGGACGCTCTTTTGTTTTACCGCTGTAGGGATAGCTGTGTTATTCATAGTAATTTATTCATCAATGATAGAAGGGATGATCAAAAGTATTAATGATACGGTGCAGACCTATGAGCTGGGGCATATCGCAGTTGTGTCGTCTCAGTATGACAATGAGAGCGAATATATGCCTGTGCAGTATCCTGTTGCAAACGGAAAGAGCTGGAAGAAGCTTGCCGCAGAAATAAAAACAATTCAGGGAGTGCGGGAAGTATTTCCCCGAATTACTACAATGGCAACCTTGCATGAAAGTACGATCAAACATGCAATGCTGTGGGGGCTTGATATAAAAAATGAAACGGCGGCGAATCATTTTAATCTGACCAACCGCGATGACGGTCTCATCGAAGGGCGCTGGCCGGAACCGGGTGCGAATGAATGCGCTATCGGCAGGGTGTTCTCTCACAAGTCGGGTTTTACTATCGGCGATAGGATTTTGTTCAAGACTATATCGGCTCAGTATTCAGAAAAATTTTTACGCCCGGAAGTTGTCGGCATTTTTAATTTTGATTACATCAAGATAGATGAAAATTATATCGTGATGGATATTGAACGCCTTCAAAATTTATTAGTGCTTGATGAAGGGACTCAGTCTTTGATCATCTATACTGATGATGACCTGCAAACCGCCGCCATCGCTTCTGCCGTGAAAAATATTTTAGGCGAGGGAAGCGTCGTCACAGAATGGGTTGATAACTACTGGGTATCGATAATGCAAGCGGCAAGTTCATTGTACTTTATACTTTTTTTAGTTTTTTTAATTGTGGCGAGTTTCCTTATCATCAATACAGTTGTTATGATCATACATGAACGTATAAAAGAAATCGGCATGATGGGCTGCCTCGGCATGACAAGGGCGGAGATAGTAACAGTGTTTTTCTTTGAATCGATTTTCATGGCGGCTTTCGGCGCGCTTGCAGGTGTGGTTATCGGCGGGATGATTACGGGGCTTTTAGCAAACTACCCGGTTAGATTGATGGAACAATTCGGCAGCCAATTTGCTGAGATGCCTTTAAGCAACGCGATCTTCTTCCAGTTCAGCCCTCTCTTGCTTTTTAGAGCGTGGATCATGGGTGTTGTGGTTGCGTCTATCTTTACATTGATCCCGTCGCTGAAGAGCGCCTTTGTAGAACCTGTCGAAGCCTTGCGGAGATAAAAAAACGAATAACAAAGAATAGAGATGAAAAATATTTTGGAGGTTTTAAATGAAAGGAAAGGTTTTATTTTTTGCATTGTCAATTATTTTTACAACGGCAGTTTTTTTTCCGTGTGCGCTTAGTGCTCAGGATGTATCCGCGGCAGAATTGCTCAGGCGTGTTGATAATAATGAGATTTATTCTACCATTGAGTATGAAGGCGAAATCATTATTGAACATGGAGGGCGGCGCTTTGTTAAGGTAATGAAAGTATGGGGGAGGGGAAACACTCACAGCTTCATTGAGTTTACAAATGCAGAAGACAGGGGGACAAGGTATTTAAGAAGGGACGGCAGGCTTTTTGTTTACTCTCCCGATACCGAAGAAGTAATGCTGATATCCGGACACATGTTAAAAGAATCCATGATGGGTTCTGATATGTCCTACGAAGACACTCTCAACAATGAAACCTTAGGCAGCCGTTACGATCCTGTCATCTCAGGATCGGAAACGATCAGCGGACGCGACGCATGGGTTCTTACGCTTACTGCAAAAAGAAGGACAGAAAGTTACCCTACCCGCAAACTGTGGATCGACAAAGAGAACGGCGATCTGCTGCGTTACGAACTTTTCGCTCTTTCAGGAGTGAAACTAAAAGAGTACCAACTGCGAAGGGTAGAAGTAATAAACGGCAAGCGCTTCCCGGTTGAAGGAGAAATGCGCGACCTGATGCGAAGGGACTCAAGAACCATCTTTGTAATGAAGAACGTAGTACTGGACAGACCCATAGCGGATTCAATTTTCAGTCAGAGAAATCTAGAGAGGTAAATTTAAATTTTTATCGCAAAGGCGCCAAGTAACGCTAAGAACGCAAAGTTTTACTTTGATATATTTTATTTAACTCTAGATATTCTAGGAAAATTATCTTGGCGTTCTTTGCGATCCTTTGCGTCTTGGCGAGAAATAAATTATTAAACGCCGGAATTGGAGATATCATGAAAAAAAATATTTTTGGTTTAATACTTTTTTTAGTTGCCCTCAGCGGATTGTCCGCGCAGATTACCATCTCCGGTATTTTAGATTCTACTGTCTCCTTGCAAGCCGGTGCGGGAGATTCGCCTGCATTTTCCTTTGGGATTGAAGAGTTCGCGAATATTCGCTTTCAATCCAAACTGCGCGATAAAGGAACAGTTTACGGCGCGGTGAATCTAATTGCCGCTGCAGGAGACTATGCGGCGAATGCACAAATGCTGGCATTACATGGAGCGTCATCTCCTCTAAGTGTTACATCTTATGTAGCGGGGCAAAATTTTTTCGCTGCTGTTGAAATAGAGCGTCTCTACTTCCGCCTCAACGGAGAGCACACAGACTTTGAAGGCGGGCTGATGCGTATGCCTTTCGGTTACGCTCAAGTGTGGGGGTCTTCAGATTTTCTCAATCCGCGAAACCCTTTAAAGCCAGATGCCCGTCCCCGCGCAGTTCTCGGCGCCTCCCTTTCATGGTTTCCTGTTGACGAACTTAAACTCTTAACTTTTTTTGCCGCACCCCGCGACGCTTCTGCCCGTAACGGAGAAGGTTCGTTCTTCGGTCTCTCTGTTGATAAGCACTGGGAAAAGGCAAGCGTTCAAGGGCTTTACTCTTTTGAAATTCCCATACGAACTTCTTCTTCCAATTCTTATTACGGTCTTCACCGTTTCGGACTTTCTGTCAAAGCGGATTTAGAAATTGGTTTTGTAATGGATGCGCTTTATACTTACAACCACGACGCAGGGACAAAGGAGGAAGGTCTTTCCCTCAGTGCGGGAGCAGATTATTCCTTCTTTGGAGGGGATTTAATTGTAATGGCTGAATATTTATATAATGGAAAATCTTCTTCAACCGCTTTTGAATTTTCCAACAACAATTATTTATACACAGGCTTCACAATAAGGTTCAACGATTTTACAAATATGAACATCGCGCTCATTTCTTGCTTTGACGATATTTCTTTCACGCCTGCAATAACTTTTAATCACGACTTGTTTCAGGGAGCGGTTCTGACAATCACCGCGCAAGTCCCTCTTGACAGGGATTTATTTCACAACGACGGCAACCGCGGCGAATTAGGTCCGATACCACCTGATGAACTTCAGCCTTTTAAAGATTTATATGGACTTAGAGGAAGATACTTTAATTGCAGTGCGCGTATCAGGTTGAGGTTTTAGTTAATAAGTTTCCATACGCAGACTCTTGCAAAGTTTTTCCCGCATGAGACCCACCGGTTGACCGTGTACAGAGAGGGAAAAAACATTTAATTTTTCAAACTTTTTTCTCTTTTCGGTCAATCGCCACGCATCTGTAAGCCATATATAGCTATAACTTTCTTGTGAGAGTTAAATCTATCAGACAGTGTTACAAATAATCACTGTCATGGGGAACAGCTCCCAGAGGAGATAAAAATGGCTGACTTACAAATAGAACCGGAAATACTTCCGCCTTCCGATGACAGAATTTTCAAAGTACTGCTCACCCACCCGAACGCGAAGAGAATTTTAATCGACATCGTATCTGCCGTAATTGAGCGCAAAGTTGTTGACGTGCAGATTCGAGGCAATGAACTGCCGTCAATGGACATCGATGAAAAAGCGGAACGCTTCGATGTTAATTGTACGATTGAAACAGGAGACCAAGTAGATGTAGAAATGCATTGTCACAGAACAGTGGAATTAAACAATGAATTATCTAACTTTATAAACAAGTACACTTATTATTTAACAGACTTACATTCTTCGCAGAAATCAAGAGGGGTAAAATATTTTGAATTGGTAAAAACATATCAAGCGACATTCTGCACTTACACAGTATTTCCTTCTCTTAATAATTTTATAAACAGGTTCTCGCTAAGGACAGCAGACGGCACACTGCTTACAGACCAGCTCAATATGGTTATAATCGAATTAAGTAAAATGAATAACATATTAATGAAACCAGTAGAAGACCTGTCATCATTTGAAATGTGGTCTTTATTTATAAAATTCGTGCCGGATCCAATGCATAAAAAACTAATCAATGATATAATTAAAGTTAAGGAGGAGATAGGTATGGCGAAAGAATTATTGCAAGAGATAAGCAAAGACGAACATGAACGCGCAAGATACAGAAGCCGCAGAATGGCAGAGACCGACAGAATCTCCGATTTACTTACTTCCGAAGAAAAAGGCAGAATTGAAGGCAGGACAGAAGTGATTACACTTCTTAAACAAGGCTTCACTCTGGAAGAAATAGAAAAAATTTATGCAGAAAGAAATTCTATAGTTTAAAATTAAAACTTTAAAACCAGAAGATTAGGGCCAAAGATTACTTGCTTCCGCTTCTGTCGATCTGCGCCAGAATTGACTGCGTCCGATGCCGAGCCCTATCTCGCCGCGCATTTCAAGTGTTTCTACCTGATACCGTCTGCCGTCAGCAGGGCGGTGTATGATTTTGCAGATATACATATTGCCGCTTGCAGGGTCTATGATATTGCCGCCCCTCCACTCGCCGGATGTGTGTTTTGTAAGACCGAAAATCCAGGGAGGTCCAGCCACTTCCATTTGATTTACTCTGCCGGGTAGCGGGAAGTTGCGGTAACTGGCATTGCACTCTGTTGCAAGCGTTCCCCTCGGTTCGTCTGCCAATGAGACTATCCTTCCAAATAATACGCCGTTTTCAAGGTAGATTTGCCATCCTGCCGTCACTTTGTTGGTTTTTTCATCTACACTTAGCCAATAGCCGAGTACAGGGTCGTTCGCCTGCGCGAAACAAACGGCTGTCATCAATATAAAAAATAATAGAGCGGTAATTTTTTTCATAACTCTCTCCTGATATAAAGGTTTTTATATTATACCTTGCGTGTATCTATAGGGCAAGTGTATAATCTTTCAATGGAAATAAAGGAAAAGACATTTGGTGTTCTTTCCAACGGAAAGAAGGTTAAACTTTATACGCTTTATGCAGGGGATTTAAAATTTTCTCTGACGAATTTCGGCGCAACATGGACAAGTTTGATTGTTCCCTCCGGCAAAGGTATCAAAGATGATATTCTGCTCGGTTATTCAGATTTACACGGTTATTTAAATAATAATCCATACATAGGTGTAACAGTGGGGCGTTTTGCCAACCGTATCAAAGGCGCGTCTTTTAAACTGGGCGGCAAGACGCACAATATCGAAGCGAATGAAGGGCATAATACCCTCCATTCTGGGTTTAGAGGTTTTGATAAACTTATTTGGAAATCTGATGAGTATGTGGAAAATGAAGGTGTATATGTACGCTTCGAGCTTGAGAGCCCTGAGGGTGAAGGCGGTTTTCCCGGTAATTTAAAAGCTGTTGTAAGTTACGGGCTTACCAAATCTAACGAAATTATTTGTGATTACAGCGCGAAAACTGATGCGCCCTGTCCTGTTAATTTAACAAATCATGCGTATTTTAATTTAGCAGGGGAAGGGAAGGGTGATATCCTTTCTCATTCGCTTGTTTTACATTGTTCGTCTTATGTTGAGGTTGATAAGTTTAATATCCCGACAGGCAGGCTTCTTCCTGTTACGAATACCGCTTTTGATTTTAGATCGCGTAAGCCAATCGGCATTGCAAAAAAATCTTTTAAAGGTTTTGATCATTGCTATGCTATAGACGGCAATCCCAAAAAAATACGCCCATGCGCTGAAGTGTTTGACTCTGTTTCCGGACGCTCCGTGAAGGTTTTTACAACACAACCCGGTGTTCAGTTTTATACAGGGACTCATTTAAATGATGTTGCCGGCAAACAAGGTTCCGTTTACAGAAAATTTTCAGGCTTCTGTCTTGAGACTCAGCATTTCCCTGATACGCCCAATCAAGTAAACTTTCCGCAGTGTACTGCAACCCCGGAAAAAGATTATAACGAGAAAGCTGTTTTTTCATTCGGGTGGTAAAATTAATTTTCGATTTTTTTAATCATCAGTTTGTCGATTCTGTTTCCGTCTTTATCTACTACTATAAATTTATAACCTTGATACTCAAAGCTGTCGCCGACACTCGGCAGTTCCCCTGCAAGGTTAAGGATTAGCCCTGCAAGCGTGTGGAAGTCACCCTCTTCATCATGCCTTGTAAGCGAGAGCGCTTGAAGCGCATCGTCAATGTTAAGAGTGCCGTCTGCAAGCCAGCTGCCGTCTTCCTGCCGGATTATCGGCTCTTCATGAGCGACAGGCGCGGAAAGTTCTCCTACTATTTCTTCAACCAACGCTCTGATGGAAATTATACCTGCAAGCCCTCCGTATTCGTCCATGACAAATAGAAAGTCTACCTGTCCCTCTTTAAATGATTCAAAGGATTTTAACGCTGTCATTGTTTCCGGGACAAACTGCGCCTTCTTCATAATTGCACGCAAACCCTGAGGTTTTGGCTGCGAAAGGTCAAGGATGATGTCTTCCAGATAAACGGCGCCTGCAATTTGATCTGGGTTTCCGTCAACAACGGGGAAGCATCTTTGGCTGCGGTGTAAAAGCGCTTTTTCTTTTATCTCATTGTAAGATGTATTTATATCAAGCCATTCAATTTCAGATCGGTGAGTCATAAATGCGCCGACAGTGCGGTCGCCCAAATAAAAAACGCCTTCCACCATAGTGCGTTCTTTGCTTTCTACAATGCCGGATTTTTCCCCTTCAATTAGGGCATCACGCAGTTCATCTTCCGTTATGCTGTCATCAATATTATCTTTAAATGTGTTTTTAAAGAATGATTTAAATTTCAAAGACGGTAAGGTAAAAGGCATCATGGGAACGGCAAGGATTTTCATAAACGGTAAAAGAGCCGCTGTAATTTTTTCTGGATTTATGCGAGAAATTAATTTTGGAAGCGCATCGCCGAGTAATGTTATAAGGATACCCATAATCAATGCGTAAAGAACTGTGGATAATAATATTCTGCTTGAATTGGAAAAAATTATATCAACAAAAAGCATTGTAATTAAAACAGCGCTTACTAAAATTGAAATTACTTTAAGTATGCTGCTCCATAAACGGCAGGCTAGAGATAAATTTCCCGCCCATTTAAAACTGTCAGGTGTATTATCTAAAATTTTTAATACATTTTGATAGCGTTTATGTTTTTCTTTTTCCAAGCGGGTTTTTCTGCACTTATTAAGAGCAGAATCGAAGAGTATAAAAACTCCGCTTATCAATATAAATAAAAAACTTGCTGCGGAAAATAATATTATTTTTGATAATGGGACATCCATTTTTAGTTATTTATCTCCGTCTTGTTAAGAGGCCGTACGATTGTCAGCACATTTGCTTTTGTTTGCATAGTTTTAACTTTACCGTCCGGTGTTACCTCTCCAAAAATTTGTACGATAGGGAAGCGCGGGTTTTCAGGATTGATGTCGACAACCTGCCCTTTCTTACCATTAGATAATAGCACATAAAGACCGATTGGGTAAATCGATAAAGAAAGAACCAGCGCCCTGACTATTGTTTCATCGTATTGTTTACCTTCATTTTTTAAAAGTTCCAGCATTCCCGTATAGCCGTCTTTTGCTTCCTTATGGGGCCTTTTTGAACTGAGCGCTTCATACGAGCAGGCGACAGCGATTATTTTTGAATAAAGGCTGATTTTATCGCTTGTTAAACGTCTTGGATAACCTGTTGCATTCTCGCGTTCATGGTGTTCAAGGGCGGCAAGACAGATAGCGAGCGGAAAATCGAGCGATTTTAACAGACTGTAACCGAGTATAGGATGAGAGATAATCGCTTTCTGCTCAGCAGGTGTCAGCGCTCTTTGGCTAAGATAAATATTTTGCGGTAATTTTAACATTCCCGCTTCATGCATAAGGGCTGCGACTCCAAGGTCAATCAATCTGTGGTTAGGCAGTTTTATATATGTCCCGATAATAATCGCTATTATTGTTGATCGAACCGAATGGATTGCAAGATAATTTTTATCCTCCGCAGCCTCAATATTTTTTAGAACTCTCATTAAAAAACGCCTGTCTTCTTTTATGTATTCGATCGTATCCCTTATTTTTTCTGTTACTTCTTTAAATTCCAATTCATTGGATATAGAGGCTTTAATAAAAATTTTCTCTACAAAGGCAATAAAATTGGCATAAAATTTTATAGCGTTTTCCAATTTTTCAGAATCCTGCTGCTGTGAAAAAGCGGCAAGATTTTCTTCATCTATTACCGCTGTGGACTCAGTTTCCTCAGGTTTCTTTGACGCGTTAAAATCCTTTCGCGGTTCGCCTTCGCTGATAACGGTGTTAAATTTCCATTTATCAAGAAGATTAATTAACTCCTCTGTAAAAGGCATTTCAGGAGCGGTAATCACAAAAGCCGCTTGCTGCTCTGCTTCGTTAAGATAGACCGGTTTAGAGAAGAAACTGTCGGATTCTATTTCTTTAACAGCATAACTATTCATTCTATATATCCCTGCTTTTTCTTAGATTGACGTAATGTAATCTTTCTTTTATTCTTATTATAAGTAATTATAGGAGCGTTTGTCTTGAAATTCAAATATCTGCTTATTGCGTTTAGCATAATCATCACAGTTATTATTCTGGTAACCTTATTTGTGCCGATGCTCACGGCAGGACCGGATTTCATCATTAATTTCCGGCAACTAACATTACCTTTATTACTGTTCATGTTCTTACTCCTTGGCGGTGTGAGTATATTTTTCTTCTATAATTATCGGCTTCTTTCGCTTCTGGAAAGAGAGGATTGGCCCGCTTTAGCGTATTATTTAGAACAAAAAATTTATATTAAAAGACGGTATAATTACCGAAATGTAAGGCTTTTGGCAAGTTCTTACCTTGTAATTACCGATTATGCCTCTGTTTTAAAACTGGAAGGCAAGGCAATACTGGCAAAACCCTCTGTTGTTGAGAAAAATATCCTTGTTTTCGGTGCGGCAAGGGTTTTAAGCGGTAACCGCCCCGAAGCGGCGGCTTTTTTCAAAACATTTATCGATAAAAGCAAGAATAAAAAGTGCCAAATTAAAGAAAACGACAAGCAATGGCTGCGCTGGTTTTATGGTTTTATACAGTTGCTCGCAGGGACATTTAAAATGGCAGAGCCTGAATTCAAGTCTCTTGCAGTTTCTGCCAAAGACGCTTTTATTACAGGGCTTTCAGCGTATTTCTTAAATAACACAATTATTAAAAATTGCGAGAATCATGTTGAGTGCCTTGCCGCCGCGCAAAGCGGCAAAGAACGTGTTATTAAATTGTTTAAGAAAAAAGAAAACTGGCAAAAAGAAGTTAATAAATCCGGCGGTGAGATTCACATAGCCATTATCAGAAAATATATTGATGAAGCGGGAACATGGCTTTTTTCAGAAATGAGCCAAAACGGCGATGGTTCCCCTCCCGCCAATAAATAAATATTAATTTCTAACCGTTAATTAATTGAGGTAATCATGAAAAAAATAAATAAGTCAACAAAGCTGGAAAATGTTTGTTACGAAATACGAGGACCTGTTCTTAAAGAAGCGAAACGGCTTGAAGAAGAAGGTTATAAAATTATTAAACTTAATATAGGAAGCCCTGCCGCCTTTGGTCTGTATGCTCCTGACGAAATTGTTCACGATATAATTACGAATCTGCCCAACGCTCAGTCCTACGGCGATTCACGCGGTCTTTTTGCGGCGCGAAAAGCTGTAATGCAGGATTTTCAATCCAAAGGAGTTATGGATGTCAGGATTGACGATATTTTTATCGGCAACGGAGTAAGCGAACTTATTTCCATGTCGATGCAGGCGCTCCTCGATTCAAACGATGAGGTGCTTATCCCAATGCCGGACTACCCTTTGTGGACAGCCGCCGTTACTCTTTCGGGAGGAAGGGCGGTTCATTATCTTTGCGATGAATCATCGGACTGGAATCCGGACCTTAACGACATCCGTTCTAAAGTTACGGAAAAAACAAAGGCGATAGTTGTTATCAATCCTAATAACCCCACAGGCGCGGTTTATGATCGTCAAATACTTGAAGGCATCGCTCAAATTGCAAGAGAGAACAATCTGATTATATACGCTGATGAAATTTACGGACGCATAACATATGACGGCGCTGTACATATACCAATGTCAACAATTGCATCTGACGTTCTGACGATCAGTTTTGACGGTCTTTCAAAAGCATGGCGTGCGGCAGGTTTCCGATCAGGCTGGATGGTTCTTTCGGGAGAAAAAAAATGTGCGGAAGATTATGTTGAAGGTCTTGATATGCTTGCAAACATGCGTTTGTGTCCGAATATGCCTTCGCAAATGGGAATCCAAACAGCGTTGGGCGGATATCAAAGTATTAAAGATTTAATTCTTCCCGGAGGCAGATTGCTTGAGCAGAGAGATACCGCATACAATATGGTAAATGAAATTCCCGGCTTATCTGTGAAAAAACCCAAAGGCGCTCTTTATTGTTTCCCAAAAGTTGATATAAAACGCTTTAACATAACAGATGACGTAAAGTTCATGTTTGATCTTTTACGCGATCAGCGCCTGCTCCTTGTTCACGGCACAGGTTTTAACTGGAATGCTCCCGATCATTTCCGCATTGTTTTCCTGCCTGACAAGGCGACACTTACAGATGCAATGCGCAGGCTGGAAGTGTTTATGAAGAAGTATAAGCAAGTGTAGCGGTTTTTAATCTTTTTCCAACGAAAAAACCAGTATTTTTACGTTTTTGCCAATGAAAAAACGGCTTTTTATCAGTTTTTACAAACGAAAAAACTGATTTATATTGTTTTTTGCCAATGAATATGGTATAGTTATCAATATGAAGAGAAACCTTCTTGATTCATTAAAAGAATGGAAAGAAAAACCAAATAAAAAACCGCTCATTCTTCATGGGGTCAGGCAGGTTGGCAAAACCTGGCTTATGAAGGAATTCGGCAGTAATTTTTATAATAACACCGCATATATTTTGTTTGAGAAAAATCCCAAGCTGCATGAGTTATTTTCTGCCGACATGGATATCAAGAGGATTTTGACAGGGTTGGAACTGGAAACAGGTAAAAAAATCGATCCGAAAAATACATTGATAATTTTTGATGAAATACAGGAATGCCCGAATGCGATAACTTCGTTAAAATACTTTAATGAAAACGCTCCCGAATACGATATTATCGCGGCTGGAAGTTTGCTTGGAGTATCTTTGCATGAAGGCGTTTCTTTTCCGGTCGGCAAAGTTGAGTTTATGAATCTGTATCCGTTAAATTTCTCGGAATTTTTACTGGCGGCAGGTGAAGAAAAGTTAAACGACCTTGTTAAAAGCCGCGATTGGAAATTGATAAATGTATTTAAAGATAAATTAATTTATTTTCTTAAAATGTATTTTTTTACAGGCGGTATGCCGGAAGTGGTAAAAGAATTTTCAAAAAACCGCGATTTTAATCTTGCGCGTAATATTCAAAATGATATTTTAGATGCATATCAAAATGATTTTTCAAAACATATTCCTGTCAGCGATCTTCAAAAAACTCTCCTTATATGGAACTCCATTCCGGCACAGCTTTCAAGAGAAAATAAAAAATTTATTTACAAAAACGCGCATAAAAATGCGACATCCTCATCTTTTGAAACAGCACTAGGCTGGCTTGAAAACTGCGGTCTTGTACACAAGATTGACAGAGTTTCAAAACCGGCTCTTCCGTTAAAAGGTTATGCTAATACAGGTGCTTTTAAATTATTTATGAGCGATATAGGTTTGTTATCTGCAATTTCAGGATTGGATGCAAAAACTATTCTGGAAGGCGATGCAATGTTTACGGAATTCAAAGGCGCATTGACAGAGCAATATGTTTGTCAGGAAATGAAACATTTTAAAAAGACTGTAATTTCATATTGGACAAATGAGAGCGCTACAGCAGAAATCGATTTTATTTTACAGTTAAATAGTGAAATTATTCCGATAGAGGTAAAATCTTCTATCAATCTTAAAGCAAAAAGTCTTTCTGTCTATCGCGAAAAGTTTAAACCTAAGATTGAAATCAGAACTTCGCTTGCAAATTATAATAAGCATGGTAATCTTTTTGATATTCCGCTTTATGCAATCGGTGACTTAGATAAGATTATCTTATTATAAATATTTCACCTTCATTGTCGCAACTTATCTTTTGATAATTAATTTGGCTGTTGCCGCCGCTGATATATATCGATCTTCCTTTAGATTGCGCTTAATGCCTGACATGAAGTTAATGTTAAGAAAATTATTATTAAAAATAATAATAGCTTCATTTTAAAACTATATTTGCGTTTTTAATTATAGTCAATGCTGTTGTCAATGAATCTAATTTATAAATCTGGTTTGCAAACAGTTAGGTGAAATCGTTAAATTTATCAAAAACAGAAACAAATAAATCCGTCAGTAACGGATCAAAGTGCGTCCCTCTTCCGTCTTTAATTATACCGATCGCTTCTTCATGAGAGAATGCTTTTTTATAAGGTCTTTCAGAAATTAGCGCATCGTAAACATCGATGATCGCCATTATGCGGGCGGGAAGGGGAATTTTCTCTCCTGCAAGACCGTAAGGATAACCTTTGCCGTCCCACTTTTCATGATGATAAACGGCAAAAATAAAAGCGTAATCTAAAAATTCGCGCTCCCCTGTTTTTTCTTGAATCTTTTTTATAATTTCACCGCCTGAGAGCGTATGTTTTTTCATCGTATTAAATTCTTCGTCTGTTAATTTTCCCGGTTTGCGTAATATGCTGTCATCAATCGCTATCTTGCCGACATCATGAAGCTGCGCCGATAATACCATCTGTTCAATATTCCATGAAGCTGTCTGCTCTTTGTATAAACCGCTTGCAAGCAGGGCATTGGTAAAAAATTTTAAATATCTGCTTGTTCGTGAAATATGCTCTCCTGTCGAACCGTCTCTGCATTCAACAAGTTCAGCGATTGTTTCCATTACTGCATTTTTTAATTCTACAATAGTTTCTGTTTTATTAAGGACAATTTCTTCAAGGTTATCATTATAATTCTGCAATTCATTTTTTTTATTTTCAATTTCTTTGTTAGCCGCTAAAAGATTGTCATTTAATTTATTTATTTCGTATGTGCTGACAAACCTTCGCACTTTATAATTGTATAATAAAATTTTAGTTATAATGATAAACAAAAAGATATTTAAAATATGCGATTGCAGTCCGAAAAAATCATTAAAAGATTGATTTTTCATCATTAAAATATATGCTGTCGCTCCAAGATATATAATTGCATATGTTATAAATACTACAGGTTTAAAATCAGGCAGAATTGTAAATAAAAATATCGTAACAAAAAATATAAACGGAATTTCATCAGTTGTTCCTGCCGAATTAATTGTAAATTCATATAAAATATAAGCGCTGGCAATTAATAAATAACATAATATCCATAAGATTCTTTTTTTATTTTTTTTCCTGAAAAAGATAACCGCAAGGTTGAATAAAACTATTATTGCCAATTCACTGTAATCCAAAAGGTCAAATAATCCGTTGCTTCTTAAATTGTCATTTGTAAAATACAGAAAAACAACATTGATTATTTTTCCAAGAATGGCGATTATTGTTAGCAATCTGATTCTTTGTATGCTGTTTTGCAGTTGAATCTCATCAAATTGTTCTTGCAGTTCAGGCGGTATTTTTACGATTAGTTGTTTCGGGAAAATTGATTTTAAATTATTAAAAAAACCGTTTTTCACTTCTATTCTCTGTTCTTAGTATATCTGAATTAATTGTTTTTTGCAATTTTTATTTTGTATATACAATAAACATATAAACTGAAAATATCAGCAGAAGAATGCAGCCTTCCCAGCGGGAAAGTTTCCCTTTTGATAAGGGGATCATTGCAAGTAATAGGGCGATTGTAACGCCGAAAAGCCAAATCATGTCGGTATAAAACAACGATAGGTTTGTGATCTTTACCGGGCTGACGATAGTTGTAACGCCCAGAACTCCTGCAATATTAAAAAAATTCGAGCCGATGATGTTTCCAATCGAAAGATCCGCCTCTTTTCTAAAAGCAGCGATTAATGATGATACTAACTCAGGCGCGCTTGTCCCTACTGCAACAATTGAAACAGCGATAACGCGCTCACTCACTCCCCATTGAAGAGCAATTTCCCGCGCTCCTTTAACAAACCAACCGGAACTGAAATATAAACCTACGACTGCGGCTAAAATTAATAATATTGCAAAAACAGGTTTCATGGTTGCAGGCTCAATAGTTTTTGCATCTTGAGATTTTTTTGATTTAGCCACAGACCATATTGTGTAAGCAATTAAAATAAGTACAAAGGTTATGCCTTCAAATAATCCGATAACACCGTTAATTCCAAAAACCAAAAGCAGAACTGTTACGAGAAACATCACTAAGTAATCAAAACCGATTGCCTTATTTCTGATTGGAATCGGAGAAATCACCACTACAATTGCCAGAATACAAGCGATATTTGCAATGTTTGATCCGATGACATTTCCAAGCGCAATATCATGCGAATTATTAAGAGCGGCTCCTATACTGATAAACATTTCCGGAGCGGACGTTACATATGCTACTATTGTTAATCCGACTACCAGTGTACTGATTTTAAAATGACGCGCAATTTGAACGCTTCCCGTTACCAGCCAGTTGCCGCAGATTACTAAAACACCTAACCCTAAAGCCAGATAAAAATACGGGATGGTTACGGCAAATGCAGTTCCGTTCAAATATTGCATGTTTTATACTTGCGTTCTAGTCATCAACCGATTGAACCTTGTTTTGCTTTCCCATTAAATATGATTTTGTTATAAACATTTCGATGACTTTTTGTACATCATCACTGCTTTTACTAAAAACCTTTTTTGATAAAATTATCACTTCTTCTACGACTTCTGATGAATTTAATGTTTCTTCTAGTTTATCAAAATTCATAAATTCTCCCCCCAAATGTCTATATATAAAATAATATCACAAAAAAACGGAAATGAAAAGAAAAATCGTCAAGGAAAACGGGTAAAAATGAGAAATATTTAATAAATTCTTTGCATAAAATCATAATTATGGAAATAAAAGAGTTTTACAAGCGCAAACAATCGCTATCCGGAAAACATTTTTCCGGATAGCAATAAAAGTTTAAAGTGTTAAAAAACTACAGCCTCCATTTCTTTTTCTTCTTCTAAAGCTCTTAAACTTTGTTCATCGCCGTATGGATCATCCGTATCGGCAATTGTATTTTCCTCCTTTTTTATATCCGGACGGAACTCTACATGTTCCGCAATAATTGTAACACGCGATCGCGGTTTACCGTCGGTATCATTCCATCTGCTTTGTTTTAATCTGCCTACAACACGCACACCGCGTCCTTTCTTGCCTTTGGAATAACACACCTCTGCAAGTTTCGCCCAAGCCTCTACATCAAAAAAAGATACCTCCTTTTCAAAACCAGGCTCTTGATTGCTTAATTTATAATAGCGGTTTGTTGCTATTCTTAAAGAACATAAATTCGTTCCCCTAACAGTTGATCTGATAGAAGGATCTCTTACCAAATTTCCTTCGATTAAAATTGAATTTAAATTATTCATATACTTCATTTAACTCCCTATTTGTTTTTGCATCACTTTCCTGTAAAATTTCGGTGTTATCATACAGAATTTCCGGTTCAGCCGCCAAAACAGGCAGGTTTTCATGCTCTGTTTCATAGACAGGGCTCGATTCTTTTTTAAAATCGGGACGAAATTCAACATGCTCTGCAATAATGGTAACCCGCGAATGAAATTTGCCGTCCGGACTGTTCCAACGATCCTGTTTCAACCTGCCTACAACACGCACACCTCTGCCTTTCCGGCCCTTTGCGTAACATGCCTCTGCGAGTTTCGACCAGGTTTCCACATCAAAGAAAGAAACCTCTTTCTCGAAACCTGCATCCTGGTTGTTTTGCTTAAAAAAGCGGTTTGACGCAATGCACATTGTGCAAACCTGCGTCCCTTTTGGTGTTGATCTAAGTAACGGGTCTTTTACCAAATTACCTTCAATCAAGATTGAATTTAGATTGTTCATACAATCCTCCTCGTATTAGTTCCGGAGGCAGACTGCCGCCGGTCTATGAAATTTTGTAAAAAAATTCATAGATACTATATATGGGTTGCAGATGCGTGGCGCTTGACCGAAAATGAAAAAAAATTGAAAAAAATTAAAATTTTTTTTTAGTTAGTTAATTTCAGTGAAATTTATACAATTTTGAAGAAATTTCATTTATTAAAAAATTCTTTTTTGTATTTTTAAAAGAAAAGATATATTTATTTTTTCAAATTATTTTTATCATTTATGCCCGGCATTTTAAAATTTTCATATATTTAAAGTATGATCTGTTTTAAATTAGGTTTTTTTCCCTTTTGGGTGCAAAACCTTATGATTTTGATTAAAATATATAATAAGAAAATATTGAGCTGACTTGAAAAAAGTTAGTTTAATACAAAAAGAGTGAGGACTAATGAGTTCATTTATACGGATAACAAAAAAAATAATCACCAGAATTGTGAATGTTATACTTGTGATCTTTGCATTAACAACGATAATATTTTTTTGTTATCTATTTATTAATAATTATGGAAATTTCAATCTGCAAATATTTTCCGGTTCAAGTGTTGTTATTGTATCTCTTCTTGTTTGGTTTATGCTGCATACTTCAATACAAAAAGCCAATTCAGAAGAACGTATCCAGCTTATGCTTAACGCAACTCCTATGTGCGTAACATTCTGGGATAAAAATAAAAATGTAATAGAATGTAATCAAAATGCTGTTGATATGTTTAAATTGTCCGGTAAAGATGAATACAAATTAAGGTTCTTTGATTTAATTCCTGAATTTCAAAGTGACGGTACACCGTCAAAAAATATATTGGTTTATAATTTTAACAAAGCAATGGAGACAGGATATCACCGTTTTGAATGGCTGCATCAAATGTTAGACGGAGAACCTATTCCTTGCGAAGTTACGCTTATCCGCGACAAATTTAAAGACGATTTTATTATTCTTGGGTATACCCGCGATCTGCGCGAAGTAAAAAAAATAATAAAAGAGATGGATCAGCGCGCCAGATTGCTGGATATTGTAAATACAGCGGCTACTATTTTGCTCTCCGGCAATGAAACTATTTCCTTTGAAAAAACATTAATGGCAAGTTTTGATCTTGTAGGCAAATGCCTTGATGTTGATCGCGTTCAAATTTGGCGTAACGAATTAATTGGCGGCGATCTGCACTTTGCTTTAAGATACGAATGGCTCAGTGATTACGGAAAAACATGCAGCGATGTTCCGTATGGTTTGCATTTTCCTTACCGTTTGAAAAAAAATTGGGAAACATTATTTCTTCAGGGCGAGGTTATCAACGGTCCGCTTTCTCAGTTATCAGAAGAAGATCGGGATTTTTTAGGTTATTATGATATTAAATCTGTAGTTATGATCCCGATGTTTTTAAACAGCGAATTCTGGGGTTTTTTCCGTATTGATGACTGCCGTCATGAAAGGACATTCCCGCCTGAAGAAATTAATATATTAACATCGGCAGGATTAATGATGACTACTGCCGCAAACCGTAATCTTCAATCAATTAAAATGCGGGAGGCAGACGAACGCACTCAAATAATGATCGATGCCGCTCCTTTATGCGCAATTTTTTGGGATAACAATTCAACTCTTATTGATTGTAATCAGGAAACAGTTAAAATGTTCGGATTGCAGGATAAACAGGAGTTTATCAGCAAATTTGAACAGTTATCCCCTGAATATCAGCCTGACGGGATTCCATCATCAGAAAAAGTGATACAGCTTGTCGGAAAAGCATTTGAAGAAGGTTACAGCCGCTTTGAATGGATGCATCAAAAATTAGACGGTGAGTTAATTCCTGCAGAAATTATTTGTGTACGCGTTAAACACAAGAATAAATTTACAGTTACAGAATATATCAGAGATTTGCGCGAACAGCGGGCTAAAATAACGGAAATGCGAAAAGCGGAAATTGCAGAAGAAAGCAGCAAAGCAAAAAGTGAATTTCTTGCAAAGATGAGCCATGAAATACGTACGCCTATGAATGCAATTTTAGGTATTACAGAAATTCAACTGCAGGATGATTCGCTTCCTAAGGTTACAAAAGAAGCGCTTGAAAGAATTTACAATTCAGGAGATTTACTGCTGGGTATCATTAATGATATTTTAGATCTTTCAAAAATAGAAGCCGGTAAACTTACTTTAATTCCCGACCAATATGATATTGCAAGCCTTATACATGACACTGTTCAATTAAATATTATGCGCTATGAAAGCAAACCTATCGATTTTAAACTTGAAGTTGATGCGAATATACCGGTCTTGCTTTTAGGCGATGAATTGCGTATTAAACAGATATTAAACAATCTGCTTTCTAATGCATTTAAATATACAGATAAAGGAACTGTCACTTTAAAATTATCCTGCGAACCATGTTTGAATAATCGCGATTCAAATATAAATAATAATGATCAAAATGATATAACAATTGTTTTTACTGTATGCGATACAGGACAAGGTATGACAGCCGAACAGGTAAGTAAATTAGGCAGCGAATATTCCCGTTTTAATATGGAGGCAAATCGTAAAACAGAAGGAACAGGATTGGGTATGAATATTACGCGCAATTTAATCAGGCTTATGAAAGGAGAACTTCACATTGAAAGCACACCCGGTATGGGTTCTGTTTTTACAGTTCATCTTCCTCAGCAAACTATTGATGATGAAATAATCGGAAAAGAATTAGCAGATAACTTAATGAAACTTAATCTTGCAAACACCGTAAAGATAAGAACTGTGCAAATTAAACGTGAATTTATGCCTTACGGACGTGTTTTAATTGTCGATGATGTTGAAACAAATTTATATGTTGCAAAGGGATTAATGGCACCTTATGGTTTATCAATTGATACAGCGGCAAGCGCCTTTGAAGCAATTGATAAAATAAGATCGGGTAGTTTATTTGATATAATTTTTATGGATCATATGATGCCGGGAATGGACGGTATTGAAGCTACAAAAATTATCCGCAATTTAGGTTATAAGAAACCGATAGTAGCATTGACGGCTAACGCGCTTGCAGGGCAGGCGGAGATGTTTCTTAACAGCGGTTTTGATGATTTTATTTCTAAACCGATTGATATTCGCCAGTTAAATATTACATTGAACAAATTGGTACGGGATAAAATGCCAAGTGATGTAGTACAAGCGGCGCGCAAGCAAAAAGAAAAATTATTCGGCGGCAGTGTTATTCAATCTTCTGTAGATTTACAGTTAGCTGAATTCTTTGTCAGGGATGCAAGAAAAACATTGAAGATATTAGAAATGATATATACAGACAGATGCCGAAGCGATGAAGATATTTCAGCGTTTGTTATTAATATTCATGCGATTAAAAGCGCTCTTGCAAATGTTGGCGAAGTAAATCTTTCTGCAGATGCTGCAAAACTTGAACAGGCAGGGCGTGATAAGAACATTAAACTTATTTTAACAGACCTCCCGTTTTTTTTAGAAAAATTATTTTTAATTATAGAAAAATTTGAATATAAAGTTAAATCCCATGAAACTAAAGCAAAAGGAAATCTTACATTATTAAAAGAGAAACTTTTAGTAATAAAAAATGCTTGTATCGAATTTGATAAAAAAGCCGCTAAAGATATACTTACAGAACTAAGAAATCAAACATGGAGTTCTGAAGTAGAAGAATGGTTTGGCACAGTTGCAGAATATTTACTGCACAGCGATTTTGACGAAGCTGTGAAAAATATAGAGGAATATATAAAAAAGATTTAATATTTTCTTTTGCCGGTATTGATTACAGCAAGAATGTATCTGTCTAATAAAATATTTTCCATAACAGAGACGGGAGAACGCAGTAACATATCGTATTGTGCGGTTAAAGCAAGGCATTTTTCTACAGATTCTTCATTGTAAATACGTGATGCGGCAGCATAATCATCTCTTGTTGTCGGAGATGACAAACCTATTTTTTTTAATTCAAAACTGTTGTTTTCATTTCCGTTTTCCGCTAATAAAAGGTAATCACCGAGCTTTCTGTAACACCATGCAAGCCCTGCAAGGATACTCTGTGCGCTTTCTTTTGCGGCTAACATAATTTTTAAAGATTCGAGTGATTTTAATAAATCGCCTCTTGCAATACGGGAGAAAAGCGTAAAAGCGGATTCTTCTCTGTTATGCGAAAGCCACTTCTCAATGTCATCAATGCTTATTTCCTTGCCTTTCGGTAAAAACGAAATAAGGCGGGAACATTCACGGCTTAATGCATCTGTGTTGTTTTCTACCATTTCTAAAATGGTGTCAATACAGTCCTTTTCAATATAAAAACCGGCTTTTTTAAAGAATGAACGCAGCCAATCAATTTTATCTCTTTCAAACATTTCATAAAAAACCTGCTTGTTTGCTTTTGCGTTGTCAAAACCTGCGGCAAGTTTTATCTCATCAGAAAGAAAAATTAAAGCGGTGTTTTTTTCTAAGTCTTTTGTACACGAAACAAGAAGATCGATATCTTCCTTTTTTTTAATTATCTCTGCATTTTTTACAATAATTATACGCGCATCAGAAAACAAACTTTGATTTAAAAGTGTGTTTGCAATAGTACTTGCAGGAGTTTCATCAGCATAAAAAACAAATTCTTCTGCATTACCCGCTATGTTTTCTTTTACCGCTTTTACAGCTTCATTTTTTTTTCCCAGTTCAGGACCAAGAAAAATATAAGCACCCATTTGTTTCAAATCCTGTAAATTAAAAATTAATAAGTACGAATAATACTTGAAAGTTTACCCAAAATTTTCACTTCAGAGCTGTATATAGGAGGGTATGAAGGATTTTCTGATTGCAATTTAATCCGATTGCTTTCTTTGTAGAAGCGTTTTAAAGCGGCAGCCTCATCAATAACAGCGACAGCAATATCACCGTCACGCACCGTGTTTTGTTTTTCTATAATTGCAATATCACCTTCTAAAATACCTGCGCCAGACATAGAGTCGCCTTTTACTTTTAAAGCAAAATATTTTTTATTTTTCTTTATCATCGAACGGTGAAGCAAGATGTTCCCGTCAAAATTTTCCTCCGCAAGAATCGGTATACCTGCGGCAACGCTTCCCAGAAGAGGAATTTCGACCATATCTGTATTGGTTTCCGGTTTTGTATGGGTAAGCCCCATCGTGCGCGGACGTTTTTCAGTGTGTTTTAAATATCCTTTTTTTCTAAGTGCTGTTATGTGATCATGTGCCCCCTTAACGGAAATTGAATAGTGTGCAGCAATTTCTCTTATTGCAGGAGGATAAGAATGTTCTTTAATATAATCGGCGATAAAGGAAAGTACTTGTTTTTGTCTTTCTGTCAATTCTTTCATAACTACCTCATTCTTATTTATTGTTTTGCAGTAATATGATATTTTTTTAGCTTAGCATGAAGATTGCTAGGGTATATACCGATAGCCTCCGCAGTTTTGGAAATTATACCATGATTTTTTAAAAGTTGGAACTCTAAATAACACTTTTCAAAATTTTCTTTTGCTTCATTAAAACTTTGTTCTAAAAAAAGAGCCAGCTTACTTTCAAGCTTATCAATTTCCGTCCCTGTATTTTTAGGTTTTTTAACCCGTTTATTAAGTAATTTTATCAATTCTTCGCCGTTTATGGAATTACCCTGATGCATTATTGCAATTCTTTCTGCCAGATTTTTTAATTCCCTTACATTGCCGGGCCAATCATGAGAAGTTAGTTCTTCCAATGCGCTTGCATCAAGAGTAATTTCTCTTTTTGATTGATTAAGAAAAGCCATAAGCAAGAGTGGTATATCTTCAATACGTTTGCGAAGAGGCGGTGCATAGATGGGGATTACATTCAGTCTGAAGAAAAGGTCTTGTCTGAATCTGCCTTCATCGCAGGCTTTATCCAAATCTTGATTAGTTGCAGCGATGATGCGTACATCTGTTTCTATTGTTTTTTCGCCGCCGATACGTTCAATTTTTTGTTCTTGAATGACACGCAAAACTTTGGCTTGCGCGGAAAGACTCATATCGCCGATTTCATCCAGAAATAGCGTTCCGCTTTTAGCCAATTCAAAACGCCCTTTTCGCATCTGCACCGCATCTGTAAACGCGCCTTTTTCGTGTCCGAAAAGCTCGCTTTCAATTAAGTTTTCCGGAATTGCCGCGCAGTTGACATCGATAAAAGGACCGTCTGCTCTAAGCGAACATTGATGAATCGCTCTTGCGATAACTTCTTTGCCTGTTCCGTTTTCTCCTGTTATTAAAATGCGCGCATCGCTTTCCGCCGCTTGTTTAATAATTTCGCGTATATTTCTGATAAGAACGCTTGTTCCAATTATATCTTCACTTGCAAAGTGGCTGATTTTTTTTAAGGTTTTATTTTCTTCGCGTAACTTTCTGATTGCAAGAGCATTTCTGCAAACTGTAAGAACTTTTTCAAGCGACAGAGGTTTTTCTAAAAAATCAAAAGCCCCTGATTTTACAGCTCGGACAGCCATATCAATATTGGCATGACCGGAAATCATAACGATTTCAACAAGAGTCCATTCCTTATGAATTCTTTCCAGCGCTTCAATGCCGCCGAGTTTTGGTAACAGAACATCTAAAAAAATTATATCGATAACTTCACGTTTTAAAGTTTCAATACCTGCAAGCGCATCTTCTGATGTAAAAACTTTATACTTTTCGTCTTCAAGGATGGAAGAAAGGGTTAGTCTGATACCGGGTTCATCATCGATTATTAATATTGAAGGCACTATGAAAACTCCGTTTGTGTATCTTCCGTTTTTTCTGCCGGCAGATCGATATAAAATGTAGTTCCTATACCTTCTGCCGAATCAAACCAAATCGCGCCGCCGTGATCATTTACAATCCGTTCAACAATCGGCAGCCCCAAGCCTGTACCTGATTCTTTTGTAGTAAAATACGGAGTAAAAATTAAACGGCTTTCCTCTTTTCCGATTCCATTTCCGGAATCTTTTACACTTATCCTACAATAACAAACTTCGCGTTTTTTTACAAGATCGGTTCTTATCTCTATCGAACCTGTTCCGTTCATTGCATCAATTGCATTAATAATAAGATTAGTAATAATTTGTGCAAGACGATGCTTATCGATTTTTATCAGTATATCTTTTTTTATGTGAGAAATATCAAAAGTAACATTCGGATATGAACTTGAATAAGAAATGATAGCTTCGTTTAGAGGTTCGCTTAATTCCGTATTTGATTTAGACGGCTCCATTGGTTTTGACAATGTTCTGAATTCATTAAGAAGTGCAGATAGCCCTTCTGTTTCCTGAATAATAGCCATCATCGAACTTTCAATTATTTCTCCGATTTTTTCAGGTTCGTTTCGCCATCTGCGAAGCACCCGTTCTGCAGATAATTTTATAGGTGTAAGAGGATTTTTAATTTCATGTGCAAGCTGCTGAGCCATATTTTGCCAAATAGATATTTTTTCGTTTCTTACAATTGCTTCGCGCGATTTTTCAAGGTCTTGTACCATCGAGTTAAACGATTTAATAAGAGTGCCTAATTCATCATTGCGGCGCGTAAGTATTTGAATTGAAAAATTTCCTTCTGCAACTTTTTGAGTTGCTTCTGTTAATGCGATAATAGGGTGTGTAATTCTTCTTGTAAAAGAAATTGCAATAATAGCTGTCATAAGCAAAGTAGGAAGGAAAAAAACAGCGTAATAGTAAATTAAAAGAGGACGTAAATTTTTTCGTAATAGATTTATTTGATCAAAATGTTCAATTTGGTTTTCAAGCGCCGCTTTTCCTTTGTCAAAATCTGTTCCTAAATTATAATTAATAACACGCAATGTGTTTTGTGACATTCTTTGCACATAACGGATAGTCCCGAAATCTCTTGGCATCTCTCTAATAGGAAAACCTGTTTCGTTTATAGGCGGGGAAGACAAATTAAATTCTTCATCGCCTGTAAAATTATATTCAACCCAATTGCCGTCTGTATAGCGGAAAACCTGAACAGAAGCAATGTCTTTCGGTAAAGGGTTTGAAAAGTTTGATTGCTTTATTATTGATTCAAAATGTTCAAGATGATGCGAATAATTATCCGCAATAAAACTGTTAGCCGCTCTGTTTGCTGTGTATGCGTCTATATTATGCCAGAAGCGCACAATTTCATACAAAGCGGAACTTGTCATTACAGTTATGGGTGTTACAGAAAAAATGACAATTATTGCGAAGTATGCCAAAAGCCTTACATTGAATTTTCCTCCGGGCCGGCGGAATAAAAAATCTGTTAAAAGCTGAAAAGCAGAAATACCGAGTATTATTAATAAAACGGCAGGGATAGTAAAAAAAACAATCAGGTTTAAAGTATCGGGAACATTTCCGCCCAGCGTTTCTATAAAAAAATTGCGTGAAAAAATAAGAGTTAGAAAACAAAGCAGTGAATAAATAAGAATTAAAGTTCTAACTTTAATAATTGAATAATCAGGACCTGTTTTGACTGTTTTCATAGCAATCTAATTGCCGCAATCTTAATTGCAGCCTTCCTTTTATTCTTCTTCGAATTTGGATTCGAAAAGTTTAACTAATATTTCTACCGCTTGTTCTTCATCTTCACCGTCGGCATAAATTGTTATTTCTGATCCGTAACCTGCTCCTAAAGTAATAATACCCATAATGGATTTTGCGTTTATTTTTGTTGATCCTTTCTGAAAGAAAATACTTGATTTAAAATTTTTTGTGTTTTGTACAAGAATTGCTGAGGGGCGTGCGTGAATACCTGCTCTGTTTACAACTTTAACCTTTTGTTCAGTCATTTTAATTCCTTAAATTACGTCATCATGGCCAAAGAATACAGATCGTGCAGCATCGCTTTCGATCCACTTTAATATATTTTTATTGAATTCTTTTGCAGCATGATAACCCATTGATTTAAGACGTTCATTCATTGCCGCAGTTTCAATAATTATGGGAATATTCCTTCCCGGTTTTACAGGGACAACAAGTTTCGGAATATTTACACCTAACAACTCTACTGTATGATCTTCCGCTCCTAATCTGTCATAATCTTTATTGGAAATCCACTCTTCAAGTTCTACAACAAGCTGTACTTCCTTGCGTTCTCTGATAGCTCTTACTCCGAATAAATGTGTAATATTGATGATGCCGGGACCTCTTATTTCCATATGATGCCCGATTATTTTATTTGCACCCGCACCCATCAATGTATTTCCGTAAATACAATTAATTTCTACAACATCGTCTGCTACAAGCCTGTGACCTCTGTGAATAAGTTCGAGCGCTGTCTCGCTCTTGCCTACGCCCGACTCACCTTGAATTAAAATTCCAAGACCGAAAACTTCAACAAGCACGCCGTGAACAGTTATACGCGGAGAGAAAATCCTTGAAAGGAGGCGCATAATCCTGGCAGAAAAATCCGCCGAACCTAAATCGGTCTGTAAAATAGGGCATTGCGATTTTTCTGCAATTTCAAAAAAGTCCTTGTGCGGGCTTGCACTATGGGTAAAAATGCAGCAAGGCATGGGGTAATTGAACATTTCTTTAAAGGTGTCGGTTTTACCGTCTTTTTCAAGCTTGCGTAAAAAAGCCACTTCCCCGCGCCCGAAAAGTTGTATTCTTTGGTATGCAAAGTCCTCAAAAAAACCCATAATCGCCCCCATCGGGCGGTTTAGGTCAGGAATATCAATTTGTCTGCCAAGCCCTTTCCTGCCGCCGATACAACGCAGATTAAGAGAGTTGTGTTCCTTAAGATCAAGATCGATTAGGTCAAGAACTGTGAATACCCTATCTGACATGATGGTAGTTTATAATAAATAGCTTTCTTATTCAATAATGCTGTGAGTTAAAAAGACTATTTATTTACAATTTTATCAAGTAATAATATAATTTAAATATGCAAATAAGAAAAACAAAGATTGTATGCTCTATAGGACCTGCATCCTCTGATGAGAATGTTATCCGCGAGTTAATCCTTGCAGGGATGAATGTCGCCCGTTTTAATTTTTCACATGGCACGCATGAAGAACATAGAGAAAAAATAGAAAACATAAAGAAAGTCTCAGGCGAGCTGGGAATTCCTATCGCTATTTTACTGGATACCAAAGGTCCTGAAATACGAACAGGTTTAGTGGAAAATGACGGAAAGGTGACTATCAACAAGGATGATCTTGTTTCTGTAACAGTTGATGATTGCAAAACCATTGCAGCAAAAGATAATAACCCTGCATGTATTTCTATCTCATGGAAAGAAGCGCATAAAAAATTACAGAGCGGGAATCATATTCTTATTGCAGACGGGCTTCTTGATCTGGAAGTGTTAGGTGTAAATGGCGGTATAATAAATTGCCGTGCAAATAATACCGCTGTTATAGGCAGTAGAAAAAATGTAAATCTTCTTGGTGTTCATGCAGGTCTCCCGATTATGAGCGAGAAAGATAAAGAAGATATCGCTTTCGGCGTAAAAATGGATGTTGATTTTATCGCCGCAAGTTTTTTAAGTTTTCCGCATGAAGTTACAGAAATAAAAGAATATTTAAAAAGCCTTAACTCATCAATAAAGGTTATTGCAAAAATTGAATGCGGCGACGGAGTAGAAAACATAAAAGGAATAGCGCAAGCTGCAGACGGAGTGATGGTGGCACGCGGAGACTTAGGTGTACAGCTTCCCACAGAACAAATTCCGTTAGTACAAAAAAATATAATCAGCGAATGCAGAAAAGCGGGCAAACCCGTTATTACCGCAACGCAGATGCTGGAATCAATGATTGTAAATCCGCGCCCGACACGCGCGGAACTTACGGATGTAGCAAATGCAATTTTTGACGGGACAGACGCTATCATGCTTTCAGGGGAGACGACAATCGGCGCTTACCCTGTTGAATCTGTAAAAACAATGGATAAGATTGCACGCACTGTAGAAGAGTCGGAAGAATTCCTTCGTCATATAAAAAGCATACGTTTTGAATGTCTTTGTGAAGAACGTAAACCGCGCGAAGCTCTCGGAAAAATCATGTCGCATTATGGAGTTGAAATCTCTTCAGAGGTAGACGCCAAAGCGATTGTAACGCCGACACTCAGCGGAAACACTGCCCGCCTTTTAAGCGCGTACAGACCTAAACAATGCATACTTGCCATTACGTACTATGATCGCGTAATAAGGGAAATGCAATTATACTGGGGAGTATATCCGTGTTATGCGCCAATCGTAGATAAAACAGAAAGCAAGATCGAAAACTCAATTAAAGCAGCACTGGATACAGGAATTGCAAAAGTTTCGGAAAAAATCGTTCTTGTTGCAGGTCTGCCTTTGCAGAGTTTAAATCCTGTTAATACGGTACGCGTAATTATTTTGTAAAAAACCTATATAATTAAAACGGCTACACAACTTTAAACTTTGAAACTTCCGTCATCAATGTACTGACTTTTTCATGATTTATTCCCGCTAATTCATTAACCTGGTGTACCGCGATATTAATTTGATCTGCACCTGTCGCCATTTCGTTCATACCGCCTGTGATTTCCTGTGTAATAATCTCAAGGTTTTTGCCTTCTTTAATAACTTCCGAAGAACCTGTGCGCATTTCTTCTGACTCGCTCTTTACGTGCTGGGTAATATCGTTAAGGCTTCCTACGGCTTCCAATACCTGTTTGCTTCCCTGACTTTGTTCTTCCATTGCGTTACGGATATTTTCTTCCTGTTCAGAAACGGTTTTTATATGCTCGTCAATTGTTTCAAATTTTTGAAGAACGTCATTTGTTGATTGTGTAATCTTATCGATAGATGCTTTAATCTTTTTAAGAACAGTACTGATAGTTTTGGATTGCGCGGATGAATTTTCTGCAAGCTTGCGGATTTCTGCCGCTACTACAGCAAAGCCTTTTCCCGCTTCTCCTGCGTGCGCGGCTTCAATGGCGGCGTTCATCGAAAGCAAGTTGGTTTGGCTTGCGATATTTTCCATAACAGAGTTTATTTCCAATAAGCCTTCAGATTCGCGGGTAATTTCCTGTATGTCCTGCGCTACATCCTGCAAGCTGTTGCGCCCGACATCTGAAGCGGCTGTAAGAGAGATAACATTTTCCTTGTTTTTCATAAGGGTGTTAGTAACCGACTGAACATTGGCAAGCATCTGCTCAATAGCGGAAGAGGATTGAGAAACTGAGGCAGTCTGTCTTTCTACCTGCTCATTGAGTTTGCCGATATTAATTGTAATCTGTTCCATAGTGGCGTTAGTTTCTGAAACGCTGGCGCTTTGATTGATAGTTCTTCCCTTTATGCTTTGAATATTAGCGGTGATTTCGTTTATCGCTGCGGCGGTCTCGGTCATGTTAGATGATAAATCTGTGCCCACTTTGGACAGTTCTGTCGCCTCAGTTTTTATTGTCTGTATTAACTGCTTTATTTTATCAAGTGTGGAATTAAGAAGACGGCTCATATTGCCGATTTCATCATTGGTTTTTACATCAATAGCATGAGTAAAATCTCCGTTGCCGATAAACTCAAGGACTGACTCCATAGATTTTATTGGAGCTGTAATGGAACGGGCTACAAAAAAGATAATAACAGTAATAACTGCCAAGATTAGAACACCGAGTATCATTAAAACCATCGTCATTTGCTGAACCTGCGCCATCACTGTGTTATACGGAACGACAGTTACAGCCATCCATGTGTCTTCGTCGTTTCCGATATTAAACGGACGGGTTAAAACAATCATTTTGGCGTTATGTTCTTGTGAATTTAATGTTTCATGAAAGACAGTTCCGTTTTTTAATGACTGCAATAAAGCGCCCATTCGATTCGTGAACAATCCGCTTGCCACATCTTCTATCTTTTTTCCAAGACGATCTTCGT